>MVQL01000183.1 GCA_002067205.1 Pelotomaculum sp. PtaB.Bin104
CGTCAATGCTCTACCGGCTGGGTTTGCTTGAGAAAGAGCGTTCGGAAGCGAGATTCGCGGCGTGTGCCACGGCGACTGAATTATCACCCGGTGAAAAACCGGAAGTATTTGTTAACTACAACCAGGAAAATAATGAATTTCAATTTCAGGTGGGCATTCCCAAGGCAAAGATAATCGTTGGGGATGTGACAACAGGAACTGCGGATATAGAATTGGAAGCAAACCAAAGATTTGGCAAGGGCTATTATTCTGATGAGATTGAACACGGTCTGGGTTTGGGTCCGGTTTTCATTCATGTCGGCATAGAAGAGAACGCGGACAGCACGACTGAGAACAACGGTCCATACAGCGAACAAATTTTTTATGGTTCAAATGAGGTTTTCCAAAAAAGCCCGTTTGAATCCCAGGTTCCTCCCGCGTCAATAGGTACAGTGTTATACCCCAATACCGGGACCTTCCGGGTTGGTGTCAAGTTGCAGGCGATAACAAAGTTATCTAAGATCAAGGTGCGTTGGTGGGCCTACAGAAAACCCTCCACAGTTAGCCCTGATCAAGAGGTGATTAAATAATGTATGATCATCAAATAAGTAAAAAACCTGGTAACAATATTAAATCTTCCGAACAGCATCAACAGGCAGGAAGTTTCGGTGCAAAAACACGGCAGGCTACTCCGCAGGATATTTTACAGCTTCAGCGCACGATTGGCAATCAGGCCACTCTTGATTTCCTGCGCAAAAACAGTGGTCTGTGGGTTCAGGCCAAGCTGAGAATAGGGAAGCCAGGGGACGAATATGAGCAAAATGCCGATGAAACGGCTAATCAAGTGGTTGAATACATAAATTCATCTGAAAGCCGGGCTGACCGGCAAGAAGCCACGCCCGGAAAGCTGCAGATGCAGCCAGAGCACGGCATGGTGCAGAGGCAGGAAGATGAAGAAGAGCTACAGATGCAGCCAGAGCACGGCATGGTGCAGAAGCAGGAAGATGAAGAGGAGCTGCAGATGCAGTCCGAGTCCGGCGTAGCGCAGAAGCAGGAAGAGGAAGAAGAGTTGCAAATGCAATCCGGATCCGGCGTAGCGCAGAGGCAGGAAGAGGAAGAAGAGTTGCAAATGCAATCCGGATCCGGCGTGACGCAGCGGCAGGAAGATGAAGAGGAACTGCAGATGCAGTCCGAGTCCGGCACGGCGCAGCGGCAGGAGGATGAAGAAGAGCTGCAGATGCAGGCCGGGTCCGGCGTGGTGCAAAGGCAGGGAACTGATGCGAGGGGAATAGCAAAGCCGGGTATCGAAATGGCAATCCAGCAGGCGCGAGGCGGTGGGCAGACCATGGAAAACCACCTGCAGCGGAAGATGGGAAATGCTTTTGGGACTAGCTTTAGGGATGTCAAGATTCATACCGACACCCGGTCCGACTTGCTCAGCCGCTCACTCGGCGCCCGTGCTTTTACCACCGGCAAGGATATTTTCTTCCGAGGGGGGGAATACAACCCCGGAAGCCGTGAAGGGCAGAAGCTGCTTGCCCACGAGATTACCCATGTCGTTCAGCAATCATCCGGCGTCGTTCAAAGAGCATTGTTTCGTCCAATCCAGTTAAAAACACGCAATCATGCCGTGATCCAGATGCAGTATGACAAGATTGATGAATGGCTTGCGAAAGAAGCTGTTAACGATAAAAAAGACGGTTTGCTGGCGTTTTTTAATGGACTATCGGAGACGCAGCAAAAAGTTGCCATTTATATCATTGTTAATAAAAAGGACATTACGACTATTACAAAAGAGGAGATAGCGGAGTTAAGCAATAAGGCGGCGGGGGACCAACTGCCGGTTCCTGATTTAAAAGATTTTCAAAAGAAGATAAAAAAAGGTCTAATCTTTAAGGGGGTGGACTGGGACCGTTTTTCCGATGTAATCAGGTATGCCAAGGGGGCTGTAACATCGGAATCTGTCGGGCCGTCCACCGGATCGGAAATAGCCGGGTATACATCTACAGGAGTGTCGGTGGGCGGAACAGGCGCGAGTAAACTCCTGGGACTTGCCGTAGGGTCTCCTATTGGGTCAATTGCCAGCGTTATTGGAGCGGGGATCCAGGTCGGAACCGGATTGCAAGAGGAACTTGGCACCAGTCTGACCGGAGGGGAATTTGGGGAAACGCATACCGTTAAAGTAGTAGGTGGCTTAGCGGATATCGGCCGCCACACCTCGACTACCGTATCCGGCCTACAGGAAATTGTCGATATCGGGGCATCTACCGCGATGGCCATGCAGGCTGCGGGAATCTTGGGTGTGATCGGCGGCGCTTATACTCTGATTGGCGGTATTATCGGATTGGTCAGCCACGAAGAGCGAAGAAGCGAACTGAAAAAGCTCGGGGGGAGTTTCAAAAAGGAACTGGAAGATCTAAAAAATGAGCTGGATGTTCATTCAAACGAGCTGAAAAAATTGGCGAAAGCCGAAAATCCTAATGATCAGGATCAGAAAAAGATTAAGGAAATAGAAGCCCGGGTTAATGAGCTAGTAGGAAAAATCAAAGAAAAAGAAAAATTGTTGCAGGCCGCCAATATCGGGACCGGTACGGAGGCTAGGAGGCGAAATAAAAGTTTCTTAACTTCGGTCCAGGGCACAGCCATGATTGCCGGGGGCGCCTTTGTGATCGCTGCCGCCACTAACCCGGTTGGCTGGGCGATACTTGGTGTGGCTGCCCTGATTGGCGGTATCGGGGCAGTGTATAATTGGTACAAGAAAAAACAGCGCAAGAAGGAGCTTGTGGATGAAATTTTAAAAACAGACGCATATATAGAAGAACTGAAAAAATCGGGCAGCAAAAAGGTAGACAGGGACAAGGCGAGGAATCATTTATTGCAGAAACAGGGCTTTAATTCGATAGATCAGTTGTATTCTTGCGTTTTATACAGCGCCGCGGAGGAGGCTTATAAAGAAGGCGTTGAAGGCGACGACAAGGAAAGCGAGAAATTGATTAATAATCTTGGTCTGGAAATCGATAAAAAAGCTAAGAGACCGACTGTTGAGGAAATAGCAAAGAAATTGCACGGGTAGAAACATTGGAAGGAGCATGTTCGTGGAATCATCTCAGAGTATCCCATTTGCATTAACAATACTTCAAAAATGTCAAACACTATATGAACAAGCAGGTTTAGTAACCGGCTGGGTTGAACCGTCGGAAGAAGCCCCTTTTCATTCCCTGCTCGTGCGTTACGACAAGGTGGGCGAACGGGAGTCCTCAGTGACAATGGATCTGTGCTTTTTACCGCATTTGGAAGAAGCCGCCTCCGAAGGAGTGTACCTGTTACAGACTTTTGTTACCATAACGGAAAAAATATTTCCCATCGCGGCCGGTGAAATGCTAAAAATCGTGGCGAAAATAAATACGCAGCTTCCATTAGGCGCTTATGGCTTTTTCGAGGATACCGGCCTTGTTTATTTTAAATACAACATCATCATCAACGAATCCACCGGTGATGATGCGGCGATTAAAACTATTGATCAGCAAAGCGGCCTGATTCTACACCAGATTTTTCTGTTCATAGATGCCATTCTGGACGTGGCGGAAGGAATTAAAACGGCTGAAGAAGCCCTGCAATCCGCGCCGCTGTTATAATTTTACTGCGGTTGCGCCTGCTGCGCCGGTTGCTCAGCAGGCTGCGCTGGTTTTGCGTTCTGTTCCGGCTGCGCCTTTTGCGCCGGTTGATAACTTCCGTTTTTAAACTCGCCTTCATAAAGCAAATTTCCGCTGTCGTCAAACATTTTCCCTTTACCTTCGTATATTCCCCTGGCGAAGTTGCCGGTGTACCTGGGGGTGCCGTTGGCGTTGTAAACTGTTCCTTCCCCAGAATAAAGGCCGTTTTCAAAATTACCTTTGTATAAAAGGACACCATTTTCGTCGTAGAGTTCACCGCTGCCGTTGTATATCCCATCCTTGAAAGCGCCTTTATACTTGACATTGCCATTTTGATATAATTCTTTGCCGTCCCCGGAAAAAACCCCGTCTTTTAAGGCTCCTTCATAGACAAGCTCACTATTCTCATTAAATAATTTGCCGCTTCCGGTATACGCGCCGTCTTTGAACTCCCCTTGATAGAAAAGGATTCCTTTTTCGTCGTACAACTTACCCTGACCGTTATATTCCCCGTTCTTGAATTCCCCTTGATAGAAGAGAATTCCTTTTTCGTCGTACAACTTGCCCTGGCCGTTATACTCGCCGTTCTTAAATTCACCTTCATATTTTATTTTCCCACCTGGGTGGAATTGTTTACCCTGACCGGAAAAAGCGCCGTTGGTAAAATCACCTTGATAAGTCAGGGCGCCTTTTTCGTTAAATAGTTTCCCCTGGCCTCCGTAGTTGCCGTTTTTGAACTCACCCTGGTAAACAAGGGCGCCTTTTTCGTCGTACAATTTGCCCTGGCCGTTGTACTCCCCGTTTTGGAATCCGCCTTCGTACTTCATTTTCCCGCTGGGGTAATATAGTTTACCCTGTCCTGAGTAAGCGCCGTTGGCAAATTCACCCTGATAAACGGTTTTGTCGCTTTCGTCGTACAATTTGCCCTGGCCGTTGTATTCGCCGTTTTGGAATCCGCCTTCGTATTTTGTTTTACCGCTGGGGTAGTATAATTTTCCCTGACCTGAGTAAGCGCCGCTGTTAAATTCACCAACATATAAGACATTTCCATTTTCATCATATAATTTACCCTGGCCTTTAAATTCACCGTTGGAAAAATTTCCTTCATAGCGAATTGCGCCGTTGCTGTGGAAAAGAGTTCCTTGCCCGTTGATCGCGCCCTTATCAAATTGTCCTTCATATATCAGGTTGCCTTTTCCATCGTACAGTTTTCCTTTTCCGGTATATTGACCTTCAGTGAGTCTACCTTCATACTTAACACCCCCGTCCTTGTCAAGCATGATCACCTTTCCGGAAAACGTTTTCCGCTGCTTCGAATCTTCGCTTAGCGTTGTAACATTTAGATAATTGAGTGGTGAAAACTTTAAGAACACATAAATAAGTAAAACGAGCGCGATGAACATGATTAGCAGCAGTTTCTTTGAGATATAAAAGTTCCGGATTTTAATATAATCATTTTTTGTGAGAGGTTTCCGGTGGAGAATTTTAAATATGCGTTCCTGTATGTATCTTATTGCTGTATAAGGCAATGTTCTTAGTTTTACAGAAAATGATGAGAATCTGCCTCTGATTAGTTGAATGAATGGATAAAAAATCTTTTCTATTGCGAAAATAATTTTATCGATCACGGCTGTCACCTTCGCGGGATTATTATTACCATTTTACAATAAGAATTAGTTAATGAACATCATTATTTACATTTTTAAAAGCTTTTTCATTATTATTACATTAATAGTTTTATTGCATTTAAATTAATCGAAATTAAAATGGATGATAAAACCTATAATTACATATTAAGGAATGGGTTTACTGCTGTGAAAATATAAATTTTTATAAGGTTTAATTACAAATGTTAATCTTTATTTAGAATTATGCTAAAATTATGCTAATAAAGGCTATAACAGCCAAGTCATTGTTAAGCATAGGTTCATAAAGAAAAACCCGGTTTTGTATAATAAAATTATTTTACGGTGAAATTTATTAGCGGCCATTGAAGTGTTGGTAGACAAAGATAAAGTGCATTGGGAGGTCGCATGAAAACAAGTATAATCGAACTGATTAACGAATTGAAAGCGATACCGGTTTTTTCTACCTGCAACTTGCAAGATCTTTCACGGTTGCTGCCAAGTGTCGAAGAAAAAAGCTTTATCGCGGGGGAGATCTTATTCCAGTCCGGTATGCCGGCATCCGAAGTGTATCTCGTCAAAGGAGGCGTTGTGCGGCTCAGTTCCGGCAGACGAAAAATCGACGAGGTCTCAAACGGTTTCTTGGGGGAAGAGGCGGTGGTCGGCTCCGGAAAATACCTTTCCGACGCCGTAGCCGGCGATTCAGTCGAAGTCCTTGCCATTCCGAGGGAGCAACTACAAAAGCTAGTGGATAAAGATCCCGTACTTAGAACTAACTTTTACGCATCTTTGCTTAATCACCATAGCTGGAACAAAATGGAAAGTGGTTCGCAGGGGTCTTCTGATCTTATCGACAAAGGTATTGATATTTGGAAGCCTGTCGGATGGTTATTAGTTATCCTGTTGCCGGTGTTAATCCTGACGGCAGGTCACAGTGTCGGTTTTGATTGGAACACCAGGCTTTACATTGCAGTTTTTGTATCGGCGGTGATAATGTGGGTCTTCCGCCTCTCCACAGAATTCATCCCCTGTCTGTTTGCCGTACTCGTACTGTTGTTTTTAGGTGTCGCTCCTGCTCCGGTAGTGTTATCCGGTTTTACCTCCGGGAGCTTTTTTATGGCTATGAGTGTGTTTGGACTTGGTGTGGTGCTGGTTTCGTCCGGTCTTACCTACCGGCTTGTTCTGATAATTTTACGATACGCGCCCCGCACCCAGATTGGATATAATATAGCCATTTTTCTTACCGGTGTCTTGCTCACGCCGGTTATTCCCCTTGCCAACGGCCGCATCGGGCTTGTCAGTCCGATATTGCTGGACATGGTTGAGGTTTTGGGCTACCGGCCCTCGGGAAAGGCGGCTAGCGGCCTGTCAGCAGCCACATTCAACGGGTTTACTTTCTACTCCAGTATTTTTCTGAGCAGCAAGCCGATTAACTTTGTTGTCTACGGATTGCTGCCGCTGCAGGTCAGAGAGCAATTTACCTGGGCTTATTGGGCTCTAGCCGCCGCAGTTTGCGGGTTGGTGATTTTCGTGCTGTATTTTTTAATTTCGTCTCTATTCTTCAGAAATAATGAAGTGCCGGCATTATCAACAGAGCGGATAGAAGCCCAGATCGCGGTGCTTGGCCCGATGAACGGCAAGGAATGGGCCGCTCTCGCCGGTATTCTTCTTTTTGTGATTGGGGTTGCCACGTCCTCGATGCATAAAATAGACACAGCCTGGATTGGTTTGGCTGTGTTATATATATTGCTGGCTTTAGGCGTTTTTTCAAAGAAAGAGTTTCAATCTGGCATTGACTGGCCGTTCCTGATTTATCTCGGCGGGCTGCTCGGTCTGGTTGATACGATGTCGTATTTAGGCCTGGACCGCTGGATCGGCAGCAACCTTTTCTGGATTGGGAAATACATGTACTCTAACTTTTTATTATTCTTGCTGTTGCTTACCGCCGGTATCTTCATAGTCAGGGTTTTTCTGCCGAACAGCGCCACTACTGCCATATTGGCGCCGATTTTTTTGCCGCTGGCGCAAATAAGCGGTATTAATCCCTGGGTAGTGGGCTTCATTATACTTACCATCAGTGATGGGTGGGTGATGCCCTACCAGTGCTCATATTATGTCCAATTCCTCCAGACAGTTGGAAGGAAAAATATATATAACCAAATGTCCATGCTTGTTTTAAACAATATTACCAACCTGATCAGGTTGGCGGCTATAGCAGTTTCGATACCGTATTGGAGGTGGCTGGGTATTTTATGAGAAAGATTAACCTTAACCAAGCGCTGATCATCATCTTTTTTATCTGCCTGTGCGTATTTGTAGTTTCGGCAAGTTTCAATAAACCGAGGGTGCTTGTGCTGCAAAGTTATTATACTGATTATTCCTGGACAAATGATGTGGATAAAGGAATTAACAAAATTCTGGAGAAAAAGCCGTATACAATCCGGCGGCACTATATGGACACAAAAAATCACCCCGAGGAAGATTTTAAAGTAAAAGCCGGTAATACAGCGCGGAAAGTAATTGACGAGTGGAGACCGGATGTTATTCTGGCGGTAGATGACGACGCGCAGCAATACGCCGCCAAGTATTATATAAATGACCCGCGGATGAAAATTGTGTTTGCCGGCATAAACGGGGAGATTGCGCCATACGAGTATGATAAAGCCGACAACGCGACGGGTATCGTTGAGAGAAAGCAGCTGCAAGCTCTAAAAGATCTTTATACTCAGATATGCCAATTGCAGGGTAAGACGGGGAAGATACGCGTTATCAGCATAGGAGACAGATCAGGTTCAGTGCTGGAAGATGAACATTTTATAGAAACGTTTAATTGGGATCCGGTGGAACTTGTGGATTCATTTAATGTCAATACTTTTGATGAATGGAAAAAAGCAGTTATTGAAGCTGAAGGGCGGGCTGATTTTTTGCTGTTGACTAATTACCGCAAGATTGCCCGTTCGAGTGATGACAAAAAATTGGTGCCGCCTGAAGAAATTATCGATTGGACGATGAAGAACAGCAATGTCCCCGGTGTCGGCACAAATGGATTTAACGTGGAGGATGGTTATATGATGGCGTTGGGGGTGTCGCCTTACGAACAGGGAGAAGTTGCCGCCAACATGGCTGTCGACATTATTGATAAAGGCGTTTCGCCGAAAGATATCCCTGTTAAGGAGACACAGCAATTTATTGTGGAAATTCGCCAATCCGGCTTGCAAAAATACAACATGGTAGTGCCGAAAATATATGAAGCCTTTGCCCGGGCCACTAATTATTATTATGAATAAATATCATTGCAAGCCAGTGTCCGCCCAGAGAAACAGCTTGCGGAGGTTGAGCGATGAGTCTTAGTATTAAAGAAATTACCGCGCAAATAAAAACAGATCCGGTTTTCTCAACATGCAACCCCCAGGATCTTGCCCGGATGATACCCGGAATCGTTGAGAAAAGCCTTAAAGATGGTGAAGTTCTTTACCGGGCGCAAACGCCGGCGACTAATATATACTTTATTATTGAAGGCAAGCTGAAACTAATCTCGGACAACCATGCTGTCAAAGAGGTGTCAAGCGGCCTTTTTGGAGAGGAAGCCGCTATTGGTGAAGAACTATATCTAGCGGACGCGGTAGCTGCCTGTCCGGCTGTTATTCTGGAAATCCCCGGGGAATCGTTGAAAAGCCTGTTGGAGAATGAACCGCATCTCATAAAAGGTTTTTTTTCCTCCTTATTCAATCACTATACGGGTAAAAAACTGGAAGGTAATGCCAAGCCGGAGCATGCACGGGAACAAAACACCGGCATTTGGTTTACAATTGGATGGTTATTGGCTATTATCGTGCCTGCGGTGATTTATTACACAAGCAACAGCTTGGGATTTGACTGGAATTCCAGGTTGTTTTTTATGGTGTTGTCCATAGTGATGATCATGTGGACATTTAACTTGACTCCTTCTTTCTTAATCCCGTGTATCCTGGCCATACTGGTAATGATTTTTTTAGGCATCGCTCCTCCTTCAGTTGTTCTTTCCGGCTTTACGTCAGGCACTTTCTTTATGGCTCTAAGTGTGTTCGGATTAACGGCGGTTTTGATTGCTTCCGGCGTTACTTACAGGTTGATTCTCACCGTGCTGAAGTATGTTCCCCCGTCCCGGTTTTCCTATGTTCTGGTGATGTTTCTGACCGGTTTCGTTATGATCCCTTTTCTTCCTGATTACAGCGGGCGGGTCACCATGATTAGCACACCGCTGACAGATATGGTCGATACTTTGCGGTACCGTCCTTCAGGCAAAGCGGCTAATCAATTGACTGCGTCGATATTTACCGGGACAACGCATTTTTCCAGCGTTTTTTTAACCGGTAATTCCGTTAACTTTCTGATTTACGGTCTACTCCCGCTGCAGCTGAGAGAACAATTTACCTGGATAAGCTGGGCTTTCGCCGCGCTAGTTTTTACTCTGGTTTCATTTATTTTATATTTGCTGGTTTTGTTTTTTATGTTTCGCAGCGAGGAAGTCCCGGAGATATCAAGAGAACAAATCGAATCACAGCTTGAAATTCTTGGTCCGTTGAACACAAAAGAATGGGCGGCCCTTTTCGGTGTCCTGCTCTTCATCATAGGTGTCGCCACGTCCTCCATTCACAAAATAGAAACTCCCTGGGTCGGATTGGCTGTGTTGTACGTTTTTCTTTCGCTGGGAATCCTTTCAAATGACGAGTTCAAAAAAAGCATTAACTGGCCCTTTCTTATTTATCTCGGCGGTATGCTGGGAATCATAGACGCCATGTCTTACCTGGAGCTTGACCAGTGGTTAATCAGCCATTTTGCGTGGATAGAACATTA
>MVQL01000184.1 GCA_002067205.1 Pelotomaculum sp. PtaB.Bin104
TACAACCTTTCTGAGTATAGTAATGCACCAGATAAGCTATGCCGTCTTCATTAATTAGTTTTTTACTTCTTCTATAATTCCACCTTTATCAAAACCGGAAATCCTCATAATCGCATTATATACCATCAGGATTTCTCCGCCAAGCAAGATAGTAGACACAATGTCAACAGGCCTGGTAGTGCCGTATTTCTCGCGCAGTTCTTTCGTTTTAAACGCAGGGTCAATAGCCAGTTCATAGATAGTCCATTTCATTTCTTCTGATTCGCTTTTATTGGCCTTATCACCAATATTGTTCATCTCGTCTATGGTTGCTGCCCTGAACGTAATATAAAACGGCTGTCCCAATTGCTTTGACAGCCGCGGTATCTCAATTTTTCCGGTTGGGATCTCTTTTATTTTGGTAGGATTGGCCGCTAACAGCATATCAAGAGTTTGTCCCATATTTATTCCTCCTTGGGTTCAATAGTGTCAATTAGGTCCCAGTCGGTGAAAGTAAATGGACATTCAACCTCGCCCATTTTTTTTGCTTCCCAATCGATCAGTGTTAGATCGTCAAAATCAGCATCCTTGATTATGACACGTTCAGCTCCATATGATGCCGGGTCTTTCAATGCGCTTAAAATCTGCAGTCGGACTTCTTCGCCATTCTTAATAGCGTCTGATATTTTCAACATCATCCGACTGTTAACTTTGTATAGCTTAACACTGCCTTTGCCTTTGTAGCCAATAGTTTTGCTGTCAATACCAAGCTTTCCACATACCGGAACATCTTCTTTTTCTTTTTCAACCTTAGCATTTAAGCCCTTGGCCTCAGAGACTTTATCGCCATCGAGCCAGAGTTCGCCGTGAGTTCCATTTATCACGCGAGATGCCTGTAATGTCACTCAAACCACCTCCTACAGATTCACATACAGCTGGACGTCCTCGATCGCATCCAGCGGCTTAACCGTGCTGACCAAGAACACCTTATCGCGGGTGTTGGCCTCTTTGATTTGCTGCACGGTCATATTATCAACGTCTTCACCGATTGAGCGCAGGTAAGTTTTTTGCGCCGCAACATCAATTTCACACTTGTTCTTGCCGGTATCAAGGACACGCTCACGCTCCAATACCTCGTAATAAGCATTAATGGCAGCAATCAGAAGCAGTTTGTTTTCATAGCTGTTTTGATACTTGCCGATGTAAGTGTCCTCGATGGTGTCCTTGATATCGTGGTACATCATGTCAAGGATACGGACGATCTTGATTTTCTTCCAGTCGGCACCTTTGGTTTCAGTAGTTGTTGTCAGGCTGGTCACACCGCGGGCAATTTTCACTTTTGCCCCATCGTGATACAGGATCAGTTTACCTGCGTCAATCTTCGTGTCGGCCTGGGCTTTGGTCAGATGAGGCACGTCGGTTACTTCGGTCAGGACCTGGTAAGTCGGGGCTACAGTCAGCGGCAGGCCGGCGATAAGACCGGCAATCCTAGCACTGTACTGACTGGCGGTATAGGTGTTGGCACCCACGGTAACGTTACCGGCAACATCTGAACCATCCTCAACTACAAAATTTATTACCGCCTCGTGATCTGCCGCGTTGCCGGGCAAAACCATCATAATTTTACGTTCCTTAGTATCCCTCATACTCTCCGCCCAGGTTGCAATAGTAGCAACATCACCAGACGCGATACCTGGTATGCAACCGATATTCCACTTGATTGTCTCCAGATAATTCAACGCATCGGTATAGTTGGCTGCGCCGGCCGGAATGACGACTGCCTTAATCATCTTAGGTGTCCCAACAAAAGCCTGCTCCAGATATTCAATGTTTGTAGCGCTCAGTGTTTCCGGGATATCGGCAACGTCAAGCAGGTCAATCTCGGAAACACCGCTACTTACGCTCGCATCCTTCAGCACCACAGCCAGGATGCCGACCGCGCCGCGTTCGATGGCCGCCGCGGCTACCGACTGAAAAATTATATTTACACTGGGAAGTCCCACTGTCATCCCTCCTAATTGATTTGCACTTCTCCAATCATCTGTAGATGCTGGATTTCCTGCATCAGGTCATATGTTTCGCTCGGCCTGGTAAACTCAGCTTCAAGCCGGATCGTAATGTAAACCTCCGCATCCCTGGGTCCGCCTTCGACATCAAGGATGTGATAGATTATTTCCGGTCTAATAATTTTCCCTTTGTCGTCTGAAACTTCTGGACCGATCAATGTCATTGCATTCATTAATGCTGCCTTTAAGGTGTCTGAAGTGTTGAACTGGTCAAACTTATCCGGGTTATTGTTGGCATCCACCGGAGCAAAATAGACAATTTGCCAGGTATAGCGCCCTTGATACATGGTTTTATTCAGGTCATCTTCCCTGGCACTCACCAGGTCAACGAAAAAACTAGGCCGACTGAACAGCCTCGGCATTGTGGTAACATAAATTTTTTCTACCGCGGGGAAGGTGTTTTTAATCAGCGTTCGTATTGCATCGAGGCTAGCCGCTAACACACTAAGACCACCTCATCTCTAAAGGTAATAATAAAAGCACCTTAATAGGTGCTCACCATTTATTGCTCTTACTTAAGTTATCCTCAGCCCATAATGGCTGCAAGTTACTTAACGCCCAACACTCTTTAAACTCAGAATCGCTTGGCGCCGTGAAATTAAATGAACTTATAGGCCGGATATGATCTATATGCCACAATCCATAATTATCCCAACTCATCCCCGGTTTAAATTGAACCTCTAAATGCTTCATTAGTTGCTCAATAGTAAAACCAATTAACGTTTCCCAACGCGCACCCGCTTTTTTATTATGAAGTGAAATACGAATCAACGCTGATACTCTTCTATTTAGCTTATACTTCGGATCAATAGCTTCTCTTTTCTTTGAGTATTCCTTTAAATATACAGCTATTAAATTTTTGTTATTACTACGGTATTTTTTATTATATCTTGATATCTTTTCTCTGTTATTATTATTGTATTCTTTTTTATGTTTCAGTACATATTCCTTGCGATTTTGATAATACTCTTTTTTATATCGGGATATTTTATCTTTATTGTTACGATTATAAACAAAACGATATTTCTTTTGATATTCCGCTATTACAACCTTATTTTCATCACGGTAAACCTTAACACAACATTTACAGGAACTATAGAGTCCATCCTTTTTGCTTTTATCCCTTTTAAAATACTCAGTTGTTGCCGGATACTCAATACCGCATTTTGTGCATATCTTTGTTTCCGTAACAAAACCACCTTCCGAAAAGTAGTTGTTTTCCGATGTTTAGTTATTTTAGTGTGGGAAAGTGCTCGGATACACCTTATCGCATCGCGGTTGATCAGACCGGAGCTATCCCACAGGTATATTATACCATGTTCACTCACTAACATCCATGCCCAACTCACGCCCCATACGCCTTACAAAGTCTTTAAGTAATTCTGGTAATTCTCCCTCTGTTTCCTCTAAGCTTTTTCGAAGATAATGTTTGCCTGAAATAAAACCTTGTCCATTAGGTCCTGCGTGCCCTTCTTCAACAAAACGAGCATAAAACTTATTTGAGTAAACTGTGGCAGTATCGCCTTTCACCCTTACCCGGTATGAACGCCGGAGTTCGCCGGTTACTCTTGGCGTTATTATTCTTACTTTTCTCCGGAGCAAGTTGCCGGCCTGACGGACTATTTTCCGGTGCTCCTTTGGCACAGTTTCACGGATTGTTTTTAGTAGCTGCTTTTCCCAAAAGGAAAGATCAACAGTGTCGGCCATTACTCGAACACCTCGGAGCACATAAGGTGGATTTCCCGGTGCCGTTCTTCGAAGTCGATGACTGACTCAATATTAAATATCCGACTACCGTATTTAACCCTCATGCTGGGATTGATACCTCGCCGATAACGGATCCGGATTCTGGCTGACAGTTCGGTGTTGGTATTTTTAACTTCAAGGTATTCGCGGCCGCGCAAAGGTTCAACCGCAGCCCATACAGTAGCAACGTCCTGCCAGGAAAGAACGGGAGTTTTTAAGCTATCCAGCGTTTCAACCGGTTCCTGGATTGTTATTCGATGCCTTAACTCTCCTGCTCTCATACTGGCACCACCCGATTTTTCCAAAGCAGGCTTTTGGCTGCCATAGGCAATTCATTGGTTTGCTTTCCAATCACCGTATTTTCCCGGTTTTCGTACAAATCTCCGATAATCAAAAGCATGGCTTGTTTCACTGCGGCCGGTAGGTCTGCGGCCGCGTCACCGTAGCCGGCCACAAACTCAATACATACACCGTTGGCCGGTCTTAGCGTGGTTGACGGCCAAGCCTTGCCATAAGCTAGTACAACCCGGCCAACATAACTCTTAGTGTCCACAAAATAGTCTACCGTGGCCATGGTGTACTCTGTGCCGTCAGTGTCATAATACTTGATTGAGGTAATACTCTGTAAAGGCGGCAGGGGTATGTCGATGCAATCACTGCCCGGCCAATTATCCAGCCATAATTCCCAGGTTTGAGTGATATATGCTCGGCTCTGGAAGTCCTCGCAATCCTCGCGGGCAGCCGAAATTAAACCATCAATAAAAGTGTCCTCGTCAGTGCCGTCAACTCTCAGATGGGATTTCGCTTCCGCCAGACTAATCGGTTCCGATGCCGGTTGTGTTTTGATTTTTAGGGCCATAAAAATCACCCTCTAGCTGATAATGCTTTTATCAGGGTGGCCTTATTCATCTTGTGGCCGTCAATCCCAAACGCTTTAGCCAAATCTCGAAGTTCAGCCAGGGCCATATCTTCTAAAACAGGATTGGGATCTTCATGTTCTGGAGTCCCTGAATCTGTTTCGGCAGGCTCTTCATGTTTTATTACAGGTTCTTCTATCGCCTCAGCAAATCCGCCTGCAATCAAATCCTGCGTTGTTACACCCGACAGATCCGGCTCATCTCCGGGCATATAGCTTCCATCTGGTCCGGCCATAATGGTTTTGATTTTAACTTTCACTAACAACCCTCCTAATTATAGGAATCAATTAGGCCGCCCATAAGAGCGGCCTATCGCATACCTTTGCTTAACTTACTGTCGCACCGGGAACTAACGGTTCCCACTCAATAAACAAAGTAACCGCACCCGTAGCCGGAGGACCCGCGCTGAAAACTGTCTTAATTTCGCCGGGTGATACGGCAATCGGCATGTGTTCATTGGCTGCTACCATGATGCCAGGGTCGGTAACTTTAACCAACGCTGTCACCTTGACACCATCAACAACAAAAAGTTGCATAGCTGCTGCAGAGGCCGTATCAGTAGCGGCGCACAGATCGGCGGCAGCTCCACCGGTGGGAGTATGGGTAAATTTAAGAGTATTGGCCCCTGCGGGGATGGCCGTTGTGACTAATACACCCAGGTGCTTAATAAGAACAGGGCCACCGGCAACGGTGAATTGAGTAGCAGTTCCTGTAAGAGTCGCAGCGGCTAGATTTTTGCTATTACAATTTTCATAAATTTCAGGCATGATATTATATCCGTCTGGTACTCCACCCATTGTTTTTACCTCCTTAGTTTACTGATAATCCACTGGCGACAACATCGGCCGGCTGAGTAACCGGAATATTCCGAGCGTTGTAACGAACCGCCACAATAGACTCAACCGGGATATCAGCAGTAGCCCGCACGAAATCAGCCCGGACGTAACGCTTACCGGGGCGAACAACGTCCAGAACTACAGCCTTATTGTCTGAGTTGGTAGCATTGGCAGTAAAGGACGCTGTAGTGGTTTTGTAAGCGCCATCGCCAAGAGCCGCTTCATTACCACAATAGGCTTTTAAGGTACCCACCGCAGTATCAACAACATTCCCGGTAGTTAAGATAAAACAAACACTGTTATAGTTTTGCAGGTCAAGAATGTCACCGTTCAAAGTGTCGCCGGTGCCCCCTGCGGTGTTGTTAAGCACCTTATCAATAGCGCAGTTTTTCAAAATAGATTCAATCATGCTATTTACCTCCGTGTTATTTAATTAGTTAAGCGGCCCGAAAGCCGCCCATATTCCTAACCCAATTTGACGCGGGCAAAACATTCTTCAAGGACTGGCATTCCATCGGTCTCCAGGCGCCCAATATAGTCGATCTGATTTGACCGAGCATACAACTCGGTTAACACCTGAATCTCCATAGCCAGACTATCGGCAATCCAGTAATAGCTGAAGTCACCAATAATGCCAACATACTGGCCGGTGATAAAAGTATTCGGCGCATATTCACTCATGTGAACCGGCTTACCGAGCAGGCGATCAGGCTGATCTGCAACAACTGAAGGTTGCCAGATATATTGACCGTCATTGTCTTTTAGTTTGGCAATCTGCTTTACACCATCCCGGTGGAAAATCCACTGCAGACGCGGCTGATACTGTTCTTTGATAGCGTATTTTGCCTCAAACAGGCCGTCAAACTTAATTTCAGTCGCTGTATTGCCGGCTGAAATATCTCTTGTTGTTGAAATTCCGTCATTAGAAGCTATAAAAACGCCGAGGCACTGGCCACCAGCACCAGATCCTGTCATATATTCAATCTCAAGCATTTCACCAAAAGCGTAATTCATTTCTGCTCTGACTATACCATCCACCTCAGGGGCATTTCTCATCAAGGTTCTGGACAGAAGAATTTCTGCCGTTGCCGGCGCGGGCTTAAACTCGCGTTTTCCAAAAGCAAGAGCAGTATCAGGGGTCGGGGTTTGTAACTCAGTTCCCCTTGTCGCCCTGGACATGCGAGATGTCCGCTTAGGATAACCTAAGGACTGAGCACCTTTTAAGGGAGGTAACACCTTTGCTATTCCCCGGAAAAAGAAAGTGTTGTCGAGTTCTTTAATGAGTTCCATTACAAACTTTTCAGGAGCTACCAGATAGCCGGCCTGGGTCGGGTTATCCTGCTGGAGAGCTGCATAAGCTTCAAAGGTTGACTGGCTGCCAAACTTAAGATAGTCATTGAATGCCATGCTGACTTCGTCAACCTTATCTTTTTTGCGTTCGAGCTTGTCCTGTGCTTCACCAATGATCCGTTCTCTCTCCAGTTGCTTCTCTTCTTTGGTGATAGATCCGTTCAGGGTATCAAATCGGGCTTCCATTCTGCCGAGCTCATCTTTTTTATCCTGCGGCATTTCCTTGCCTTCAAATTCATCCATCAGAGCCCGAATACTTGTTACCAAAGTCGCTCTTTCCTGTTTAAGTTCGATGATTTTTTTCCCATCCATCTTAGTTTTCCTCCTCATACTTCTCATAAATTTTGTTTCTTAACCTGTAAAACTCCTTGGATTGCGCAGATAATTCCTGGTCTTTATCAGCAACAGGCTCAGGCGTTTTTATCGCCTCCCTGTATACTTTCTTGATTTTAGTTAGTCCTTCATTAGAAACTTTTAACAGGTCAACACGAGCTTCACCCAATACTAAAAAATCGCCATCTAATGAGGCGGCGATTTGCATATCCTGTTCAATTTCATCCACAAAACCGAAGTCCAGGGCTTCCTGTGCTGTCATCCATGTTTCAGCGGCCAACATTTCCTTGATTTTATCCCTATCAAGACCGCTTTTACCTTCATAGACATCAATAAACGTTTCTTCCATCTTGTCAAGCAGGTCAGCCCTTTGTCGCATCAGCTCGGCAGTTCCCATCACCGCTGCATACGGTTTATGGATCATTACCATTGCATTCCCCGCGGCGATTACCTTATTACAGGCAAATGGTATTACGGATGATATAGAAGCGGCCAAACCGTCAATGTAAGCGCATTTATTTGGTGTTTCATTGCGCTTTAATATTGCAAAAATAGCATTCCCGGCAAAAACGCTCCCGCCCGGACTGTTGATTCTGACATTAAGGGTGTCTAATTCCCCTAGTGCTTTTAATTCGGCATCTATCTGCTTTGGGGTTACTTCATCACCCCAAAATTGCATATCTGATATCGGACCATAAAGCAAAAGCTCCCCGACTTTATCCGCTTTCATTTTGACTTCCCAGTATTTCAATTACTTGCCTCCCCCTTTCTGCATGGACTTTGGCAGGTTATTCTTTGCATTAACCAGGCTTATCATATTCCCGTTAACTAAATACTCATTGCCGCCGTTTTCTTCCGGTATGCGATTCATTTCCTCCAGATCTCGGATATCGTTCGCGCTTAATACACCGTTTTGGCGCATCGCGTTGTAATACTCTGTTCTTGTTTTAGTGTCACCTTTTAGAAGCTTGTTAGTGTTGAATTTTGCATAATGCTTTTTCTGCTCATTTGTCGTAAGCAGGTCCTTGTAAATCGTTTGTGATAACCGCTCATCCATAGGATCAATGGATTCCTGGACATACTCAATGTTGATTTGCTCAACATTGTTAAAGGTCATCCGGTCAAGCTGAAAAACCTTATGAGGCGGGACGCCCATAATCCGGCACACTTCTTCAAGCTCAAACTTTCGGGATTCAAGAGCCTGGGCTTGCTCTGGATTACTGTCAAACTTAGTAAGCTTAAACCCGCCCTCAAGGAGAGCCCATTTATGTTGATTAGCAACACCCGAGTATGCCTTTTCCCAGTCGGCCCGGAATCTATTAAATGCTTCCTGATTGATTGCATTCGGATATTCGACAAACCCGCCCAGATTAGCGCCATTTTCAAAGAAATCTTTTGCATAACCATTCAGAGCCATACTTAAGCCCAAAACATCAGCGGCGATCTTTATAAAATCATGAGGATTATCCTCCTCCTGAAACCGCAGGCCAGGGGTATGCATGAAATCTGGATAATAAATTCTCTCTCCGACCGGGTTCCTAAACCCTTGATATGAGCCGCTGGAATATACCACATCAATATAGCGCTCTCCGGTAATACTATTACGATTCGGATAAACATGATTAGTCGGGATGTTCCAGAGCTCCCGGATAAATCCGTTTTGGTCCCGGACTATTTTGGCGTATGCCCCCCTGGTCATCATCAAGTTAAAAACGTACATATGCCAAAATTCATAGGCTGTAACCTCCGGGTTAGGTAAAAACCGCAGAAGTTTATAAACATTGTGTGAGGTAGCCCTTTCCTTCCCCACGGAAGTTTCTTTGTAAAGATGGCAGCCGAGGCTTGCCATGGTCTTCGCCACAAGATCGGCGCAACGAATGACAACGGCTACCTTTAAGGCGGTGGAATGGTTTACAGCGTATCCCTTTCCAACTAAAAAAGCCCTCCAAGCATCCTCTTCATAAGGCTTTGGCAGGCTTTCCGTGATTTTACCCATTTTTATTTCAATTTTGTTCCCAAATAAGGAAAATTTCAAGTTTTCACCACCTTTACAGGACGATTATTCCGCGATTTTCACCGTATGGACAATAGTTTTTCTCTAATCTAATAGCAATCGCCATGGCATTTATCCAGGCGACAATTAAGTCAATACGGTCTTTTGACTTATTTTTCATCGGTTTTATGTTCTCGTTTCCGTCAATCGCCGTAACAACATTACCGAAACACCATCTCGCAAGAGGGTTATTTTCATGGGTGAATTGACCAGAGCGCAATAGCCTTTCCATTTCCTTCATGGCTGGACTCATATTAGCCATATCTTGTGTAACTTCAAGGAATTCAACCCCTTCTTTATATAACCTTTGCGTTAGCATCCGGCTATTCCAGGGGTCAGTTCCACCACGAATGAATTTATACTGCTTGCTCAAAGTAACAATCCGGGCTTCAACAAACTCATAATCAACCACATCCCCAGGTGTCGCATGTAGAAAACCTTGTTTTACCCAACTGTCATAAGGTACTCCGTCACGCTTAATCCTCGTTTTCATGTTATCTTCTGGGATCCATCCCTCAATAAGAACGCGCCAATCCGGAATACCATCCTGGGGCGGGAAAACTAAAGCCAGTCCAGTCAGGTCTACCGTGCTTGAAAGGTCAAGCCCAGGGTAACAGTTTTTACCGACAAGATCAGCTTTTGACCATTTGCCAACAGTTGCATCCCAAAGGGTTAAAGGCAACCAGCCTATGCGCTTAACAGCTACCCACTGATTAAGCCGCAACCACCGGAAAAGGCGCTCTGAGCTTTCGCTATTCCTGGCCGCAATCGCTTCACGCCTTACGCTGTCGATGTCTATCGTAACCCCAAGAGAAGGATTTACCTGGTGCCAGATTGCTTCGTCAAAAATATCAGCGTCCTCGGGAGCAGAATATATTTTTGCATACCATGACGGATCGGTTAACTCACCATCAATAATCTTCCTGGCCTGCTCGTGTATCTCCCATCCAATTGAATTACGATCCGGGTCATCGCCGGCAGTAGTAATAACCCACCAAAGCGGCTCTTTGCGTGCAGCACCAGCGCCGAAAGTCATAACATCCCAAAGGTTACGGTTAGGCTGAGCATGTAATTCATCAAAAATAACTACCGTTGGGTTAATGCCGTGTTTTGTATAGGCTTCAGCGGATAATACCTTCAGAACCGTCCCAGTAATTATGTTTTTAATTTCTTTACGGCTATCGGTAATCTTGAACATACCTTTCAGACCGTCATCCTGCTCAATCATGCTAACAGCGGCATTATATACAAGCTCGGCCTGTTTACGGTCTGCTGCGCAACAATATATTTGCCCTGCTGGACCATCACAAGTCAAATGGTATATTGATAGACCGGCAATAAGAGTTGTCTTGCCGTTCTTTTTGGGGATTTCCAGATAAGCAAAACGATATTGCCTATAACCGTTATCGTTTACCGTACCGTAAACATCCCAAATTATGTCATGCTGCCATTTCGGCAAAATAAAAGGCTGACCGTAAAAGTCATCAGTCAGCTTTAACATCTGAATAAATTCAATAGCTTCAAGAGCTCGTTCTTTATTATGTGGCACTGTTCTTCGCCTGCCTTCTCTCCAGGAAGGCCTCCATCGGACTTTTCTGTTTGGACTGTTCTTTCTTTGGTATTGAATTAATAGCAGCTTGAATGGTTTGTATATTATCTTTAGTTATACTAAGCAGCATTTTGCGCTTATCCATAATCTTTTTATCATATGCCAAAAACCTATTATGGATTTTCTCTTTGTTATCCAGGTAAACAAGGAATTCTATCTCCTGGGTCTGGTATGCTTCATAAAGCTCTTTAAGTTCAACATTACAACTCTCTTTTAATTCTTCATACCTTTTGCACTCTCCATGCAGCTTGCACTGCATGTTTATATTTGCCCCGAACAAGTCATCGTCTTTCTTTATAGACTTGAGCAATTTTTTTATCCTGGCAAATTCTTTGTGAGCTATCGGATCGGCTTTTACCTCCGGCCACTCTTTTAGAGGTGAACCTGTCAGGAGTTCCCTCTCGGCTTTTTCTCTGACAGTTTTTTCCGCTTTTGTCCGATGCCCCTGGACTAAAGCAAGTGGTTTTGTCGGTCTCCCTCCTGGCATATGGTTTTCACCTCCTGTAAGTGCCTTTAGTTTTGGGAAAAAGTCTCACGCGAAGGGGGCGCTCGGTCCAGGGGCAAAAGGCCCCAAGGATTTACCCTCCCCCTGGGTGCTTACTGTGCAGTTTATCATGACAGCTACGACACACACTCATCAGGTTAGCCATATCCAGCACAGCGCCGCCTTGGCTTATAGGCTTGATATGGTGTACCATTACTGCCGGTGTCACCCTTTTCTCCTGCTCACATCGTTCACAAAGAGGATTACGCTTTAGCTTGTATGCTCTGACCTTTTCCCATTGCGCCGTGTATCCTCGCTGCCTTGCGTTCTTCCTGTTGTCGTTCCATTGCTCTCGCTTATGCTGTTCGCAGTAGCCAGTATTAGTTAGGGCCGGACAACCAGGATGCCGGCAAGGTTTTAATGGTCTCTGTGGCATGGTATCAACTCCAAAATAAAAGAGCCCGAAGGCTCTCTTTCAGACATTTTTCCTATTGTAAAAAGTATATCATACCATTTGTGCACATGTAAAGTGCATCACTTGTGTACGCGATTTGTGCATCAAACTGCATCAACACCATAAAGCCTAACAGCTACTCTATGCACCAATCTGCCGCGATTTCTCCGCACTGTAGAGGGATCGCAAGGTATTTCTTTACCCAATTCCTCATCGGTTTTTTGCTCAAAATACTTACCTTCCAGGGCACGAAAATAGGGGTCATTTGTCAAGGGTTTTAACGCATCCTCAATCAAATTTATTTCATGTTCATCGGCGGCAATTTTAGCCTTTGTATCCCGAATCAATGCTTCGAGTATATCTTCACTTGACAGTCGCCGGCCAGTACGCTGGAATCGAACAATGTCCTTGCTGTGGCTTTGAAGACCGTGGTCAATCAGGTCCTGCAAATATTGCTTGTCCTTGGCTACTTTGTCCTTGAGGTCCGGCAGCGCGTATAGTCTTCGTTCAGTAGCCTTATAATAATTATCCGGTGCTTTCTTGGTTTGCTTTCTACTGGCCTCGATAGCTTCGTCGAGTGCCTGTTTAATAATAGCCCTTAAACCATTAGCCGTAAGTGCGGCTGCGGGTTTAGCTTTTGACATCATTTTCACCTCGCTTTATATCCGGCTTAGTGTCAAGTATCTTTGTATTATGCATCAACTGAAAGACGCTTCCGGTTCAGCCTCTGGCTCAACTTCATCTTCCAAAGAAGAGACATCGATTTCGATGTCCGTCCTGTCCTGGCCAAGCTTTAGTAGGTAGATCTTGAACTCATCCAGGTTTCTGAGTGACTTGATGGAAGTATCGACATCCATAGAAGCATGCCATGGATATTCACGGAACTTTGAGATCCGAAGCTCAAGGTTGAGATTTTCATCCTTCTCGCACTCGAAAATGACTCTCGCATTCTGAAAGTTACTCCAAGACCGTTTGTCTTCGTACTCTACATCCATCGTCACAGAAACCCACTCATAGCTTGGTCTATCATCTGTATTTACTTCCAGGTTGCTGGTGTCAATAGCCTTGGCCACATACTTTTTGAACTCTTCAAAGACGTCCGTCAGCTTGACAACCTTCGGGAACTCCCGGTCAGTCATGAGTTTCTTAAAGTTATCCAACATTTTCTTATGGTCCAGGGCTGTGTGCTTGAGGATTTCGGTAAGTACGGCATCCAGCTTTACTATATATTCAGAGTAGTCATAGCCTTCGAGTTGCTTTATCATTACCGCTTTAATCTTATCCTCAATGACTTTTGTGATATCGCCATAGCTTCCCATGAGGTTTTCCAGGGCTTTATTGATACATTTTTCCAGGTTTTCAGCTACCAGCTTTTCAATTATGCCTTCTGCCAGTTTTGCAGTAATTACATCATTAATTGATTTTTCGATACTCATAAGATCACTCTCTTTCTGCAGCGTTTATGCTGCGTATTTTTAACAGAATTTGTACTTACTGCACCAAAAGTTGGTCTACTCACCCCACCACCCCCACATTCAACTCTTTTGCCAGCATTGTCAGCGGCACCTGCGCCTTGCGGTGCCAGCTACGCGGGCGCTTGCGCTTCTTCGGGCGGCTGCGTGGTGTCAAGTGTGTGCGTCTTGGCATGGTTTAAACCTCCTCCACCTCTACCTCAACCCTCGGCTTATCGCTGTACCACTTACTGGCGAACAACCAGATCACCTGCGAGTCATCGCGCCAGATTATACCCTTTAATGCGTCCTTAATACCCTTAACCACATTGTCCAGGTCCGGCTTAATTGTCGGCCTTAACTCACCCTCCAGGGCTTGTTGTGTCTTTTTCTTGGATAGTGACTTAGGTATCGACTTATACGCCGCCACTGTCAGTATAAGCGGCCCCTCTAGCGGCTTGTCCGGCTTAACCTTAATCGCCTCGTCCCGGACGATACTCTTATATGTCCGCGACTTTTCCGGGTCATACGTGGTCACGTGGTTGCCTATGCGGGCAAACTTCGGCCTCCCCTGCGCCACGGGTTCACCCCACACAGTAAATCTAATCTCCGCCATTACCGCGCACCACCTTTCGCACCTCGTCTGCCCGCCAAAATACCGCCGTCCCGTCCTTCCAGGTGCCCTGGTGCGGCAGTTGTTCCAGGGCGGCAAGTATGCGGGCGCGCTCCCGCTTTATGGCCTCATCTGTGGCGCGTACATAGTCCGTTAGGCGTACATAGTCCGTTAGGTTCATCGGTTAGCCTCCTTCAAAATCCACAATAGCGCATCAGCGGCGGCGTCTTCGGGCGTGTCGGCTTCAAAGTTGTCGGTTTCAAAGTCAGGGTGCATATGCCCACCGGGTCAGATCGCCTTCATTCCGCACCCATACCCCGGTCGCACCCAGTACCCATTCTCCGCATTCACTCACCATGAGCGCGGTTAATATCTCTTCACCGATTGCCCGGGCCGCTGGTGGCGGCACGGCGTTGCCGATGCGCTCCCGCCAGCGGGCATCACTATTACCTGTCAAAATCACCGGGGTGCCATCAGGCATAAACACCGGGAATCCCTGCAGGGCTAAAAGCTCCCATGTTGTCAGAGGCCTGTGCCATGTGCCGTCAACTGCTAAAATCCAAATAATGGTTAAGTATGCTCCACGTACTCGTCTTCCCACTCAACTCCGATATAATCAAGAACCTTACCCCATCCCATCTGATACATCCAGAAAGCCCACTCTTTAGGGTTATCCTCCCGGAGCCTGTCAAACCGATGTGGACGCTTCTCAATGTGGATACCAAACCCGCACATTGTGCAGCCGGTACGCTTTGCTCTGGTGGTTTCCAATGTTCCATCCGGCTGGCGAACTATCTCGCCGTATATCTCAGGTATTGGTACGTCAAGATCGATAGCTAGTTGTAAAAGGTCAGTCCGGCTAAATATTGCAAACGGGCAACTCCTGGTTACTGTTTTGCCGTAGTAGTTACAGCCGTTTTTCATAAGCCCTAATTCCCTTTGTCCGCCTTCAGATGCCATTAATCCCATGTATGGCTTTAATCCGTTTTTCTTTGCGAAGTCATCAGCCGGCTTTTCTTTCATCCAGCAACAACATCTGTCCGACACCTTGAACGGGGCTATTTTGCATACTAAATCCGGCCTATGGTCGTTATATAATCCGCCAAAAAGTTTTAACCATTTATCAGGTAGCTTGATCTTGTTGCTATGCTTAAATTTGCCTTGCGCTCCCATATCGCCGGTCATTAAAGCATGGACATAAGTTTGCTTTGGATTGTTTGGTTTCTGTAGGTGTTCAATTTTTCTGGCCTTCATTTTGCTAATAACCGGAAATCCGAATTCTCTAATTACTTGAGCCTTGTTTTTGTATGGCGTTAAAATCACCATGTTATCAAGTTGCCTGTGGATTTTTCTGATACTTTTATCTTCAAGCGCTGAAACAGAAACACCGGGAATATTTTTGCTAACATACTTTCTCAAGAAAAGAAGAAGTGTAATACTATCTAATCCGCCGACAGAACAGAAAACGTTTCCATTCATATGGATATAAAATTCCCGTGCTCTTTCTATAGCGTGTACTATTTTTGCCTCATATGGTAGGCTCTGCTTTTGTCTAAATTCATAGGGATTCATCTTTCTAAGCCTCCAAAATAAAGTGGGTACCCGACAAACTAAGCCTTCTTATGCATCGCCTCGATAGCAGTGCCCGGCTTCGGCTATACGCGAGGTATCAAAGGGCCTGCTTTTAGTTCTGCGTGGCTTTGGCGGGCCGTATCGGGCAAGTTCTTCTTGGGATAACTGATAAGTGAATATATACCCGCTTCCCCGGGAACTCAACTCACGTTCCCTGGATGGTATTGGTGTACCCATTTTTAACCTCCAGTCACTAAACTCCATATTGCAGACTATTTTTGTAGCCTGCTTTTTCTCCAGTCAGCCCCGTCCATCCGCACACCCTGACACATCTCGATTATCCGCGATACAATTGCAGGACCGGTGTTTTTGTACCTCGCCTCAATATCCTTCAGGCTTGTATTTGTCGTTATGACCAACGGCTTGTTCGCTTCATACCGGGCGTTGATAATCTCATAAAGCATTTGCTCAACCCAGGGCGTGGGTTTTTCCTTTCCAAGGTCATCAATGACCAGTAACGAAACGTCAATCAACTGGTCAAGCACCTGGCGCTCAGTCTCGCGCGCGTCATCATCGTAAGTCTGCCTAATCCGTCCTAAAAGCGATGTCACCGTGCCAAGGATCACGCTGCGGCACTGGTTTAACAGATGCAGGGTAATCGCCGCCGCAAGGTGTGTTTTGCCGGTACCCACGGTGCCAGTAAAGATAAGTCCCTGGCCAGCTAAAAATTTATGCTCAAATCTCTCGGCATAGTCAAGCGCAATCTCCAGGGCCTGCTTATTTGCCGGGGTCTCTTTGAAGTTTTCAAAGGTCCGTTGCTGAAACCTGACCGGTAATTGGCTTGTTCGGAATAAGCGCTCAACGGTTTTTCGTCGCTCTATTTCCCTTTCCCGGGCTTCCCTTGCTTCTTGCTCCTGGCGCTCCTCCTCGTCCACTCTAGCCCAGTGCTCAGTAGCTTTTTCACAAGTGCAACGCGATGGCGGCACCCATAGCCAAACCCGATCCGCAATAATCGGGTGCATTAATGGCTTATGCCGCAGCTCTGTTCCACAAAAGGCACAGGTCACAGGTTCTGGCTCAGGTATCGGGTCGGGTAGTGTAGAATTTTTCTTCATCCCAGTCACTGATTGGTTTATTACGCTTGCTATCTGGTGCACGTGGTTGCCCTCCTTTTCGTTCTTTTCTGGCTCTAAACTGTTCATCATAAGCCTTTATATCCGGTACTGTCAGAATGTGGTTTTTGCTCCATTCAAGCAGGATGCTATTGATATACTTGAAGTTGTATTTTCCGCCGAGGATAGCGCGTTTTAAGGCTTCAAGCACCAAGAGCGGATCATGCTCACTTTCCCACTGCTGAATCTGTTCAACCTCCAGCGGTGAAAGCGGCCGGCCAAATTCCTGCTCAAAGGTGCTGACCATCTTGCCGAAGTCAGGTTGAATTTCTTCCTCGCGCTCGCGCGCGCGATCATCATTATCATGATCATTAATATCTGTCTCTGATCTCTGATCTCTGATCTCTGTCTCTGGGGGCGTTACATAATCGTTACTGTAACGTTTCTGTAACGTTACATCTTTAATAGAAGTAACACCGTTTTCTTGTTGCTTTGCCCGGTGTCTTCTCACTCGTTCCGCGCTGCTGTCGCTGACATATTGGCGCTTATCCCAGTTGACTAAATGCCACGTGCCTTCAATGTTTTCAAGCATTTTCTGCTCAACAAAGGAGTTAACTCCTGCCTCTACATCCTCAAACGGAATGGCGGCTTCATCAGCTAAGTCATCCAAAGTTACCGGCACACCTTCGGAAATTAATAGCCAGCCTTGCTGCGGTGACTCTTTGGCAAGGGTTAAAATTACTACCCAAAGCCACCTTTGAGCGGGTGGCAACCTGCGCAACTTCCTTTCGTGACGTATTTCGGTATATAGCCTCAGCCATAATTGGGACATGATTTTGTTTCCTCCCTGTTACGTGTAACGTTACTGTAACGTTACTTTTTAGCTGGATTAAGCAGGTTGTTTTTAAACCGATCCCCCGGCGGACCCAGTAAAAGCCCCAGCCGGCAGTTCCCACCGCTTCATAAATATATCCTTGCTCGTTATGCTGCCGTCTAAGGCCAACCTAATCCACTTCTCGGAATTCAGGGGATCGCTGTGCTGTACTTGAACCCCCAAGCATCTATCACCGGCCATGGATGAGTCCGCTTGATCGGGTGAGTGCTCCACAGCAGCAGGATTGCATCGTCTTCCGTAACCGACCGCGCCCACTCACCCAGGGCGCATATTTCACTGAGTGTCATTACGTTGTAGTGCTTGCCGCTTTTTCGTTGCTTGCCTTCGTATGCCGGGCTGAGGCGTGTCCCCTGGTCGTTGTATGTCCAAGGCGGATCGGCAATGATTAAGCGATATTTTTTCACGGTGCACCTCCCTGTTATGTCCACATATCTCACATGTTCGCTCATGCAGCCTACTATTTCGGCTCACCGGACACTTATTAAGGCAGTTCTCACGACGATGGAGACATTCGCAGACTATCATTGGGGCGGTCATGGTAGAAGAACCCCCTCCGGCACTTCCCAATACCATAACCCCTGCCGCCCTTTCGCTGGTATCGGCTCCGGCAGCCGGCGCACATCATTAAGTATCCAAGCATAGCGTCCAGGGGTGTAGTCCCCAAAGGAATACTCGTAATCGTTCGCTACATATCCCCGTTCAAGCCACGCCATTAAACCGTCTGTTTGTTCCACTTTCACGCAATCCACCAGGCGGCAGATACATAAAATGCTGCCAAACCGCAATGGCAGTTTATTTTTGCTATTAATACCCGCATTGTAGAGCATTGCTTGAAATGACTCTTCAAGGCACAGTGTACGCGCTTCACGTGTGAATGTTTTCGCCGCATGGATCGCCAACGGTCCCCGGTAACTTGTCGACCAACTCCGCGTCTCAATCTTCTTCGCGCCGACAGCTACAAGGGACGCCCATGGCTGCCAGAGCGTCAACGCAGGGATTTTCACGCAATTACCTCCCCCGCGCATATTCACAGGGGTCCTCGCAGTAACTTGGCTTTTCGCATACTAAGCAGCACCTGTTATCAGTAAACCCGCAACCGTATTCTTCCGGTCCAACAACAGTACATTTACCGTCTTTTTGGTCTTCGCAGGTTTGTCTCGCTGGTTTTTCACCTTTCATACCTATTAGTGCTATTGCTTCCCGCAGCCTGGCGTTCTCGGCCTCCAGTTCCGACACCCTGCCCTTAAGCATCTCAACCAGCCAAATCCCCAACCTGACGCAGCGTTCTAATTTGTTAAT
Organism: Pelotomaculum sp. PtaB.Bin104; assembly: GCA_002067205.1. Lineage (GTDB taxonomy): Bacteria > Bacillota > Desulfotomaculia > Desulfotomaculales > Pelotomaculaceae > MVQL01. The sequence goes on from MVQL01000184.1 coordinate 18,770, forward strand.
GCGCTTTTTGTATCTCATCTGACCGCACCCGCTCTCTGTTTCTGTAACTTCAAAGCCGCCCTGTTTACCTTCTCGCTTTGCTTCACAACATCTGGGTGGCTATGGCCCAGTTTTGCTGCGAGTTCATCGGCCTTGTTACGCTCCTTGAAATACTGGAGGTAATCTTTAAACAACGGCCACCTGCCGTTCTTCCGGGTAATAATCAAAAATGGTTAGTTGCCGGCTTGCCTCTATTGCGACATCTGCAAACCTCTTCAATTCTTCCATCCAAAGACCGTGACGGCGCACAATAGCGATAAAATCCTCTAAATCGTGCGGCCAAATGCAAAACTCATCTTTATCGGTAACCCCACAATGGCAAAGTTCATGGTCAACAAGGGCTTCTTTTTCTTGCTGACGCAGGCTGTCAAATACTATGCCATTGATGATGATTATGAAATCGTACCCGGTGAGGTATTTGTGTTTTTCCGAAACCTTTTCGGCACTGCCAAGACGAGTTTTCCCCTTGGCCTTCCAATTACCATACCGCTTTAAGAACTTGATTTTGGCGTTAACCAGGTGCCTGTGATGTTCCTCAATTAATTGGCTGGCGATTTCTTCGACATTCGGGGCATCCATAAAAAATGTTTTTGGCGCTTTCGGTTTTGGCATGTTCTATTCGCTCCTTGCGTATATATTGGTTGGGGTGGTATAACCTACCAGTAAAACAAGGTGTTTTTATACGGGGCCGGGGTGGCCCCGTCTTATCCCGCGATAAATACCGGCTTGCCGGTAAGTGCCTGAATTTCACGTTTAAACCGTTCCGCATCGCTGTTGTCGCCGCTAAGGTGTATTAACCATATCTCTTGCACCCTGGCAAGGTCGTTAGCTTTTAAAAACTCCTTCATGTGTTCAAGGCTTAAATGACTACTTAATAGCCGATCCTTCAATGCCTTAGGCACAAGTCCAGCCTCCACATTGACCCGGAGACTGTCTATGCTGTAGTTGCACTCGATCATGATGTGCGTTAATCCCGGGAACATATACCGGATATAGTAAGTATCAGTAGCGTATAGAAGCTTCTCCCCAGCTTGATTTGCCAGGAGGAAACCAAAAGGCGCGGCAGCGTCATGCTGTGTTTCAAAGGGCAATACAGTCCAGGAACCTAGTTTAAACTGCTTCAGCGCTGTAACCGGATTCACCCGGTGTCCAGTAGCACAAATAGCTTTCAGAGTGCCCTCGCTTGCGTATATATCCAGTCCAGACTTTATTGCATCCTTAACGGCCTTTGCGTGGTCCTGGTGTTCATGGCTGATCAAGACGCCGGCAATCATACCTGTTTGAAAGTTTATGTGCTGCCTAATTAAGCGCCAATGTATGCCGGCTTCCAGGAGTAGCAGCGTTTCTCCGTCAGTGACAAGATAGCAATTCCCGCTACTCCCGGACGCAAAGCATTTGATCTCAATCACTTAAAACCCCGGATCGACGGGCGCCTGTTGAGTCTCGCCATCGGAGGATTCCGGCTTTTCCCGCTCTGGTCCCGGTTCGGTTGCCGGATCAACATCGATCGTCTCGCTGTTTGCGTTTTGCTTGATTTCTTTTTCTACCATTACCTCGTAACTGGAACTGTCGAGATCAATCGTATCGGCAATCTCTTCCGCCGTGTGCATTCCCATCGCAAGTTCAGGAGCGTAAGCCCGGATAAACCAACTGGCGGCCCGGTACATAAGCATCTGCTGCGGCATTGTTTTCCACTTACTGCCTGACTTGTCGTACCAACCCTCTTTTTTGGCAAGGGCTATTGTAATAGTGGAGCCCTCCAACTTTTCCCCGGTTGCCTTCTCGATGGCCCAAGCCTTGCAGCCCCAGGTATCAGATCCTTCTTTACCGGTCCACTCATAACGCAAAGCAGAATATTTGCCGCTGGTATTGAATGTACTGATCAAAAACTGACTGGACCACCCAGGGCGGCCATGCACGATGTAAAGATTTTGCATAACCATCAGCGGGTCCGCATTCATGCGGCTGGCCATGTTTAACGCTATTACGCAGTTTGGCAGATTGTTCTGATATTCTTTAGGCACCAAAGTTGATGACGCCAAAAGCTTTGCCGCCCTTTGCGCCAACTCAAAGCTTAACTGACTCCCGAAACCTGGTATAATGTCAAGGCTTTGCCCTTTCGCTTCGATTGGTGTGTTGTCCATTTATACAGCCTCCTTTAAATTCTTTTGCTTTTCGATTTTAACCACCAGTTTGCCATACCTCCGCCTGTCCTCTTCGGTTTCAATCTCCGGCTTAACCAGACGGATTAATTGAGCATTCATTTCCGGCAGGTCCGTCACCGATTCGGCGTTGTCCGCAAATATCGGCGCCGTGAATTTGAAGTGTTCTGCAAGCGTCCTGATGATGTCCATGCCCACAATAATTTTGTGCCCCCGGTTCAAATTGCTGCTGTAAGGTATGCCATCATACAAGGTTTCGCAGCACTCACTTAAACCCCCGTTGATCTGCTGATCGAACATTTTAAACCGTGCAAGCTTAAACTTGGAATTGATCCGCTCTTCCAGCATGGCCACTTTAGCCCGGATAAACTGCTCGCAAAGAAAGGCCTCGCCCTCAAGTCTTTCAAACTCAGCTGCGAGGGTGCGCTCCTGTGTTTTTAATTCCTCGATGCGCTTCTGGCCGTCGTTATGCCGCTTTATCTTGGCGGCATCGCTTTCCATTTCGGCTATAGCAAGACCAAGGTCAGCGATCTCATGATTAACCCGGTCAATGGCTTCCTGGTTACCGGTCTGCAGTTGGGCGATCATCTTTTCGATATTGGTTTTTGACTGTAGTTTTTGGATATAGATTGGGTTGTCGGTGATGGGTGTTTCTGATTCTTGAATTGTTTTTATCTTGCCAGATATGCCCTCAATGAGAACATTGATCTGGCGTAGTTCGTCGGCAGCCTGGGCAAGAGATGCTTTAAGCGTTTCGATTTCGCCCTGCAGTTCCTCGCTTCTAATCTTGGCTGCTTTGCCCTCGCCGGAGATGGTCTCAAGTTGCTGCGACTTGGCTAAATTAAATGAGGCAAGCGCCTTCTCTCTGGCCGCAGTTAATTGTTCTGCGGGTAAATTTTGCCCGCAGGTTGGGCAAACGGTATCCTGGATAAATTCAAATACCTGGCTGTTTACCTCGTGCCACCGTATACGAAGCTTGTCCCTTTTAGCATCGAGGGACATAATTTCATCTTGGTAGAAACTTATCTTCCTATCAATTTGGGCAATCTCGGTCTCTTTGTTCCCGGCCTCGGTCTTGGCAAGGTTGAGATTTTTGCGCAGTTCACTGGCCTTTTCGTCCTGGGCGATCCTGTGATCATTCTTCATCCGGAGAATCTCGGTCTCAACCTCTGCCAGCTGCTTTTTCCTGTCCGCAACCTCGCCGCCGGCTTCAATCCTGGCTTTCTCATGATCTTTTTCTGCCTTGCGGGCTTTCAGGTTGGCGATGTCGGCCAGTATTTTATGCTCGGAGAGTCCTGAGATATCCGGCAGCGCGCGGGTGGCTTCGTCGATGCGGACGGGTATTTTGCCGAGTTCTTTGTTTATCTCGGCGCGTCTGGCCGCAATTACCTTACGGTGGTCATCAATCTTGCGGCCCTGAAGAATATCAGGCAGCTTGGAAAGCGCCTTATCGGAAGCAATTACACCCTCGTCGCTGATGTCGCCGCAGACTTCAAGGAGGATGCGCCTGCGCTCTGTCCAGTGCAGGGCCTCATTAAAGTAGGTTGGGGAAGTGAGTAACTTAAATATGCTTTCATCTGCAATCCCGGCGATGCAGGCATCGTATTCTTTCTTTGGTTTTGGAACGCCGTCGATGTAGTAGTCTGTGGTGTTTCCTGTAAATTCAGCCTGAGCTTGTCCGCGCCTTTTGGTCCATTTCTCGACATATACTTTTCTCAGCGTCAGCTTGCGGCCATCAAGGTCAAGCACACCCTCGACCTCGTGATTTAGGCCCGGGATAGGCCGGTTGTCTTTGTCAAGGGTCTTGACCTCGAAGTCCTTCTTGTTTGCGATGTCCTTATCAAACAGCAGCCAGGTAAAGGCATCCGCAATGGTTGTCTTGCCAACACCGTTGTCTCCCAGGACAACGGCATCCTGGCCGTTTAACTCCAGGGTAAGGTCCCGGACTCCTTTGAAATTTATCAGGGTAAGTCTATCGAGTTTCACTGTATCCCTCCTCCAAGTATTTCTCCTTTACTGGCACCCTCTTGCCATCCTGCGTCCGTACCAAGTACACCGTTTCGCCCCACGGCGTTTTTCCTGGACCGTTTACTATGACCAACGGGACACCGGGAAGGTACCTGTGGTAGACGGTCGCTCCAGGAGAGAGGCGCTTTAGTTGTGGGTGTGCGTACATTGCGTCACTTCCTAAAATAAGGTTGGCCCGCCCGCGAAGGCGGGCCTATGTTAAGGAGAGGAATGGGTTCTTTAAAGGTCTTCGGCGATATCTTCCTCCTCGCCGCCGATCAAGCAGAAAAACATTACGCCGCCGCAATACTTCCGGGCCTCCTGGTCATATTCCGATCCCTCACAATTCCAGGGCACGAATTCGACTTCACCCGGAACCTTTTCAAGATCGCGCAAACCTGAAACATGCACCTTTATTATTTTGTCGCCGACGCCTTTGTATATTTGGAGTACACTTACAACTTCTCTTAAAGCCGCATCTGCTTTTTTCAGCAGTTCGACGGCCTCCAGGACCTTATTATCATCCATTGCTTCCGCCCTCGTTTCGTGGTACAATAAATGTGAAGGTTTTAAATCGCCGCTTGGCGGTTATTTTTTTGCCTGAAAATGTCTAGCAGGCCAAGCTTGTACCTGTCTTCCCACTCGATCAGAAGGTTTAACTGTGCAATAATCTCTTGTGATATTTCAGCTGCTACCGCCTTCAGGGCGAACACGTCCTCCGGCGTCAGGTCCTGGGTGTAGCGAAGTTCTGGATCGCGTACAAGACGACCCATAAGTTGACATTGATTCATGCTATACCACCT
>MVQL01000185.1 GCA_002067205.1 Pelotomaculum sp. PtaB.Bin104
ATCCTCGATTTCAGGCAGCACGTATCCTCCTATTGGAATCAATGAAAGCCAATATTCAGTATTTCCTCTTTTGCAACCCCACAACTTTGGGCCAAAACCAATTGAAAACCGGGCAATAGGTACTTTCACCCATCGCGCCGCCCCAAAGTGTCCAAGTTCGTGTATCGTGATCAGGAAACGAATACACGCTTATTTGATGTGGCATTTTTATTATCCAAGCAGTGAAAAGTTGTTTTTCACGAGCAATTTCTTTACCTTTAGCAGTGCTTATGTCACAACCAAGCAGGTCCTTGCATTTAATAGAGCCATTGATCATCTGAAACTTACTTACAAAACCTCGCACAACTTCGTAGATCTTTTCTCTCTCGTGTTTGTCCCTAGTATTCGTATTGCCGTATTTTAGTCCTATAACCATTAACGCACCGGTTACCGCGCCGCACGTTTCTCCCATTCCGGCCATGCCGCCGCCAAAAGTACAGGCTACTCTAAGAGATGTTTCCCTGTCCAAACCTAACTGTGAGGCATAAGTAGAAAATACCGCTTGAGAACAACTGTAACCTTCGGCAAAACAACTCACCGCCTCTTTTACCCTACTCACAACAAACACGCCCCCTTGAATATGGCACCTAGAAATCCCAATAAAGGCATAGCGGAATAGATTAAAGCCGCAACTAAAATTTCTTTTCTTCTCTTGATACCTGAAACAATCGATAGAAATAGACAAGCGATTAAATATATAACTGAAGCAATAAAGTTAGCAGAAGAAATCTCACCCGTTAGTCCACCTAGTGTACATACCATTTGAAATCTCAGATTAAATAGATCATTATGGTGATGAAAATAATAAGCCATATGGATAATCGTACTCTACCCATCAAGCACTGCTCCTCTATGACGATAACCTGCAAGACATTATGTACAACTTATCACGATATCCAGGGTACAGTGGGCACATTTTGACCCTCGGCGAAATCCAAATGCTGGGAGCAGCACGCCAATCAGGACGGAAAAACAGCCCTTATTTCCTCCATCAAGGCCCTAAACCGGCGATATTCCGTCATGATTCGCCCATAGAAAGTTGTCCATTCCGTCTCTTTTCCGGATAAAGCGCACACTTCCTGCAAATCTTTCATCCACCTGGCCGCCCTAGCGTATGCCGAACGTTCCCGACGGCTAATATTCTTTAACGCGAGGTCCCGGTACAGCGGAATAAGCTTTGCCGGGTTATGGTTCTTCATTTCCCTGAAAAGTTTGATCAGTAGCGGCTCATCCATTTGGATTTGGCCCTTGTGCTTGACAAATGCGGCCCAGGCTTTGTCGATGTCGTCCAGGTAAAGATACATGCCGATTACCAGTGTATATTCTTTTTGATGGCTCATGAAATCGATCCATTTTTGGATTTTGCCCTCTTTATCCGCGTCATTTGAAATGATTGCTACATTTTGTCTAAACAAATCAAAAGCGGGATGGGCCAGGAACCATTTTTCGTACCAGTCTTTAACCCCTAACTCGTTGCCGGATCGTTCGCACAGGCGGATGATCCACTGGTAATCGTGAGGATTGCTCCTGGAACTTGCATTCAAGATGGTTTGCAGCGCCTTGACTGCCTCATGCCAGTTTTCCCGCCTTTCATAATATCTAACAAAGCAGTACGCTACGGAGGTATCGGACTGAAATGAACCTTCCACGATGCTCGCGGTTCGCTTTGCCTCTTCTTCTTGGTTTAATGATAAACACAATTCGACCCACCAATTCACCAAAATTCGGCGATGCCTTTCATCCCGCAGGCGGGTACTCAACAAGAAGTCCTTATCAAGCAGCATGATACGTTTCTTTAAATGCCATAGATAGCGCAGATCCGGCACACAATGAGTCAAAACCGATGTCCATGCGATCAAATCGTCCAATTGTTTACACTGATTAACGATCCATTCGATTAGTTCCTGTAAGAATGTTTGAGCTTGAGGATCGTGGAACTGGTACTGACCAACAAGTTCCAGCGCTTCCCACAAGTAGTTTTCGAAATCCAAACAACCGTCAGTGAGTTCACTTTCGCTATATTCATCTTCATACTTGGCGCTCCAATCTTCCAGCCCAACAACCGCGACCAGCAATCCCACAGTTCCGGATATGTAATGTTCGGCGGTAACCAGTTTGAGCAATTCTTGACCATACCGGTGCAATTTATCCAGACCCATGGTAAAATCCCATTCCGCCGCGCTTGTTTCGTCACCATGACGATACCCGTATTCCCAATAATCATCTTCGTCATCATCGTCCATTTCTATTTCAGTGAACCAAGACTCGCACTCTTTTAAAACGGCGGGAATTTCTTTTTGATAGTAAGCAAGTGAAGTATACAGTCCCATCTGGCGAACCTTATCGGAATGCAAATTTGCCGTCCGTTCACGCTCCAAGATGATGAGGCGAATCATTTCCTGTAAGGAAGGACTAGTTTCCATCAACTGCTCTATGGTTTCGAGCAAATCCTCTCTTTCCATGCTTTTAAGGCGTTGGGCCAGATCATTATCCAATTGAAGTTTTGGCTGTTGTGCAGCAGCTTCGGCAACACCCGCTCCAGTCTCATCAGTCGCGCAAGCGCAAGGACTACCGGCAGGCTCACTGTAACCTGGTTTATCGGCGTATTCTTCGGTAACATAATAGACAACTGCCGCCATGTGTTTGCAGTAACCTTCATAAGGGCAGTCACACCGGCTTTTGTTAAATTCGCTCATATGCACATGAACGCTATAGTCCCCGTAATTACCCAGAACGGTGGCATATATCCACGGTTCCTTGATTCGCACCTCTTCCACAAGTCCTTGTTGATAATACTCGTACCCTCGATCTATAATGTGATCCGGGATATACAGGTCCATCCCCATCAATAATGGCTTTGAGTCACGGATTCCTTTCATTCTTCCCCATCCTTATCTTCTTAATGTCTATTTAAGATGGATTCCCATCAAAATCCATATCCCCATACCGCAAATGCTGTGAATAAGGCTGCTAAAATATAAATTTGACATTATAATATCATATATAACACTATAAAAATAACAAAAAGAAAAACGCCAAGAAGTAATTGCTTGACGTCCTTGCCAAATATTCTATTACTATAGCTATATGCCCATATTGCTTTCCAGCTTTGGTATTGGTATGTGTAAAAGTCGCATTATTTCCTTTTGTGATTCGATTACCCGCTCTGCAATAAACTGCTCAAAGGGTTTGTCAGCTCTATGGGCTTTTTCAAGAAGTTCAATGTATTCATGCCTAAGCACCGGAGGAATCACCGCCAGCATATATCCGTCCTGTATCAGTGCGGTATTCATAATGAGCCTGGCAATTCTTCCATTTCCGTCTTTAAACGGGTGGATAAAGATAAATCTTTTGTGGATCTGTGCCGCAAACGCAACCGGATGAAGCTGATCTCTTTCGGTTGCGATCCATTGAAACAATCCATCCATTTCTGCCTGTATGCGTTTTGTTTCTGTCACAGGATATTTCGAACCACTGATAAACACATCCATATCACGGTATTTTCCGGCATATTCCTTTTCTATGCTCTCATAAAACATTTGATGCATCGTTGAGATATTTCTTTCTGTGATAGTTCTATTTTTAAGCAATGTGAACATGAAATCATAGGCTTTGGCGTGACCGATTGCTTCAAAGGTATAACGCAAGGGTTTGCCTCCAACAGTTAACCCGTCCTCAAGCAGCACTTTGGTTTCACTTTCCGTAAGGCTATTCCCTTCAAGAGCATTGGATGACCAAGTGAGGCCAATACGATAGTAATCTTTGAGTTGTTTCAGCATCTCTCCCTCGAAAGGCCTGCACCCATCTATGGTAGCCTTATATAAGTCAATTAGCCTATATATATCCATTTATTCACCTTTTTCATTGTTTATTTTTATTTTCTAATTATATCACAAAATATTCCATTTAGCCACCAAACAATTACCACCTATTACCATTAAAGTGCTACTTCCAGTAACCGGCACAAAAAACCAGAAACAGCTTTTTTCAACCCGGTTGTTCGGCATATTTCCGGGTCACATAATAGAAGTCTGGCAACCTGTTATTGAAAACGATAAAAGCCCAATTTTCGCGGCTTTCATCGTCTTAATGAACATAACCTGCTTCAACTCGGTTAAATTAATGCTTGCGCTTTCACAGCGCAAGTCAGGATTTTTTAACAACTTGCTTAACCTTAGCCTTTTCCTTCATTTCCAGGCTGCCCTCCCTCGCCAACCCGGGCGCCGAGCTTTGATGCCGTCCTTTGGCTGATGAGAATGCCTTCTTCAGGTAGATTTAATGGTTTCCCACCATCCCCGATCAGTTCCTTTAAGGTTAGCTCCGCAGGCAGTCCTTGTAAAATATCGTCCTCGGAACGCCCGTTAAAATGCACTTTTACCGGTATATCAAATAGCGGTTCCGTTTTGACGACACCATCAAGGCGCCCCAGGTTTAAAAGTTCATATTCCTTTACCGGGGTGCCGAAGCGGACTAAGAAGTCATAATGCTGTTCCTTGTAGAAATGCTGGTTAATCATATAATTAACTCAAACATTAAGCCCCAGGCTATGCCTGGGAGGACTGAACAGGAAGTGCCGTGAGGCATGATGGAAAAAGTCCTCCTTTGCTATACTGAGAATTGGTTTCGCCAGCCAAATTCTCAAGCAAAGGAGGACGATACCCATGGGTGCGAACAGTTTATCCCACACCCGTTGGGATTGTAGTTATCATATCATATTTATCCCGAAATATCGCCGAAAAGTCTTTTTCAAAGAAATCAGAAAAGAAATCGGAGAAATATTGAGAACTTTATGTGAGTACAAAAAAGTTGAATTGGTGAAGGGAAGTATAAGTGCAGACCACGTACATATGTACGTGAAAATTCCACCAAAACTGAGTGTGTCTGAATTTATGGGATATCTCAAAGGAAAAAGTGCACTGATGGTATTTGACCGATTTCCCCAGATGAAGCAAGGGAGCGGAAGACATTTGTGGGCAAGGGGGTATTACGTAAGTACGGTTGGAATTAATAAGGATGTCATTAGAGAGTATATCCAGAAGCAGGAAGAAGCGGACATCATCGAAGATAAGGCAAATCAATAAACCCCTTAAGGGGTAGCCAGAGGAAGATGCTGGCGAAACCGCGCCTTTTAGGCGCAGCGGGTACCAAGCCCCTTATAGGGGCAATATCAAGCCACCCGTTGAACGGGTGGTACTGTGACTGAATCGTTGGAGAAGAGAGACAGCACCAGCAAGCCCACGGCAAAAATAACACCCACCAGAGTAACCGCGAACCGCCCCCATTTGCGGCAGACGCTCCTCAGGCTCATTTTCCAGGTCGCGTTGAACCTATTCCAGAGCCAGGTCCAACGCTCAAGGATTATTTTACCGGTTCCCCGGGGAGGTTCGGGCCGCATGGATTCGGCCGGATTAATGGCGACTACGCCCCGGGACGCGGTCAGACCGGCAATAAGGCTCACTGTCATACTGATCATGAAACCGTATAGAATTGCTTTGGAATTAATCCCGCCGATAGTTTCCGGCAGGTTAAAATAAATAGTGTATGCCTGAGAAAGGACCGAAGCAAGCGATATGCCCGTCAAGGTGCCCAGCAAAGCTCCCAGAAAGGCCACCGACAAGGAATAGCCGGTATAGTGCAGCATATGGTTTGTCTCTATTGTGGTTCGGGAAATATACCCAAGTATTGGCCACACAAAAGAAAAAACCCGCTCCTTCGGGTTATTCAAATGTGGTTGCACTTAACTTCTTGCTTTTCATGACGCCGAGTTCCTATGGGTGAGCCTCTTAGGGTTTTAATGCTGTGGTATTGTACCCGCGATATTATTCGCATATTATAAACATAACCTCATTGGACGTGAAATCATTCTCAGGTATCAAACCAGTTTCTATCCTGACTCCTTTATATCCACGATCAAATAGAAGTTGCTTTATTTCGTCTTCACTATAGTAATGCTCCCAAACTCGATATACCTTTTGGGCATTTTTAGTAATTACGATATATTGATAGCAGAAAAGACTTGCCTCTTTATAGTGAAATGTTTCCGACAGCACCAAGTGAGGTCTATTAGCCCAGAATCCTACCCCATCGCAATATTCAAAAGAACGATTTTCCTTTTTTACTTCTGCAAGTTTCTCAGTAAAAACATCAAAAATCAATCTACCGTTCGGCTTTAAATATTTCCTTATTTGGCGCAAAATCTTATCACGGTCCTCATTACTATGAGTACCCATATCACAGTAAATCATTATTACTGCATCAAATTGTTCATTCAAGGTGATTTCAAAATAACTTTCATTGATATATTCAATTTTTAAATTCTTATTTTTGGCGTTCTCTGAAGCGTAAGCTATCGAGTTTCGATTTATGTCTATACCGATTACACGATGACCTAATTCTGCAAACTGCTCCGCATATAGCCCCGGACCACAACCTAGATCTAAAATTTTAGCATTCCGTGGCAACATTCCATCAAACCACTCAACTGTTTTTCTGATTGTAGATAATTTTCTGCTTGCAGCGTCACAATCAGTTTTCAGATGTTCTTCAAGCAATCTTCGCGATACATATGGATCTGTCCAAATATTCTCGTCCCCTGGCTCAAACGGTTTTGGCTTTTTGAACAATTCAAAATTCATGAGTAAATCTCCATTTATCAGTATCGGACCTAACGTTTTCGTGTTTGCGACACTGAACTTTATCTTCTTATTATTTCAAATGCTTCCTTTAAATCTTCCGCTATCATAACCCTTTTGCTTTTCTCAATTAAATAGTTGCCGCCAGTCTGAAGATATGATGGAAATACTCTTTTATTATCTATAAAGAACTTTTCCTTCCGTAGTTTATACGTTGAACCTGACGGTATTACATTCTTATCCGTTTGCCTTTTCCATATATAATTCATAGCCTTTATGGCTACGTCACCCATCAGCATGTATACTTTTATATTATTGAAATAATTGACCTCTTTCTCAAGAACATGTGAACATTCTTTAATAGTGTTAGTATCAATGGAACAACAAAGTTACCGATGTTTACGTCTGCACAAATTTTATGTTCGCAAGCTAAACATTCATCCGGTTTAATCATCTAAATTTCCACCTCTTCTTGTATCTTCGAAACCCAGCTCCAGATACAAAATTATTATCTTAAGGTTCCGGCATTTTTACGATATAATATTTCATCATGCCCGGAAACCACTAAATCCGGTAAAATACCCACCTTCGCAAAACCTGTGTTTTCATAGAATCTTTGTGCCTTAACGTTAGTCACAGAGCAGATCAAAAATACGTTCGATATCTTCTGAAAAGCTACATCCTTGGCGCCTATCCCCTGTCCCCGGTAAGGTTCATCCACCGCAACCATTCTTACATACGCGCCAATGTTTCCGACACCATCAATCCGCAAAGTAATAAATCCTACAACCCGGCCTTCTATTTCAGCAACGTAAATTGTATCTTCCATTTTATCAAATAAACTGACTGCTATGTCATAATCAATCCCGTAACAAGTCCAAGCTTCTGATGACGATATTATCCTGGCTAATATAGGAAAATCCTTATTTTCCCCTTTCCTTATAATCATCTCTTCCATAATCCACCCCAAAGGTTCTAATTATTTGTCCCTAGCTCAGGCAATAATACCAATACCACCCTTGAACAAGATTATACAAACTAAATCAAAGACAATCAATCCCAATTCTTTTATCTGTAAACCCTTTACTTAAGAACTGATGTTTGGTATACTATTACAAACCAATGTTCTGGATAACGATTACAAGAGTGCTTTAGCTTGGGGGATCTGTCAGCATATGGCTTAATTGACAGCCACAAAATATAAATGAAAGCGAGGAATGAAGATGGAATTTAAAATTGAATTAAACGAACGGAAGTCACAGCCCGTATTGTTTATCAGAACAAGAACGGCGGTAGAAAACTTGCCGAAAGTCATTGGCGAATCCTACGGGAAGATCATGCAGTATCTGTCCGAACTCGTCGAGCCGCCGGCAGACGCGCCGTACACAGCCTACTACAACCTTGACATGAAGGATTTAGATGTGGAAATGGGCTTCCCCGTGGCAAAATTGTTTTCAGAAAAAGGTGATATCAAATCCGGTGAAATCCCCCAGGGTAAATATGTGTCCGCCATATATAAAGGCGCCTATAGTCAAATGGAGCAGCCATATAATGAAATGTTTAAATGGATCGAAGAAAACGGCTATGAACAAAAGGGTGTGTACTACGAGTTTTACTTCAACTCATCAAATGACGTGCCTGAGAGCGAGCTTTTGACCAAGATTGCCATACCGGTAAAATAACCAGGCAGCTACTTCGGGCGCATGAAAAGAAATACGGCAACCTGCCGGTGTAACAGTAACGAGACGTCTTGATACCTGGCAGGTTGGCTAGTCTGTTTAATATTCCAAGAATCCCGTGGAACCGACCTCTTGCAAGGACATATTGATATATTGCTCGATCGCTCTTAGCCTGTCTGCGCTTAAACTAAACAAAAACTTGGCATACTCAGTCTGCCACTGCCTTTCCATCGGCATTTCTCCGGCGTTCCGCGCTGAAAAACACGCTGGCTCGCTTCTTATTTCCCCCATAAAAACTATTCTAGCCAATATAGACAACTCCATATCCCCTAATGAGTTAAATAGAACATTAAACTCGTCTTCGAACAAGCAGTTTGCTTCAAGCACGTCAATAAAATCACTCAGAGAGTGAATGCTTGAGGTTATTATCGCGGTTTTTTCCACAGGATCAGCGCACTCCATTATTTGCTTGACCATGATGCGAAAACTGTCATCATCCATACTTTTTCCCTCATCAAAAATAATTTCTAACTGGTGGTTCTCTTCACTATCAAGAATAACGACATTCACCAGACAGTCGTGATCCAATGCGCTCAAGAATCTGGGCATCAATACTGACGCGGAATTCCAAATATAAGCCATTAGCTTCGGCTGATCTATACGGAGGTCTCTTATTAATGTTTCAACTCCTTTAGTTATGAGAGATGAACATTGACTATGATCTAAACCTTTAAATTTTTCAAGTAGAAGTTCATACTGATATTTGGAAATGTTTAATTTATTCGCTTCACTTTCTGACAGCACAGAAAAAATGGAATTCGTTATTAATACTTCAAACACATTAATCAACGCTTCTCTGTAATCGATTTGATACACCGTGCCATAGTCGGCTAGCAACTTCCCAATATCCTTATCAGCAAAAAGACTGCAAAATTGATTCTCTATTTCTAATTTTTCAAGATATCGTTTAATGTAAAAAATCCCATCAACGCGCATATCACCAAGAAGCAGTGGATAGTCCATGCTTGCCATGGTATCATGCGCCTTAAACATCACATCGTAACTTTTAAAAAACTCAGGAAGCGCTTCATTTATGGTTGAGTGGTAGGCTTTGATCGGAACACTAAGCTTTTTATCTTTTATTTCTTGATATAGCGCCTTTGTTTCCGCAAGGCATGAAACCACAAGCGCGAAGCCTTTCTTGTATATATCCTCAACGCTATGTGTTTTCAAGAAAGATACGGCAGCCTCCGGTTTGCTAAATTTGCTCATACAGGCATCGATAGAATAAAGAATAGACATAAAAATGCTCCGCGCTGTCTCAACCTTAACAGATGTACTTTCACCTTTTGTGTACCTTATTATTAGGCTTGCCAATAAAGACATGATCTGAGCCTGAATATTACCGATGGTCCGCCGGTCGATCAGCCCCGCCCGGACTCCTTCTTCCAGCAGGGAAAGGGTATACTGACTTGGCTTCAAACGCTCCTTATTAATTATTGTCTTTTTCTTAATATCGTTGTATCTCATTACAATGAGCCCCCTCCCGGAGAATGACCTGTTTCCCGATGGGCGCGCTTGAAATTGCCGGCAAAAAGCGCGAGTTCCCTATTATTTAGAAGCTCTACCGACCCCCGGCTGGAATGATTAAAGAATTCCTTCATCAAACTGATTAATTCATCATCGGCCATTTTATCTTCCGTTTCGTTTTTCATGTGATAAAATATATCCACCAGTTCACAAAGTATAAATGCGTAATCTTCAGGATTAATATAGGATGAAGTGCAAAAAGCGGCTATGATTTTCTTTACCGCTTCAATACCGAGTTCAACCCGTCCATGGCAGCGGACAGCCCGGTTTCTTGCTTCGATAAGCTCTTGTGCTTCCGCAGCTGTCAATACCAATCCATATTTTATGGACACTTTGTTGGTTTCGAGTATTTCATTTATGCTAAACTGTTTAAAAGCTTTCTCCGTTGAATGATAAAGATCAAGCCAATTCATCACATCAACCCTCCATTTCAATAAGATGTAAAAACAATTTTTTAAAATAACTATTGACAAATCATAAACTATATGATATACTTAGGTTTTTAGTAAGTGTCTTCATATTATATTTCAATAATGTATATCTGTCAATGTGCTTTTTTAAAACCCGTGCCGCGCATCAAAGCAGCACGGGTTTTTTACTTTAATATTTCACAATTAATTGAAAGAAAGCTATACTTAAAACGTCTAACCTAATAGAGACACTCAAAGAGGTAGTGAAATGACTGCTGACGAGATTTTAGTAAAAAAAGTGCAAAACTGCGATCTCACAGCTTATGGAGAGCTAGTGCAGAGATATCAGGACCGGGTTTACAGTCTGGCAGTCAGAATGCTTAATACACCGGAAGATGCCCGTGATGCTTCCCAGGAAATTTTTATAAAGGTTTATAAGTCATTGCCGGGATTTGATTTCCGGGCAAGTTTCGCAACCTGGCTCTACAGAGTGTCAGCTAATGTTTGTCTAGACTTTCTGCGCCGTCGCGGCAAGGAGCAGAAGCGCAGCGAACCCCTGCGGGAAAACAGGATCCGGGCAGATTGTTTGGCGGATAATAGTCAGGGACCGGAAGAAGCTCTTCTGGAAAAGGAAAGCATACGGGAATTAAGGCAAGCCGTAGATACACTGCCGGATAGCTATCGAATAGCGCTAGTGCTGCATCATTACCAGGAACTCAGCTACAAACAGGTGGCCGAAGTCATGGACCTCCCGGAGAAAACAGTGGCCACCCGCATTCATAGGGCTAAAATGATGTTAAAGGAAATTTTATTAGGAGGTGAAGGCAGTGAACTGCCGGAAAACAAAAAAAGTATTAAGCAGATACCTGGCCGGAGAATTACGATCCTCTGAAGCCGCGGCAATTGAAAAACACCTGGCCGGCTGTCCGGCATGCGCTGCCGAACTGGAAGAATTACAAAGGTTGGACCAACTGCTGGACCTCTGGCAGACTGAACCCGCCCCGGATAGTTTTTTTGAGAACGTAATGGCGAAAGTTGAACAAAGCTCCTTCCCTCAACCAGCCGGAGCACGGCCCATGAACCGTAAGCGGCTGAGCCTGCCGGCGTTTCTTAGACAGCCGGAAATGTTGCTATTGCGCGACCTGTTGACTGCGGCCGCCGTGTCTCTGGCAATTTTCTGGGGCGCCGGAGGCTGGTTTGACGGGCGGCAGATGGCTGATTACAGTAACAGTATTAAAGGAGTGACGTCCGCTTATACCGGTACCGTGGATAAATTTCTGGAACGAACAACCGGCGCGGCGGGGAAATATACCAGGTCGATTAACTTTGAGGAGTTGAAGCAGAGATGAAATGTGTAAATCACCCGGAAAACGACGCGCAAGCAATTTGCGCCATCTGTAATGCTCCTATATGCGGGGAGTGTTTAGTCGCACTGCGAAATGAAAACTACTGCAGACATTGTTTGGAGGAAAAAACAAGAGTATTAAATAATATTAGCATACAAAGGAGCAAATTGCTGGTTTTGCTAATCTCCCTGCTCCCGGGTGCTGGATACATGTACCTGGGGTTAATGAACAGGGGACTGCAGACTATGATTATTTTTTTCGGGACAATTTTTGTAGCTGCGATGACCAATATTGGAGAAATTACCGCCCTGGTACTGCCTGTAACAATGTTTTATTCCATCTTTGACACCTTGCAACTGGCAAGGCGGATGAATGAAGGCGCGCCAATTGAAGATAAACCTCTTATCGATACCGGGAAACATACCAACTGGCATAATCTATTGGGTTATGGTCTACTCGGAATCGGACTCCTGGCGCTGGCAAATAATTTTCTGCCGTATCTTTTTGACTACTGGTTTATGCACAAATTGTTTTCTCCGTTATTAATCATAGCTACCGGGATATTTATCTTATACAGAAGTTTAAGGAGGGGAAAAAACGATGACAGTGAAAGATAAATCTAAAGTCGGCCCCATAACGCTGGCCGCGGGCTTGATTGTCGGAGGTTTGACGCTGCTGCTATATAACTTTGGGGCGGTTCCGAGCCTGGAATGGCTGTGGAAGCTTTGGCCGGTGTTATTGATTGGCCTGGGCGTTGAATATCTTTTGAAAAAAAGATTTGACCCTGAGCGGGATGTCCATTTCCACGTCCCTAGTTTCCTGCTGATCCTGATAATGATTATAGCTGGTTGCCTGTTATATGCGGCAACCAGTTTGGGTAAGAACATCAATAGCTTTGTTGACGGTTTTCCTTGGAATCAAACGAGGTATTCCTACAGCAGGAATTGGGAGTCCGGTCCCGTGGAAATCAAAGCGGGAGAACAATTAACGATAGAAAACAAAACAGGCAGCATCAGGCTCCTGCCTGCTCAAGGCGACGAGTTAAATCTAAAGGCTACTATCAACTCGCCGGAGGGCGGCTCTGCCAGAGAATTAGCAGATAAAATAAACCCGGAGATCAAGCGGGGCTACGGCCAGGTTTCCATTCAGGTGCCTGATACCGGAAACAATTTGCTAAGCGGTAATCATCCGGTTACATACCTGGAGGTTTCAGTGCCTTCGGGAGTTAATATATATGTAAAAAGCGGCACCGGGCGGATAGCGGCGGAAAATATGAAGGCAAACCTGAATATTGACGGTTCCGTGGGCACAATTGATCTCAATGCAATTAGCGGTAATATTGAAGTTATGAGCAACACCGGCAGGATCAGGGTTTTCGAACCAGGCGGTGACTTGCTGGCCAAAAACAACACCGGCAGCATAGAAGTTTCTTCAGAGCGCCCGTTGTCAGGGAAATATGACTTGGAAAGCAACACTGGAATGGTCAGTCTGCTGTTGCCAAAGAGTTCCGATTTGGTTATCAACGCTGAATCCAGAACAGGCAGGGTGTCGGTGGAGGGTCTTTTAAATAAAACAGATAAAACCGGGCCGGGAGATGAATTCAGCTGTCAGTTGGGTGCCGGCAAGGGACAGGCAAATATAAAAGTTGGCACGGGCACTATAAAAATAACGGCGAGGCAATAGTCTGAAGCCGTCCCCATGCTTCCGGGGACAAGGACCGCTCTCAGAACTACGGAGGTTTCGACTTGACGGTCAGGAACCATCCAGTATTATCAAACAACCAATCCTAGATTACATTCCTTGCCGGGACAATCATACAGCTATTGATCGTCCGTGCTCCTTCCATCTCCGGTCACCGGGATGGTTTCACCTAAAAAAGTCGGCTGAGGCTTAAGGAACTTAGCCAGGAAGAAATCCTTGTTTCTGGCAACTACCTCCCTCAACTTGTATATCGTCATAACCTCACCGTAATCGTGTTGGTCGGACGCCACCCCGTAGGCTTCAAGCCCCAATTCCCTGGCAATGAATATTGCCCGCTTTAGGTGGTATTCCTGGGTTACGATAATGACTTTTTTAACCAGAAAAATATCCCTCGCCCGGTAAATACTCTCGTAGGTGCTAAAGCCGGCGTGGTCCATAAACACGTTCTCCGCCGGAACATTTTTATCTAACAAGAACTTTTTCATGGTGTTGACCTCATCATAATTCTTGCGCCCGTGGTCACCACTGACCAGTATCTTCCCGGCCTTTCCGCGTCCATATAGTTCATGTGCTTCACATAAACGGTCATAGAGCATAAATGATACCGTGCCGTCCGGAAAAACGTAAGCGCCCGGAACAAGTATGGTGTCCGCTTCAGGAGTCTCGTCCGGTCCGACTATGTACCCCGAACTGGTTCGTTGAACGTACTGGTCTATGAGTAGAACCAAACTAATAATTATCACTGCCAACATGACTAAAACAGCCAATATCCTGACCATCTTGTTTTTCAAAGATCCGGTACAATTACAGCTTTTCATATGATTCATTCCTGTTTCTCCTCCGCGCAAGCTCGCTGGCATATTTTACACCCAGGGAACTTGAATTCAATGCCGCCCATTCAGTCAGCTTCGTTTTTCCAGCGGGCGGTGAGTCAGTATAGAGCAAATCCGCTTTCAGCCCTTTAATTTCCTCACGGGTAATTACCACATCCCCGACTATTTTCCCGATAAACCAGCCGACCATATATCCGATTGAATCAGGAACTGATACTATCGGCCTGGGCTTCCCAATAATGCTTCCGATTTTTTGAACCAGTTCCCGGTAAGTGAATGTTTCCGGCCCGATTGCATCAATAATCCTGTTTTCTCTCTCCGTCCCTTGTTCCACTGCCAGTCTGGCCAAGTCATCCACATAAATCGGCTGCAACCGATAGTCCCCGTCTCCAAAAACACCGAATACGGGGAATTTTCTCAGCATCCAGGCAATGTTGTTAATCAATATGTCTTCTTCCCCAAACAAGACTGCCGGACGCAGTATGGCGTAAGATATCCCCGATTCCTTCAGCGCCCTTTCCAGCCTGGCTTTTCCCCTGAAATATTCAAGATGAGAATCTTCCGCTGGATTTGTGATACTGATATGCACTATCCGCTTAATTTTCGCCTTATGGGCAGCCTGAAATAGCTTCAGCGTGTTGTTAACCGCCGCCGCATGTTTGAAATCGGTATGATTAAACCTGACCCAGTAGGTATTGTATAATACGGCAGCACCTTGCATGGATTCTATAAGCTTGTCTTCCTCATCAAAACTAAACGGATATACTTGCACTTTTCCCCCGAAGAAATTTGAGCGGCTGATGGAGTTAGTAAGGGTACGTACTTGATGTCCAAGATCAAGCAATTGTTTAGTTATATATTTACCTGAATAACCAAATGCTCCTGTCACAATATGCACATCCCGGGTCACGATAATCACCCCAAACCAGAATTATCTCATATCTCCAACAACTCAAATCCACTCTGTGGATTAACTTTCCTGCTCGTTGAACAGTTCAAGAGTTCTTGAATTACTACCTCGCCTATCTGCCATACCGTTACCCCTTCCCGGGTACAACCGGTAATAGTTTCTCTCCCCCGGCCAAAAGCAGCATGCATGTGCAGCTTCGGCAAACCGTGCTGATTCAAAAAGATTGTCCCAAACCCAGCCGCTTCACTAACTCCGGACAAAGCCGTAACCATGGGGACAGGTTTTTGACCGGCTCCCGACTCCGGGCCAACGACAACTTTACTTCCCGTCTCCGCCCCGCCTAAGAATAATACAACAGCGGCCTTGATACCCTGCCGCGCCGCGAAGTCCTCAATTATATCCGGGATGACATCATCCTGTTCCAACCGCATCACGAAAACCCGCCCTATATTTGCCTCAGAGTACTTCATTCGCTCGCTCACCTCTCGCAGTATTCTTTTTGGTTGCAATAAATATAATAATGGATAATGATAACTGGTTTACATACTTCTACCTTTTGCGCTAAATTTCCTCCAGTACTAACAGTCATTCATTACAATACTTTTGTAAGATACTATTTGTTGTCTATTAGACGAGTATTCTCATCATTATTAGATCTATTTCGCAATTCAATAGAAAAACATGGCGAAATTATGGTAAAATGTGAATGGCTTGGCACTAATGGTTATCGGCGGATCAGCAAGATTAAAAACGGCTTATAAAAAAACCGAAATATTATTGAGGTTTTTTATATAGAAAAAGTGTCACAAAACAGCATTTTGCTATGTCTATTTACTAGTAAAAATTTTATATATGAGAACATTTTAGCGAAAACCAGCGACAAAATTGAAATAAAGTATGTTGTCAATCCGTCTAATTATATAGAAAGAGTTTTGTTTAGTGAAAGGGGAGACTTGTTTTGTGGTCAGGCTTGCAGAGATTTCGTAATATACCTAGGAAAAAAGTGCTTGCCGGGGTACTGATCCTCGGCCTTATTATGTCGGTGGCTGTGTTTAAAATAGTTAAAAATAAAGGGCAGGCCGGTGTCCCGGTAAAAATCGCCAAAGTTGAGATCAAGCCCATACAGGATAACGTTTTCGCATCCGGCAGGGTAAGGCTTTGCGCAAAACAGGAAATATACAATTTTACCGGCACTACGGTGCAGGAGCTTAACGTTTCCCCCGGCGACCGGGTGAGCAAGGGACAAGTTCTGGGTTTGCTGAATGCCGACGAACTCGAGGACGATTACAATGAGGCAAAGGCCAATTTTATCGCCCAGGAGGCTATTTTGAACAAAGCCATTTATCCCCGGGAAGAGGAAGTAGCCCAGAAAAGGGCAAGTTGCCAGAGAGCTGAGGCTGATTACCGGAACGCTCAGAAGAACTATGAGCGCAAAAAGACTTTGTATGATCAGGGAGCACTGAGCATAAAGGAACTTGACGAGGCTGAACTAGACATGGCTCAAAAAGAAGCTGAATACAAAATCGCAGGAGAAGAGTTGAAGATGAAGGAAACCGGTCCTGTCGGCCATGAACTAACCGCTCTGAAAGCCCAGATTGAACAAGCCCGTTACCGGTTTGAGCAGGAGGAAAATAAGCTAAACAAGACAGTGCTCCGCGCGGAAATGGACGGTGTGGTAACTGCGGTGGAAGTGGCATTGGGAGATTACGTCCAGCCTGGAACAAGGCTGATTACTATTGGTGATACCGGGCAATTGGAAGTGACCGCCGGAGTGAGTGAGGCCGACAGCGGCAAACTAAAGACAGGCCAAAAGGTCAAGGTCACCACCGCGGCCCAGCCCGGCCGGGAGTACAACGGCATATTGCAAAGCGTCTCCCCTGGCGCGGTGGCGGCGGCAAAGACCACGGAACGGGGCAGCCAAATCGAAGTTCCGGTGATCGTAAGAATAAATGGCGATACAGAGGGTTTGCGCCCAGGGTACACGGTTGACCTGAGCATCACAACGGTAGACAGGGATAAGGCGTTGGTGGTGCCATACGAATCCATTGTGGAAAAAGAAGGTGTTAAAAAAGTTTTTGTGGTGGAAAACCAGGTGGCAAAGCTGAAAGATGTTGCTACAGGGGTCGATACCACATTACTTACGGAAATATTAGCGGGTCTTTCAGAAGGAGAAAAAGTTGTCGTAAGTCCAGGCAAAGATTTGCAGGACGGCAGCCAGGTGAAAGAAGTGACGGGAACACCCCCGGTTAAAGGGGGAGTAAACGTAACATGATCGAAGTAAAAAACCTGAGTAAAGTATACAAGCCGGGCGCGCATCCGGTTGTCGCCCTGGCTGGTGTTGATTTGACAGTTAAGCAGGGTGAGTTCGTGTCTGTGATGGGTCCTTCCGGGTCTGGTAAATCCACTCTCATGAATCTGCTGGGCTGCCTGGATACCCCGACTTCCGGTTCCTATCATTTGGACGGTATGGAAGTATGCGGCATTAGCGAAACAGAACTGGCGCAAGTCCGCAAGCTTAAGATCGGCTTTGTTTTTCAGGCCTTTAACTTGCTGCCACGCATGAGCGCCATGCGCAATGTCGAACTGCCCATGATTTATGCCGGAGTCGCTCCCCGCGAGAGGGCCAGGCGGGCTGCCGAAGCGCTGGAGCGGGTGGGTCTGAGGGAGAGAATGAGCCACCGGCCCGGCGAACTGTCCGGCGGCCAGATCCAACGGGTTTCCATAGCCCGGGCTTTGGTAAACAAACCTGCCGTAATCCTGGCAGACGAGCCCACGGGAAACTTGGACACCCGCTCGGGAGAAGAAATTATGGCCATTTTCCAGGAATTGAACCGCGAGGGGGCCACTATCGTCCTGGTCACGCACGAGCGGGAGATAGCCTTGCATACCTCCAGGATCGTCCACTTCCGTGACGGACGTTTGGTGGAAGATGAGCCCGTGGCCGCTCCGCTAGACGCCAGGGAACATATCAGCGCGGCTCTACCGGTTGAACAAGCCGACTGTTACATTAAAAACGGGGAGGCGTCAGAGAGATGAACCTGCTGGAGAGCATCAGAGTAGCTTTGGAAGGAATCATGACCAGTAAGTTGCGTTCTTTTTTAACTACTCTGGGCATTGTTATCGGTATCGCCGCCGTAATCGCAGTGGTGGCCATCGGCCAGGGCGGCAGGGCTGTGTTAATGTCCGAAATGGAAAGGATAGGCACCAATATATTCGCCATTTTCGTGGATTGGCGAAGCAATAAACAGGTTACGGGGCGCGAGTTCAACTTAAATGATGTGGCAGTGATCAAGGATAAGGTGCCCGATATCACCCACCTTTCTCCCGTTAACGACTCCCTATGTGACATCAGAGGACCCAAAGACCAAAAATCGACCCGGGTGATCGGTGTCTCTTCTGATTATTCCTATATCCGTAAATTTAACATGAAGGAGGGCCATTTTTTCACGGAAGAAGACGACAAGCGCCGGGTGGCTGTACTTGACGAGGATCTAGCCGGGCAGGTTTTCGGTAGAGCTGAGGCGCTTGGCAGCATGATCACGCTTAATAGTACCCCTTTCCTAGTGGTGGGAGTGGTGGCGAAGAATGAATCCGCCCTGGGGTTTAGTGAAAACCCCAGTGTGTATGTTCCCATCCAGGCCTGGCAGGATATGTTTAACACCCAGGTGGTGCAAACGCTGGAGGGCAGCGCCGCTTCCAAGGAAAAGGTGGACGAGGCCATGGGTCAAGCCGTGAAAGTGCTGGAACGGCGGCATCAAACGCCCGGTAAATACGCCAGCGAGAGCATGGAGCAGGAGATGCAGACAGCCAATAAGATAACCGGCATCATGACTCTGATAATCGGGTCCATAGCCGGGATTTCATTATTTGTCGGCGGCATCGGGGTGATGAACATCATGCTGGTGTCGGTGACCGAGCGCACCAGGGAAATCGGCATCC
>MVQL01000186.1 GCA_002067205.1 Pelotomaculum sp. PtaB.Bin104
ATACTTGGAGATAAACCTGTCTAGTCAAATAATGCACGAAGGTAATCCCGGCGACCATGCAAAATGCGGTGGATGGAGATTATAAAACGCACTTTAAGTCCTGTTTAGGAGGTGAGTTAAATTAAATACAGGTATCCCGGCCGCTGTCCTGTCTGCGGCCACGAAATGCTGGTAAGTAAACTGACCTGCGCGCACTGTCAGACAAAGCTGGAAGGTGAATTTAATTCATGCAAATTTTGCCGTCTTCCAAACGAGCAGGTTGAATTCATCGAAGTGTTTATTAAATGCCGGGGGAATATAAAGGACGTTGAAAAAGAACTTGGCATTTCCTACCCCACGGTTAGGAACCGCCTGGAAGGGGTTATTCAGGCTTTAGGCTACCGGGCGGAAAAGGTTGACCTCCAGGAAGACAAAGAAAGCCGTCAAAACATACTGCTCGCCCTGGAGAAAGGGGAAATTACTTCCCAGGATGCGGTCCGGCAGCTAAAAAAAGCCGGCAAGTAAGATTTTTAGCTTAGAAAGGGGTCAAATCAAATGAACAGCGAAAAAATTAAGGTTTTGGAAATGATTCAGGAAGGAAAAATTACTGCCTCCGAGGGTATGGATTTGCTTAAAGCGCTGGAGGAAACGGAAGAAAAGCCATCCTCCCCCGGCCCTGACAGGTTTCTCCGGGTGCGCGTAAGCGGGGACAAAACCAAGAAAGTAAATGTCAACATTCCCTTGAAGTTAATGAAAGTTTTTTCCAGGGTCGCTGTGTTCGGCATGAAGTTTATCCCGGAGGATGCCCGCCTGGAGATGGAAAAGAAAGGGATTGACCTTGCCAGTTTGAATTTGGAAGAATTAATTCAGATTGTTGACCAGGGTTTGGTGGACGAAAAATTGGTTGACATCGATGTTGAGGATCCGGAAGAAGGAAGAGTAAGGGTGGAGGTTTATGTGGACTAGCAAGCCACGCCGCAGCTACTTTATTTTTGTGCGGATAAGGAAAAAAGGAAAAGGGTTGGCCATACCGATTTTTTTACCCGTACTGGAAATAACGCTGGATGCCTTGCCGATCTGGCCTGGCTCTGGGAGAAGACTGCCGGGGTTTTTCTCAGAAAAGTCCTGGGTCAACCGCACATAAGCCGGAGTCATAAAGCTTTTCTCACCGATTTCCGTCCTTCCCGGGCGGTAGCCCTGTGCGGAGAATTCGTCAGTGAACTGCGCCGCCTGGGAAGATGGACGGTGGTCGAGGTGAATACGGGGGATATTGAAATAATCATAGATCTATACTGAGGAAAAGGATTTCAGATATGAAAAAATATATCCTGCAATTTGTAATAAATTCAGCAGCTTTTTACACGGTGGCCCTGGTTTTTCCCGCCGTCAGGCTGGATGATTTTTTTGCCTGCGTCCTAGCGGGCGCCGTCCTGGTGTTAATCAACCTGGTTATCCGCCCGTTTTTAATCTTGATTGCCCTGCCTGTCAACTTCCTTACGCTGGGGTTTTTTGTGTTAGTTATAAACATCTGGATGGTGATGCTGGCAGATCTTCTTGTGAGTGGCATTAATATTCCCGGGTTCTGGCTGGCCTTTGCAACGGCTTTATTGATTTCAGCAGCCAACTTGTTATTTAATCCCAGCAGCCATAGAGTACATTTTCCATAGTCTCATCACGGCAGCTCCAGCGGCTGCCCTTTTTTCTTTTCGTTCTTAATTAGTATATAACCGCCCAACAGATTGAGAACCACCCGGAGCAGAAGGAAGTGGCATGTCTATAAAATTGTTCCGGATGGAAAATTATCTTTTCAAGTGATAACATTCTCCCCGTCAGCGTTTTCATATTCCTTTTTTCCTAGTATGGTTAAAGCATCTTCAGTGAAGTCGGGGCAGCGACTCCCTTCCTGAAGCGTTGAGCTTAATAATAAGTACCAGGATTTTCATGTAACATTTAGTATGACTCAACCGTTATCATTAATGAAAGGGGACACACCTCTATAATTGGTATTTCTCTAGGGACGAGGAATGTCCCCGATTAGGAAAATGTCACCGGTTAAAGCGAGAGAAGGTGCGGAGAATTGTGAGTGATTTTGATGAACTTAAAAAGGCTCAAGAAGGCGATCTCAAGTCGATTGAACAGATCTGCCTAGTCACGTGGAAACTCTCTACCGTTTTATATATTTCAAAGTACAGAACCGTGAGGAGGCGGAGGATATCACCCAGGAAACCTATGTCAAAACCCTGACTTATTTGCAAGAGCGCAGAACTCCCCTGGAAAATTTCCTGGGTTTTATGAAGACCATTCAAGGTTCCGGTAGATATTGAAATTGCCATGGCCGGCCAGCAGCAGGTGGACAGAGGAAGCAGCCCCTGGCAGCTTGACCCACTGCAAGTGTCGCTCACCTTCGTCAACTTAAAGGTATCGCCGGAAGGAATTGTTGGCGAACCGAAGATACCGGCACCATCTTTTAAACTGGCAGCAAACAATGGTGTAGAAGCAGTGGTGGAGGTTGCCGGCGGCCCGGTTAAACAGGTCTACCTGCAGCGGCTTATCCGGCAAGACGAGACGGGCATCTGGTCGGTTGTCGGGTACGATCTCCGTTAACCCTGAACCATTTCCCTACTTAAATCGTCTATTAGGAAAAGATCCGTTTTTTTTCAGAAGTAAAAGGTCAGGAGTCAGAAGTCAGATTAAAGAAGGAGTTCAGAAGCCGGATTCCGGCAAGAAATCCGGCTTCTGAACTCCGATGGCCGGCTTCCGTTTAGGGAAGGTATGTCCCCTTATTTAAGAGGAGGTCGTGAATTGTTAAAAAAATTTGCTCTCATTATTTTTTGCTTGAGTCTGGCCGTTGCCGCCGGGTGCGTTGTGAAAAAGCAGACCGAACAGAACACTCCAAAAGAACCGGAAGCCAATACTATAATGAATGATTTCCAAGCTCTTATTCAAAAAGATTCCAGCGTGGAAGAGGTTGCCGGCTTCATAAACAACAACATTTCCAGCGTTTCAGAAGAAGATGCTTCAAAGATGGTGGACCAGTTTGAAATAATACAGAAAAAGAATCTCCCGCAGTTTGAAATTATGTTTGATGAAGATGGCATGCAAGACAAAATAAACAGTGAATACAAAGCTGTCACTGCTCAGTCTGACATTAAAGACAGCGAGCTTAAAGAGCTATTGGCCAAAACAAAAAACAGCGGCTACAAGGTGGAAACTGCCGAAGGGTTCTTCTTCCCCATTATCGATTACGAATTCTATAAAAATTTTAGTTCTTACGTAACTCCCGATGTGAAAGACTATATTGACATAATGGCTGAGGAGTCTGATAAAGTCCCGGCAAAAGACGCGGCGCTTGTTATAGGGTGGGACGAGGTCCTAAAAAGAGCATTGAGCCAGGAGAAGTTTATTAACACCCACAAGGATTCCGTGAAAGTTAATGATGTGAAGGAGTTGTATAAAAAATACGTTACTTTTGCCCTGTATGGGCTGAACAACACTCCGCTTTTTAGGTATGATTCAAAAATTTTAGACCCTAAAGCCAAAGAGGTTTATTTAGATGCGGTTACAAATCCCGGCGACAGCAGGTTTTTGAAAACATTAAATGGATTTTTGGATTTGGTCAAGAATAATAATTGCAAACTGGCAGATGAAGTTGAGCAATACCGGGATAACGTTATTAAAAAATTAAGTGGAAGTTCAACAGAACCGGACAGTTTAAACCCGAAACAAAAAAATGATTCACAAGTAACGCTGCTGCATGAGATTATCCAATTAGCACAACAGGGAAAGGTATAAACTGCGAATTTCCTGTTGAAACCACGTGTATAGAAACAGTAAAGGGGAAGTGGGGAGAGCCGGACAAATCGGAATATATCGCTGCCGCTAAAGGGACGTACACCACTTATACAAAACACAATGCAGTTTTTGGCTAACAAAGGCTCGCAGATTTTCGATGTCAGGTCATACGACGACAGCTTGAAACAAATTACGCTGTCCAAAGTGAAAGAAGTGTTGGGGATGCCGCAAAACACTCATCATTATGACACTGAAGATATGCTGGCCTATCAAGCCGGCGAAAAATACCAGTTGCTATTCCTATTTCCAAAAGCCTCTCAGCAAAACGCCGACCCGCAGCTAAACCATTATAATGTCTTTTACCCGAAGGGTACAGTTAATTCAATGGCAAATGACCCGGGAATAAAATATTGGCGGTCTGTTGGGCTTTAGGCCCGCAGTATTGGTTGGAATGCCCTGGGCGCGGTCCAGGCATGACCTTTCTTTTATCTTAATCGGTCGGTATAAAAGGGTTGATAAACCGGACACCTTTCACAAAGCTGTATACATTCCATCGTAGTAGTATCAATTACATCAGCGGGCAGGCACCTACGAAATTTTAATTTTTTGGATAGAAAAAAGAAAAGATATTATTGCAAAATTTTTTTATTAATAAGCAAAGAATAAATATTGACCGGTCAGTCAATGAGTAATATAATCAAATTGACTGGACGGTCAATTTGATTGTTGGGAGGCATAAAATGAAGGCGATAGAAGTTAAGAATTTGACTTTTTCATATGATCGAAAGGTCAATGCGGTGGACAACATTTCATTTACCGTTGAAAAGGGTGAGGTGTTTGGTTTTTTGGGACCCAGCGGCGCGGGAAAGTCAACAACCATTAAGTTGCTGACACGCCTTCTTATGCCACAAGTAGACAGGGTTTTTATTCTGGGGCAGGATATGGCGAAAGCGGACCATAAGTTTATGCGCAAAATTGGTATTTCATTTGAAAACGATGTTCTTTACCCTGCTTTGACGGGTTACGAAAATCTATATTTCCACGCAAAATTGTACGGAATAAACAAACAGGAAATTAAAGATGTAATGAAGACTTTGGATATTTGGGATGCGCGTGATAAGCTCGCTTCGCAATATTCAAAAGGGATGAAGACCCGTCTTGTACTGGCCCGGGCGTTAGTTACCAGGCCGGAAATACTATTTCTTGATGAGCCTACAAGCGGTATGGACCCGGATATCGCAGCGTATGTGCGGAAGGTGTTGAAAGATTTAAACAAGCAGGGTACGACAATGTTTGTAACCACTCATGATATGCACGAAGCGGAACAGCTTTGCGACAGGATCGCTTTTTTTAACAGCGGAAAGATTGTGGATATTGACACACCGGAATCATACAAGAAACGTTATGGGGAAAGCCGCATATTATTTAAGGTTGATGATGCCATTATAGCAGTTGACAGAAAGAATAAAGAGGAACTTTTAAGATTGATTGAGCATGATCAATGGAGTAGCATCCACAGCCGGGAAGCAACTCTTGAGGAGATATTCATTAAGGTTGTGGGCCGGGGACTCAAGGATGGTGAATAATTATGAGAGAAGAATTTATAAAATTAATGCGCGGCAGCTTGACTAAACCGATTTTCGGTCAACTAGTGGTTTATGTGCTTATATATAATGCAATTGCCCTGTTTTTCCCCAATTTTACGATACAATGGGGTGGCATGATAGCAATATTTATTGTAACTCTTATGCTTGACATGACCTATTGGCTTACTGCCCTGCCCATAGCGGAGGATGCGGAAACCAGCATGATTCAGGTAATGCGGTCAAGCAGAAGCATAGTCAATTACTTCAGCGGCAAGCATTTGCTTATTCTCGTTTCCATGGGTGTAATGGCATTGATGCTGAGAGTCACACACCTTTTGAATATTCAAACGGCTGTTTTTGTCTATCTGACACTGCTGGTCGTTCTGGTCATGATGGGGCTTGCTCTTGTTACTATGATATTTGTAAAAAATCAGTTTTTTATCTTGGGCATAGGCAGTTTTTTCAATGTGCTTTCCATTATAGTATTATGCCGTATGCTGCTGCCAACCTGGAATATCCCGAGGATTCCCTTCAATCCTTTTAATGAACTGATCAGGGGATATTATGACCTGCTTTATCCGCCTGTCGGAGCCGCTTTACAACTTAATCTGACAGCGTTGACAGTGTTCGCAGTTGGATTTTACCTTGTCTGTGCCGCATTATTTTATAAATTGACGTACAGAAATGGATTTATGCTATAACAGTTAGGGGACACACCTCCTTTTCAAGGAGACAGATGTATTTATTCTTGGGGAGACGGAGGAATATCCCCAATATTGAGGGAGGCTGATGGAATGTTTCGTTTTTACTTTTTAAAGGAAATGCAACTTGCCAGGAGAAACATGTTTTTCCTGCTGATTGCCATACTGCCTGTTTTAACTTCACTTGCCGGGGCGGGACTAATCAATGTTTACTCCGAAGCACCGAAAATCGTATTACTCGAGGGAGACGGCAGAGCGGTGCCAGAGGGTGTAAAAGTAATCTATATGTCTGGTGAAGAGAGTATTCGCCAAAGGGTGAACGATATTGATGCTGCAATAGGCATTGTTGGTGATAAAATAATCACAGACGGACGGGAGACGGAAGATGCGGTTACAGCGGCTGAAAATATTGCAGTGGGAAGTGCGCCGGAGGGCATAGGTAAGATGCCGGAGGATACAAGGCGCAAGATTTTAGCCTATACACTTTTCGCGGCATTTACGGGAGGTGCTGCCCTGATTTTAAAAATGGTCGAGGAGAGGGAAAACAATACGGTAGATTTATATAAGACAGAGCCTTCACCCGACATTTACCCAATAGGCGCCAAAATACTTGTGTCCGCAATCCTGTGTTACTTCGGATTTGTGGCGAGTACGTGGATACTTCAAACCCCGGCTAATTTTATTACCCTTACCTTACTCTATATTTTAGGTATGGGTTTGAGCTCAGTTATGGCAATATTGATTGCCTATTTTTCCAAAGATCAGTCCCAGGCTATCGCTCTGCTTAAACCTGTTTCAGTGTTTTCAGTGGTATTGCCGCCTACCTTGGGTTTGTTCTTTGGCGGCATAATGCATAAAATTGCGCTGATAACACCGTCTTACTGGCTGACGCAGCTTATATACGGTATCTATAACGGCGCTTTTTCACAGCAATACTTTATTGCACTGGTGGC
>MVQL01000187.1 GCA_002067205.1 Pelotomaculum sp. PtaB.Bin104
CCAATACAGGCCGTCGGCCATTAGGTCGCCGATGCCTTCGCGCCGGACCATTCTGTCGAGCAGCCAGTAGAATCTTCCTTCCTTATCTTTCGGGCATCCCTCAAAGTCTTTGTCGGTCAGGATGCCGGCTTCATAGAGCTCAACCGCAAAGGCCAGAATCTGCGGGGTGCCGAATCCGTCCACGCCGTATTCGGTGGCGCGCTGGGCGATCCTGAAGTTGAACTCAAGTTCGTCCACATAGGCGGCCATGGCATAGGTCATTTTGGTGAAGCATTTCATCTTGTATCTGGGTGTGTCGCGGAAGGAAATTAACGCGCCGCAGTGCTGCGGGCAGTTATAGCAACTTATTAAGCGTTTGATCGCTTCTAATTGTATCCGTGGCCATTCTTCACCGATTCTCTCATCCCAGAAGCCTCTTCTCCGGAGGCGGGAGTTCCCCCACATGAAGTTCTCGGTGTGCCACCTCTCGTCGGTATGCACCATTTCCTGCGGCGATCCGATACCGGCCAGAATGGTCATAACGCCGGGAATGGGGTTGGCGTTCCGGTACTTGATATAGTCTTGCGCTCTATTCACGTGTTCAATGAATTCGGCGCCCCGGGCCAGGTTGAGGTCTTTGGTGCCGCGCACGGCGATCGCTTTGATGTTCTTGTCGCCCATTACGGCGCCGCCGCCGAGTCTGCTGGCGCTGGACCGGCCCTGCTCGATGGAAGCCAGGAAGCAACGGTTCTCGCCGGCCAGACCGATAGCGGCCACGCAGGCGTTGGGCTCATTCAACTCCTCTTTGATGATTTCCCGAGTTTCTACTGCGCCTTTACCTTTTAAATGTGAGGCGTCACGTATTTCTACTTTGTCATTGTTTATCCATATATAAACTAGCTTCGGTGACTTGTTGCGAAAGATTACTTTGTCATAACCTGCATACTTCAATTCCGCCGCCCAAAATCCCCCCATCATCGGATATGCCAGCAGGTCTGTCTGGGGAGAAATTGTCGTAACACAGGTGCGGTTAAAGCTCATGGCAGGTGTGCCGACTAAAAGAGGAGAGCTGATAATAAATAGATTCTCAGGATCAAACGCTTTTGTTTCGGGGGGGACTCTGTCCCAGAACAACTTGACATTGGTGCCCAGTCCTCCCAGGTGCAGTTCGGTCAATCTCGGATCGCTTTCCACCTTCTCGATGTTCCCTGTCGCCAAATCAATTTCTAAGTAATATCCTGTCTCCGCGTACCTCATTTTCAATCCCCTCTATGTCTCTTATTAGGCCCCTTTAGGTATCTCCGCTCCGCAGCCATGGCCCATTAGCTGCGCAGGTCGTTATGCTAGCTGCGTCTTTGATTGTCCACCTTTGAGATCCTTAAAACCGTTGTGAGCTTAAATATTATTATAATTTAAAAAATAATTAATAAAATAGCTAGAAAGGATGAAAAAAGCTACCAACGAACTAATCCCGGATTAATCCCTAAGGATTAAATAGTGATAGCAACTTGACAAGTATTTGTCAATTTAAGAAAATATTAATTATTCCCAAGCCCGTCAACCCGATTCATGTTATTTATTGAGTTAACTTTTCCGGGATGAAATTAATAAAAAGGTTACTGTCATATTCCTCAATCTTACCCTGATCACAAAGCTTTGAGAAATTGGGATCTACCGGTAAACCGCCGATAAACGGTATCTGGAATTTTTGGGCAATTTCTTTGCCCTGACTAGGTCCAAACAACTCAAATTCTTCGCCGCAATGAGGACAAACGGCACCGTTCATATTTTCAACCAGGCCAAGAATGGGAACATTCATAAGTTTGGCCATCTTAATCGCCTTGCTGACAATCATGACGGCAAGGTCTTGCGGTGAAGAAACGACTATCAGGCCATTTAGAGGCAGTGATTGCATAACGGTCAAAGGCACGTCGCCAGTACCGGGCGGTAAATCAACAAAAAGGTAATCAAGGTCACCCCAGGCGACATCAGTCCAAAACTGCTTGACTGTACCGGAAATTACCGGCCCACGCCAAATAACCGGGTCATCTTCATTGGGAGTCAATAAATTTAGCGACATGATTCTTATACCGTTATTGCTGTTTAAAGGTAATATCGCGACGCCGTTACTTTTTGCCATACCTTTTATGCCAAACATCTTTGGCAGGCTTGGACCGGTGATGTCCGCATCCAGCACTCCCACTGAATAGCCCTTTTTTCTACATTCGCTTGCAAGCAAAGATGTTACCGAAGACTTTCCCACACCGCCTTTTCCGCTCATTACAGCGATAACATTCTTGATATGGCTTGATTCGTTTTCAGGCAATTTTTTAATAACAGTATTGCCTTCATGACTACATCTGCTGTTTTTTTCAACATTACTAGTATGATTTAAATTTTGCTGCATTATTTTAATTCCTCCTTGGTTTCAGCAGCAAATAGAAATATTAATTACCATATAATCATAACTCAGAGTACAAGCGAAACCAAATTATATTATGGTCGGTATTTCATAACTATATATACAACACAAAATCATCAATGTCAATAATATTATGATAACAAATTTAGTAATTATAAATATTCACATCTAAGCAACCTCATAAACAATATTAGCAATAATTACCATAGACTCAATTTATCCTTCTTTTAATATTAAAATCCTTTAAGACCATTTCAATAATCAAACATTAATGTATGAATATAGATACCTGACTACCACCTTTGGACAGCCGGATTTCATTATTTTTCTTCGTTTTTCTATGCTCCCCGTTAATATTACCTCCGCCGGCATTTTTCTGAAAGAAAGCCAACAGAATAATTCAGGAGGACTATAACTTCTATCCTATAAATTGTGTCAATTCCTTGTTGAATTTATCTCGCTCCTCCCAGAACAATCCGTGACCGCTATATTCAAATGGCACAAGCTTTGAGTTTTTAATTCCTTTTTTTTTGTGCTTCAGCCAATGGGAACGGACAAATTTTGTCATGAATACCATGAAGAATTAAAGTAGGAACGCATATTTCCCCTAAATCAGAAAACAGGTTTTCGTCTCTAAGCGAGACTGCGGTTGCTGCGGTGGACCAGCCTGCTGCCTGCATTCCCAATTGAAAGAACCAGTCTGAGAAAGGTCCCGTAACATACTGGAAGAAAAACATGTCTCCAAATTTCTGCAGCATATTAGGACGGTCATTATACGTATCCAGAATAAGCTTATTTACATCTTCTTTTGCTAAACCATAAGGGAAATCAGGACGTTTGGTAAAGCTGGGAGCAGCAGCGGCAAAAAGTGCAAGTTTGGATACCCCATACCCTTTGTGACGAGCCATGTATCGAATGGCAATCGCTCCCCCCATGGAGTGGCCCCCGAGTGTGAAGTTTTGTAATTGAAGTGTTTCAACCACAAATCGAACATCGTCTGCCAATCGATCGTAGTCGTAACCTCTCCAAGGTTTATCTGAATTGCCGAATCCTCTGATATCCATTCCGATGCATCGATATCCCATATTGGGAAGCTGTTCAAACTGATATTCAAACAATCTATGGCTTGCCGGCCAACCATGTAAAAATAAGATCTGCTTTCCGCCCCCAGGGTTGAGATTTTCCACATAAATATTTACGTCTGGTTCTACTCTAATATAATATCCTCCCACACCGTTCCCTCCATCTAGTAAAGGTTTCTTCATAAGCAAATTATTCAATGCTAATAAATAGGTGATACCTATACTCTTTCTAAACTTCGATAATCGTGGTGCTTGTGCCTACCATTTTTTCGCTTCCGCCTGCGTAAGCAATTTTGTCCCGCCAAATTGCAATATTAGCCGGATATATTTCACCGGATAGCACATTTACCAGCGAACCACCCTTAATATAATAATCAGCCTCCCGCCTACCGGCAGACACGTCCAACAACTTTTGGAGATCTCCAGCCGTTGATGCCAAAACTACACCTCCCTGCTGGAAATCCGTCTATCGCCCCAACCGCTCTATAACTATAGATTTATTTTTCGGATTTATCGATGCGCACATTTCGAATTCTTCATTGCCTTTAATATAAGTATTTTTGACCCATTGCTCTCCACCTTCATCAGGAAAGTCCTCACGGTAATGAGCACCCCGGCTTTCTTTTCTTAAGAGAGCCGACAACGCTACTGCTTTTCCAACTAAAAGCATATTTTCGGTTTCCAGTTTATTAATTAATTCCTTGTAATCACTTGCCTTAG
The DNA here is from genome assembly GCA_002067205.1 of Pelotomaculum sp. PtaB.Bin104. Taxonomy (GTDB): domain Bacteria; phylum Bacillota; class Desulfotomaculia; order Desulfotomaculales; family Pelotomaculaceae; genus MVQL01. The sequence continues at coordinate 4,204 of MVQL01000187.1, forward strand.
TATCAGAAAGCTTTACTTTCAGTTTTTCAATATCACTAACCAGTCCGGAGAGTTCTTCGCGAGTCCGGATTATTCCGGCCTTCTTCCACATCAGATGTTGTAACCTACTACGCACTTCTTCCACTGAAAGCTGTTTTTTCCCTTCCGTATAAGATTCCAGATCTTTAATTGTTGATTGAAGGTTTTCAATACTGAAAACCTTTTTCTTGCGCCGGGTGTACTGAGCAGCGAGCCGGCCGGTGGTATCACCATAAACCCAGGCTTCGGTCAAGGCATTCCCACCCAACCGGTTGGCCCCGTGCACGCCACCGTTTACTTCACCTGCTGAATACAACCCCTCGATTCCCGTCTCTCCCCGCTCATTAACCAGTATGCCTCCCATAAAAAAATGGGCAACCGGGGCAACAAGGAAAAGCTTTTTTCTCTTCAAACCCCTGGGAATAAATTTTTGAAAACGCTTGATTTTATCCCCCGGGATGGTCGAAAGATCCATCCAGACTCCACCATTAATCCCCCTGCCTTCTTTGATCTCTTTTGCAATAGCCAGGGTTAAGGCGTCCCTCGTCATAGCCGAAGGATCTTTCAAGCCATGCCGCAGGGCAATATTTTCCCCCAGGTTATTGAGTAACCTTGCGCCTCCCCGGTAGACTAAAATTTCGTATATAACCATCGTCTTGGCAAGGGAAGGTTCAAGCATAAAAGTAGGATAGTACTGAACAAACTCCATGTCTATCAACGGGATGCCTGAACGAAATGCCAACGCATAGCCATCGCCTGTTGTGCCGGGTGCATTGTTTGTTTGGGAATAGATCTGTCCGGCCCCGCCAGTGGCAAGCACCGTGGCCTTGGACTGGATTAAAATAAGTCCTTGGCGGGCCGGATCTATAACCAGTGCGCCCGCGATGTCACTATGTTTATTGCGGCAAAGGTGAACAACAAATACGCCGGCCAGAAAATTAACACCCAAATTTTTTGCGAAGTTAAACAATGGAAGCGTAAAATCTGTTCCAAAACTTTTTTCTGTGACTACATTTCTGGCTACAGAGTGACCGGGTAACGAAACGATCCTTAATTTACCGTTATCCTTTTTTTGCAGCGGCACACCGTAACTCAATAAATTCTCCACCTGTTCTTGTGCGCCCAAAGTCATAGTACTGACCATTTCAGGCCGGTTAATCCATCTACCTGCAACAAGTGTATCTGACAGATGCTGCTCAGGTGTATCACGTTCATCGGTAGATGCGGAAAAAGAACCGTCCGAAATAGCGGTGTTGTTTGCGCGTCCCGGACGGCTTTTACTAATCAGCAAAACTTCAGCGCCTTCTTTTCTAGATGAAATGGCGGCGCATAAACCCGCACCGCCGCCGCCTATAACCAGAACGTCCGTATTTATAA
>MVQL01000188.1 GCA_002067205.1 Pelotomaculum sp. PtaB.Bin104
TTATGCGTTTGTGGTGAAATTGAAAAAGAGCAGCAACGCATTCGTGTAAGGCTTGAAACAAGAAAATTCGGACGACCGACTACCGTTATTGATGGAATGGATGAAAAATTTCGAAAACCCGCCCCAGAGGGTTTTTGTCACCCATGGTGAACCGGAATCCTCCAGCACGTTGGCTGCTAAAATTTCCGATGAATTAGGTTTTGACGCAATTGTGCCTGCCTGGCAACAGACAGTAGACCTTTTTGCCGCGGTAGCCCTGGATCCGTTGAAGGAAGCATATGCGTCAATCTCGGCAAAATTGCTTGGTCTTATTAAAACTCACCTGGAACCGGCCCGGCGAGAGGAGATTTTGCGCCGCCTGGCCGAGTTGGAAGCATTTTTAGATGAAGGAATAAATTAATCAATGAGCGGTTTTCAAGCTGTAGTGAAAGATCAGTTGAATTTATGTATTTCTCCTCTTTTTGAGGCGACCGGTCTCGTGACCCACTGCTTCACCACCCGTGGCGGGGGGGGTAGCACAGGGCCTTATGCATCACTTAACACTGCTTTTCATGTTGGGGACAGGGCTGATTGCGTCCGGGAAAACAGATCCTTAATCTGCCGGGCGCTAGGTATTGAGCCTGGTAAAATCGTTGCCGGCAGCCAGGTGCACGGTGATCGGGTTGCAGTGGTGGATGCGGGTTCTCAAGGGAGAGGGGCTCTGACCTATGAAGATTCGCTGCCCGGTGTTGATGCGTTGGTTACTGCCGTTCCCGGTTTGCCCCTGGCCAGTTTCTACGCTGACTGTGTACCCATTTTTCTTCTGGACCCGGTTAGTCGGGTGGTGGCACTGGCACATGCCGGTTGGAAAGGAACGGTAGCTAAGATTGGCTTAAAAACAGTGCAAAAAATGACAGCGGTTTTTGGCACCAACCCCAAGGACTGCCTGGCTGCAATTGGACCGTCCATTGGGTTCTGTTGTTATGAAATTGACCAGGAGGTGTTCGGGCAGGTCAAAGGCAGCATTTCTTACTGGACCGATTTGGTTGTGCCTGTGCGTCCCGGAAAATGGCACCTGGACCTGTGGCAGGCCAACCGGCGTACCCTTGCGGATGCCGGCTTGCTTAATAGTAATATTGACCTGGCCGGACTCTGCACCTCTTGCAGGACGGATTTGTTTTTTTCCTACCGGGCCCAGGGTGGGACAGCCGGTCGGATGGCCTCGTTAATCATGTTGAAGTAGTGGAGGGTGGTAAATATGCCCAGGATATTGGTGGTAGAAGACGAAAAAAGTATCCTTGAGTTGGTCCGCTATAACCTGGAGCGGGAGGGCTTTTCGGTGATCACTGCGCTTGATGGTGTGCAAGGCCTCGCCCTGGCCCGCAGCCAGACACCGGATTTAATCGTCCTTGATGTGATGCTGCCGGGAATGAACGGCCTCGATGTGTGCCGGGAGCTGCGCCACAGCGAACAGACGGAAAACCTTCCGATTGTCATGCTTAGTGCCAGGGCGGATGAATTAGACCGGGTGCTGGGGCTGGAAATGGGAGCAGATGATTATGTGACCAAGCCTTTCAGCACGCGAGATTTGATCTCAAGGATAAAAGCTAGGTTGTGCAGCGAAAGCGCCTCTAAAGAGAAAAAGGCTGAGGGGCCGGGCCGTTGCCAACTAGACCCTGGCAGCGGGACTTTTGACAAAGAGCGGGAGGTCTGAAATTGGCAGCAGGCGTTAAATCATTTTTAAAAATTGGCTGGAGACCCCTGGCGGGCTATTTTTTTCTTTTTCTTGGAGTCATGGTCCTGGCGCAACTTTATGCTTTGTACAAACTTAATCTGCGGGAAGCTGTCGCCGTTGCCTTTTTCTGTGCTGCGGCACTGGCTTGGATTACTTACAGGCGCTTAATCGATCCCATTGAAGAAATGGCCTGCATAGCGCAGGACATGGCCCGTGGTAATCTGGAGCAAGAGATTCGTATCTTTGACCAGGATGAAATCGGTGATTTAGCCCGCTCGATCAACTACCTGGCCAGAGAGCTGAAAAAAAATATTGATGATGTAGTTCTGGAAAAAGACAAAATGCAAGCGATCCTTGCCAGTATGTGCGACGGGGTGATCGCGATGGATCAATGGGGCCGGGTAATCCTGGTAAACCCGGTGGTGGAAAGACTTTTCGATACAACTCAGGAGGTAAGCCGGGGTAAAAATTTTCGTAGAGTGATCCGCAACAGTGATTTTGAAAAATTATTGACTCAATTCCTGGAGACCGGCCGGCCCGTACAAAAACAGATCCGGTTGGTGACCCCGGAGTCTCGCTTATTTCGCGTGCAGGTAACTCCACTAAAAAACACCGGGTCAGAGAACGTCGGGATGGTGGCCTTAATGCGGGATTTCACGGGCAGGAAAAAATTAGAGGAAATGCGCAGCGAGTTCGTTGCCAACGTCTCTCACGAACTCCGGACTCCATTAACTTCTATTCGGGGCTTTGCGGAAACACTGCTGGACGGTGCCCTTGAGGAACAGGATACGTCGAGAAAATTTTTAGAGATTATCAATGTTGAAGCAGTACGGCTAACCAGGTTAATTGATGAGCTGCTCAATTTATCTAAAATTGAAGATCATAAAACAGCGCCGGATTGGCAGCCGGTGGCTCTTAATGACCTGATCAAGCGCACCCTGGCAATCTTTCAAACTCGCGCGCTGGAAAAAAACTTGACCATCACGACCAATCTGCAGGAAGACTTGCCGGTGCTTCAGGGGGATCCGGACATGCTCAGCCAGGTCCTGATCAATTTAATTGATAATGCTCTAAGTTATACTCAGCCCGGTGGAGAAATCCGGATTAACTCTTCGACTGACGAAAATGAAGTAAAGGTTGAGGTACAGGATAACGGTATCGGTATTCCGCCGGACAGCCTGCCCAGGGTATTTGAACGTTTTTACCGGGTAGATAAAGCCCGCTCAAGAGAACAGGGCGGCACTGGCCTGGGTCTGTCCATAGTAAAGCACATCGTTGAAGTCCATCATGGCCATGTTCATGTTGAGAGCAAAGTAGGCGCTGGGAGTACTTTTTCCTTTGTTTTGCCGTTTAACAGGGCAATTGGACAATAAATATTTGATAGTTACGGGGGCGAAGAGATGTCGTTAAAAATCGTAATTATCGGCGGAGTTGCCGGGGGCGCCGGCGCAGCAACTAAAGCCCGGCGAACTAATGAGGCTGCTGAGATAGTAGTTTTTGAACAGGGCGCGTATGTTTCCTTTGCTTCCAAAAAGTTTATAACCTGAGCGGGGGATATCTTAATTGGAGTAATACCTTTTAAATACTTTTTTTAATTTGCTTCTTGTTGCAGGAAAACAGCTTTTGTAATAGAATAATATTTAATTATTCAGAAAAATAATTGGTCATAAAGGAGGTCGGTTTTTTTACCGGTTCAATCCAGCGGTTTTTCACATGTTGAGCAAATAATAGGGGAAGCTGTACAATACCTTTACAACCTAATCACGCGAATACATTTCTACGAAAGGAGAGTAAGATGCAGCCGAGAGAAATCAAACCCAAAATATATTGGGTCGGGGGCGTTGATTGGAATTTACGTTACTTTCATGGCTATCTAACCCCGCGGGGGACTAGTTATAACGCCTACTTGATTATTGATGACAAAATTACGCTGGTAGATACAGTAAAAGAGTATCTTTTTGATGAGATGCTGGATCGAATTGGCAAGATCATTGACCCGGCACGCATAGATTACCTTGTTGTCAACCACGTGGAAATGGATCATTCGGGCAGTGTGCCTAAATTTATGGAAGCTGCTCCGCAGGCTAAAATTGTTACCTCACCAAACGGGAAAAAGGGCCTGCAGCGCTATTATAAAAAAGATTGGGATTATCTGCTGGTTAATTCCGGGGATGAGTTAAAAATTGGCGCACGCACTTTAAAATTTGTGCATACGCCGATGGTACACTGGCCGGACTCGATGGTTACTTATATCCCGGAGGAAAAGTTGCTTTTGCCCAATGATGCCTTTGGACAGCATATTGCCGGCGCCGAGCGCTTTGATGATGAATTGGGCTGGGAAATAGTTTATGAAGAAGCAGCCAAATACTACGCAAACATCGTGCTTTTGTATGGCGATAATGTAAAAAAAGCCCTGGGTGTTGTTGCCGGGCTACCGATTGACATGATTGCACCCAGCCATGGACTGATTTGGCGGTCTTTTATTCCAAATATCCTTAAAGCTTACCAGCGCTGGGCAAATTATGATGCAGACAAAAAAGCTGTAATCGTCTACGATACGATGTGGGGCTCCACACAAAAAATCGCGCTGGCCTTAAAAGACGGCTTGGATGAAGCGGGAATTCCCGTTACAATCAGGTCATTGCAAACCAGCCACATATCTGAAATCATGCCGGACGTGCTGTTCTCGAAAGCAGTATTGATCGGCACTCCTACAATAAACAACGGCATGCTGCCGACTTGCGGTGCATTTCTAACCTATTTAAAGGGACTTCGCCCAAAAAAACGCATCGGGCTGGCCTTTGGTTCCTATGGTTGGGGAGGCCAGGGAGCAAAGGAAGTCAAGGCGGCCATGGAGACACTGGGCTGGACGATGCCTCTGGATATGGTAAATATTCAGTACCGGCCTGATCCGGGTGAGCTTAACGCTGTTAGGGAGCTCGGGACCAAATTGGGAGAGATTATTAACTCGGACTGATTTTTAGAAAAATACAAAAACCAAGGAGGTAAGATTGGGATGACAGAATTAAACCAGATCTACAAATGTTCTGTGTGCGGCAATATGGTCGAGATGGTGCATAAAGGCGTGGGAGAAATGGTTTGCTGCAACCAGCCCATGAATTTAATTAAGGAGAATACTGTGGACGCGGCCAAGGAAAAACACGTGCCGGTAATTGAAAAAACAGGCGGCAAGATCACGGTTAAGATTGGCAGTGTGGCCCATCCGATGGAGGAAAAACATTATATTGAGTGGATTGAAGTGCTGGCAGGGAATAAAGTGTACAGGCAGTACTTGAAGCCCGGGGACAGTCCGGTGGCTGAATTTGCGCTGGAGGCGGAAAATGTCACGGCCAGAGCCTACTGTAATATTCACGGTCTTTGGAGTGCCGAGTCTTAAATTAAAGCCACTTGATATGGGTAGTATCGAACGGCATGATGAAAAGAAAGGGGATGATCTGTGGTGAATACAAAGGCTCTGCATAAAATAAGCTACGGTCTCTATATTATTACCTCTAAAAAAGACACCGGCTTCAATGGTCAAATAGCCAATACCGTTTTTCAGATTTCCAGCGAGCCGGCAACGATTGCCGTTAGCATCAATAAAAAAAATCTGACCAACGAGTTTATCCGGGCCAGCAGAATTTTTGCAGTATCGGTGCTGGACCGGGAAGCTCCTTTGTCACTAGTGGGACACTTCGGCTTCAAGAGCGGCAGGGAAGTAGACAAGCTTGCCGGTGTGGATTACAAGCTAACTCAAGGCGGCGTACCATATATAGCTGAAAACACACTGTCCTATCTGGAGGCCAAGGTGGTTCAGGAAATAGATGCGGTAACGCATACGATTTTTATTGGTGAATTAACGGATGCGGAAGTAATAAAAGAAGGCGTGCCAATGACCTACGCCTATTACCAACAGGTTAAGAAGGGCGGAGTTCCTGCTACCGCACCAACTTATGCGCCAAAACAAGAACAAAATGCCTCAGGTGAAGATAAATATGTCTGTTCAGTTTGTGGCTATGTTTATGATCCAGCAGCAGGCGATCCGGACAACGGCATCCCCCCGGGAACACCCTTTGAGGCACTTCCGGCCGACTGGACTTGTCCTGTCTGCGGGGCAGGTAAAGACTCTTTCGAAAAAGAAAGCTAACAGCTGTTTCTTTACGGCCAATATCACTGGGAGTAGAGCTGTTAGCAAGCGTGATTGATAACTTTCAGCATCTAAAGGGTGTTTAATAACGTGTCGCTTTGATACAAAGTCCTTGTGAGCAAACCTTTCAAGCAGGTTAGTGATACAAGGACTTTTGTCACTGCTTCTTATTTTTTTAAAGTATTGGTGACGTCTTGCATTAAAATAAAGCGGGCGCTAGGGGTGATGTATGATGCAGCATTTAAAAAACTTAATTTTGAATTATGCCAAAGAAAAAGGGGCAGCCCTAGTTGGTTTTGCGCCTGTCTCGCGGTGGTCAGAGCAGGGCGAGGTGCCTGAGGAATTTCACCCTACTTACATCTGGCCGCCTGCCAGGACAGTAATAGTTATCGGGATGGCAATGCCCCTGCCAATGGTAGAAACTACCCCATCCGCCTTGCACATGGAGTTGTATAATTCCAGCAACCGGGAGCTGGATGGGCTTGCTTATCACTTAACTAATTATTTAAATGGATTGGGCCATGCCTCATTCTATTTTCCACGTGACTGCTACGGCAGTATAAAGATCTTGCTGGAAAAGCCACTGGCTGCTTTCTCACATGTGATGGCCGCCAAGTACGCCGGCCTGGGCACGCTGGGCTTGAGCCACAATTTACTGACACCGCAGTTTGGACCCAGGGTACGCCTGGTATCTGTTTTTACTGCTGCTGAATTACCGTCTGATGGAATGTTAGCTAAGGAACAATGCATAAAATGTAAAGCATGCATTACTTGCTGCCCACCGGCAGCCCTAAACTGGGATGGCAAAGCGCCTCTGGCCGATTATGATAAGATCGCCTGCGCCAAATGGCATGAGGAGTTAACCAGGCGGCGCTGTTATCCTTGCGGTATTTGTACAAAAGTTTGCCCCGTAGGTGAAGATAGAAAGAACGTTTATCAAGAAAAAGGAATCATGAAAAAATATCTTGAGGAAGAAAAAGCACTGGCCAGAGATCCGAATGATCCCAGATACCGCAGTTGGACACACGTTAGAAATTTTGGAAGCTGGCAGAAATAAATTACAAAGGAGGTGTAGTTCCTGGTTTTGAATAATTCAAAAACCGGGTGAGCTATGTCAGGCAATGTCTTAAATGAATTCTGTGATGAATTTGCCGCCCTTTGCATGTCAGACCAACCGGAAGAGAAAAAAATCCTGCTGGGTCAGAATTCATTAGAGCAGCTATTACAGGAGCATTCTGTTACCGGTGAGATGCTTGAAAAAGTATTGAGTAATAATTTAGTATTGAGCAGCCGGCTTTTTGCCATCGATCCCAATGATATTACTCTTTACCGGGAGCCTGCAGGACTTTTTTTCGTCCGAATTCTTATCTGGGAGGCAGGTAAAAAATATCCCGTCCATGACCACGGCGCCTGGGGAGTGGTGGGATGTTTATTGAATGATATTCAGGAAACAAAATATGACCGTCTGGACGACCAGTCGGTGCCTAATTATGCTGTTTTGCAAGTGCGTTCACAGGCTGTTTTGAAACCAGGTGAAACATCCTTTGTTTTGGCTACAGATGCGGGCATCCACAATATGGAGGCTGTTGATAAACTGGCCATCAGTATTCATGCGTATAGCACGCCGGTGCGAAAAGGGTTTATTCAGTGCTATCTGCCGGAGAAAAACAGAGTGGAAAAAATGTTTCCGCTAAGTAAAAGGAAGCAGATCCTGGCAGCACGGGCGCTCAACAGCTTAAGTCAAGTACATGCTAATGAGGGGTACAAAAGGATATTAGATAAACTTGATGACGAGATCAAAAGGGAATTATAAAATTTAGCCAGTGGTCTGATGTGTATGGTGATCATATCAATATAATAGTGTTTATATTAAAGTGGACTTGCCGCATTATCGCCACGCAAGTCCACCTTAAATATCACAAATGTGTTTTCCAAAAGGCCAGTTTAATTTATCGGCTGGTCTTATCAGGTCTAGCTTAGGGAGAACACTTGGCACAGATGGACATGAATAGAGCGGTGCTTAAGTACCGGTCACCGCGATCCGGCAGGATAGTTACAATGGTGCCTGCCTCCATACTGTTTGCAACCTTGATGGCGCCCGCCACGGCCGCGCCGCTGGACATGCCGGCAAAAATTCCTTCTCTTGTGGCCAGCATCCTTGCTGTTTCAAAAGCCTCATCGTCCTCAATGTTAAGCTTTTCATCCAGTAGATCGGGCTGGTAAATCATGGGGACGATTGCCTCCTCCATATTTTTTAAGCCCTGAATGGTATGCCCCACCATCGGCTCAACGCCGATAATCCTGATCCCAGGCTGTTGCTCCTTAAGATAGCGTCCCGTCCCCATTAGCGTGCCGGTGGTGCCCATGCCAGCAATGAATACGTCTAATTCTCCTTTGGTCTGAGCGTAAATTTCCGGGCCGGTAGTCTCGTAGTGGGCGAGAGTGTTATTCTCATTGATAAACTGGTTGGGCATATAGTATAAATCCGGCTCATTATTGACGATCTGGTGGGCCATGCGAATGGCGCCGTCTGTTGCTTCGCATGCCGGGGTCAGGATAACTTCTGCTCCAAAGGCCTCGAGAATTTTGCTTCTCTCCATACTCACACACCCCGGCATTACAAGTTTGACCGGATAGCCCTTGGCCACGCCGATCATGGCTAAGGCAATACCGGTGTTGCCCGACGTGGGTTCGAGAATAATTTTCCCCTTGGTCAGTTCGCCGGATTCTTCTGCTTTTTTTATCATGTAATAGGCCGGGCGGTCTTTAACAGAGCCGCCGGGGTTGCTGCCCTCAAGCTTTACGAAAATCCTCACGTCAGGGTTGAAGTCTAACTTTCTTAATTCAACTAGTGGTGTATTGCCGATAGTGGATAAAATGTCCATTCTGTGTCGCCTCCAACGTTTCGTCTAATTTAACACCACGTGTTTATTCGCTATCCTTGACTGGTTTTCCTGCCGGTTGCTCAAGTTAAGGGCAACCGCCATCATATACTCAGCCGTAACAAAAATGACCTCCTGCCAATAACATGTGATTAGAGCTTGCATAATCATTTAAGTTGGGAATTACTAAGGTAGCAGTATTTCCCAGGGGGTTGGCAAATTTGATCAGCTTACGGACGAAAATAAATAAATTTTCAGGTAGCATTAGACAAATTCGATTGGAGCCGGCAAATGGTAATGACCCACTTACCAACCTGCCCGGTAAAATACTTTTAAACCAGGAATTGCTGAGACATATGGCTGCTAACCATAAGTTCAGTGTCATCTATGTAAATTTACACAAAAAAAATTTCACTGATAAATACTGTTTTGCCGGCGGGAAACTGGTTACAGTGTTTACCTCTAAAGTCTTAATTCATGTTGTAAAGAAATATGGTAAAGCGGAAGACTTTATCGCTCATATTAAAGAGAATGAATTTGTTATCATTACAGAAAGAGCACTCGCCGATAATTTATGTAGGCGTGCCGTAAAATATTTTGACAGCTTAATCGGGTTAGCATGCAATAATTTGGAACTCATAAAAAATAAGGAATTTCGAAGTGAGCTGGCAGGAGGTTATCCATTTATAGTCATGAGTATTATTGACATTAAGGAGGGTGAAAAAGCATTTTTGGGAAATATCATAAATGGAGTAAAACATTTGAAGCTTGATCAAAAAACCAACCATGGCAGTATATATATGCACGAATCAATAAATAAAGTAAAAAATACCCGCCATCTTGCGGGTATTTAATAAAATAAGATTGGCACAAGGTAAATATCGGCTTGTTCCTGTTCCATTACGCCGGTCTCCATAGGTTTCTCATGGGAAATATCCATAATAAAATCCCTCCGGTTTTATGTGAGTTGTTTTACATATATGTAACGTTATCAGAAGATTTTGAATAGGTCAACATGTATTTTATGGGAAAGGCTTAGGAAATAGGGATTGAATTAAATTTATTCTATTAGGGAATGTGATATAATATGTTATATTTTATTCATTTGTTCCTAAAAATGTTTATTTATTTAAGTTAGATTTGGAGGTGTTTTTATGGCCGGGTTGTTAAATGTAGGAATTAAGGGAGAGTCGTCGGTAGTGGTCAATGATAAAAATACCGCCATTGCTTACGGTAGCGGCACAGTAAATGTGTTTGCCACACCAGCTATGGCTGCCCTAATGGAGAACGCGGCAATTTCCACATCAGGGCCACAGCTGGAAGCAGGTTTTACAACCGTCGGAACTCAGATCAATATCAAGCACCTGGCCGCTACTCCCATAGGCATGAAAGTTACCGCGACTGCTGAACTCATGGAAATTGACGGCAAGCGCCTGTTGTTTAAGGTTGAGGCGCGCGATGAAGTAGATCTGATTGGTACGGGCATGCACGAGCGTTATGTTGTTCAGTCGGATATTTTTATCAAGCGGGCGACTGATAAATTGGCAAGGAAATAAAACAGGTATGCTGATGGGAATAGGTTTTTGTAGCTAATTCCTCGATGGTGAGGAATTTTTTTTTAAATGGGTGGTGAGTTTCTTGACTCTGCGATTTATTGTCGGCCGGGCGGGAACAGGCAAGACATGCGCCTGCCTTGAGGAGGTGCGGCGGGAGCTAATGGATAGTCCGGACGGTCCGGCGCTGATCCTATTGGTGCCGGAGCAGGCCTCTTTTCAAGCGGAGTATTCTCTGGCGTCCACCGGTGGCCTGACTGGCTTTATCCGGGCCCAGGTGCTTAGCTTTCGGCGGTTAGCCTTTCGGGTGCTTCAGGAAGCAGGCGGGGCAGCCAGAGCGCACATCGGGGAAATAGGCAAGCGGATGGTGCTGCACCGCGTGCTGGAGCGGAGGCGGGGTGAGTTAAAGGTCTTTGGGCGGCCGGCCGGGCAGTCCGGCTTTACCGAAACCCTAGCCCATATCCTGGGAGAAATGAAAACCTACTGTATTCTTCCGGAGGACCTGGCTGTTGGGGCAGGTTGTCTGCGGTCTATAGGAGAACACAGCCTGCTCGCCGATAAGCTCACGGACCTCCACCTTTTATACAGTGATCTGGAAAATTTTTTAGCTGTCCGATATACCGATCCTGATGACTACTTGAACCTGTTGGCCGCTCAACTGGGCCAATCAGAGGCAATGCGTGGGGCACAAATATGGGTGGATGGATTTACCGGGTTTACCCCCCAGGAGTTTCAAGTACTGGCTGCCCTCTTGCGCACTGCCCACCGGATCAACATAACCATATGCGCGGACCCTGCCGCTTTAAGCGCAAACCTGGACGAGGCTGATCTTTTTTACCCCTCCAGGGAAACATACGATGCCCTTTGTGAAATCGCGGCGCGGGAGCGTGTCCTGGTAGAGCGCCCCCTGGCGCTGTCCAGGGGGTTGCGCTTCCGTAGTCCGGCCTTAGTCAGCCTGGAGCAGAATTTTTTTCGCTACCCGGCTTTTTCTGGAAAGGATGTGGAAGGAGTTATTCTTGCTGCCGCAGCGGGCCGCCGTGCTGAAGTGGAGGGGGTGGCCCGGGAGATTACCCGCCTGTGCCGGGATCATGGCTACCACTACCAGGAGATAATCGTACTGACCAGGGACCTGGATGCTTACGCCAAGCTTATTGCAGCCGTTTTTGCCGACCATGACATACCGGTTTTTATCGACCACAAGCGTACGGTGCTAAGCCACCCCCTGGTTGAACTGGTACGCTCAGCGCTGGAGGTAGTGGTGAAGGACTGGGCTTATGATCCAGTATTCCGCTTTCTTAAAACCGATCTGGTGCCGCTAACCAGGGAGGAAATTGATCTACTGGAAAACTACGTGCTGGCCCACGGCATCCGAGGTAAACGCTGGGTTGACCCCAGGCCCTGGGAGTTTAAGCGGCGCCTGACACTGGAGGAAGAGCAGGAGTTTAGCCCGGACGCGGCCCAAGGATTGGAAGAAATTAACCGGATCCGCAGTCAGGCTTCGGCCGCCCTGACCAGCTTTGACCGGTCTGCCCGGCAGGCCGGCGATGTCAGCGAAATCACTGCAGCTTTATTTAACTTGTTAACTGAACTGAATGTGCCGGAGACCCTTGAGGATTGGAACAGGCGGGCTGAGTCCAAAGGACTTTTGGAATCTGCCCGGGAGCATAGTCAGCTGTGGGACATGCTGATCGACTTGCTGGATCAGGTTGTAGAGGCTCTGGGTGAGGAGCATCTATCTTTGGCAGATTATGTCGCAGTCCTGGATGCTGGACTGGAAAATATGCGCCTAGGGCTAATACCGCCCGGCCTGGACCAGGTGGTGGCAGGCGCTCTGGACCGCTCCCGCAGCCCTGAAGCACGTGCTGCTTTGATCCTGGGAGTGAGTGAAAGTGTACTGCCGGCCCGGTTCACTAGCCGGGGCATTCTTTCCGATGCCGAGCGGGAAAGCCTGCAGGCAGTGGGTCTGAGACTTTCGCCCGGCGACCGCAGAAAAGTTTTTGAAGAGCAGTTCCTGGTCTATATCGCCCTGACCCGCTCCACCGAGCGGTTAGTCCTTAGTTATCCTCTGGCAGATGAGGAAGGTGTGTCCATTATGCCTTCACCAGTGATAGCTCGGGTCAAGGAGCTATTGCCCGGGGTTGAGGAGCAGTATTGGGCCTTGGAGCCAGGCGCCGCCGGCACAGAGGACTTAGACTATATTACCAACCCCGGGCGCAGCCTGTCCTATCTGGCTACTCGGATGAGAGAAGCCAAAGCCGGCCGCCCGATTAACCCTCTCTGGTGGGATGTCTACTCCTGGTTTATCCAGAGCGAGCGCAGTGGGGAGTGTGCCAGGTCCCTCGCTGGACTGTTTTACAGTAACCGTGCGAGCAGGCTGGACACAGCCACTGGGAAACTACTCTACGGGCGGACACTAAAAACCAGTGTTTCCGGGGTGGAAAAATTCCGAGCCTGCCCCTTTGCGCACTTTCTTTCCCATGGTCTGAGGCTGCGGGACCGGGCTATTTTCAGGGTGAGTCCCTCTGACCTGGGACAATTTTTTCACGCCGCCCTTAAGCTTTTTGGAGACCGCCTTCAGGAATCAGGTCTGGATTGGGGCGACATAAGCCCGCAGGACTGCAAGGCTATAACCGGGGAGGTGGTGGATTTCCTCGCCCCCAGGCTGCAGAGCGAGATACTGCTCGAAACTGCGCGGCAGCGCCATCTGACCGGTAAAATTAAGCGCCTGGTGCAGCGGGCCACCCTGGTACTTTCCGAGTACTCCCGGCGGGGGGAGTTCAGTCCGGTCGGGCTGGAACTGTCCTTCGGGCCGGAGGGTGAATTGCCCGCAGTCACCTTTATTCTAGAGGACGGCAGTCAAATGATATTAACCGGGCGGATTGACCGGGTTGACGCTTATCCTGCAGGGGCGGGAGTCTACCTGCGGGTGATCGACTATAAGTCTGGCCGGGTGACCATTAACCTTTCCGATATTTTTTATGGCTTAAGGCTGCAACTGCTGACCTACCTGGAGGTAGCCATCCAGCAGGCGCAAAAACTAGTGGGCAGGCCGGGCCTGCCAGGAGCTATTCTATATTTTAGTATTGATGATCCGCTTATTAAGACCACCGGCGCAATCCCTGATCAGGCGGAGCTGGAAAAAAGAATCCTTAGGGAAATGAAAATGAAAGGCCTGGTGCTGGCCGACCCGGAAGTGGTCAGGAAGATGGATTGCGAAATCAGCAGCAACTCTGATCTCATCCCGGTTAAGCTAAAGCGGGACGGAAGCTTTAGCGCCAGCTCCGCTGTTCTTACTAGAGAGCAGTTTGCCTTGCTGCGCGCACATTTGCGTGCGCAGCTTATTTCCGCGGGCAATGAAATTATTAGCGGCAATGTAGATATAGCCCCCTTCCGGCGGGGTAATTTCCGTTCCTGTCAGCACTGCCTGTTCCATCCGGTGTGCAAGTTTGACATCCTGGTGGAGGGCAACACTTACCGGCCGGCCGGCACGTTAAAAGAAAGCAGCTTCTGGGAAAAACTGTCCGAATTGCTGGGAGGTGAAAAAAGCAGTGAGTAGCAGCGGCAAGGTAAACAAGACTGCAGGTGTGGACCAAGTTCTGGCGGAAACTAACACTGAGTTGGCTGCGATTAACAACTGGACACCGGAGCAGCTAGAGGCCATAAACGGCCGCGGCGGTAATTTACTGGTGGCGGCGGCCGCCGGCGCGGGTAAAACAGCAGTGCTGGTGGAGCGCATTATCCGGCGGATTACCGACCCTGATGACCCGGTTGATCTGGACCGCCTCCTGGTTTTGACTTTTACCAGCGCCGCGGCCTCGGAAATGAGAGAGCGCATTGGCCGGGCCCTGGCGGAGCAGCTAGCCGGAAACACTTCTATAAAACACCTGAAACGTCAAATGTCCCTGCTGAACCGGGCTTGGATCAGCACCATCCATTCTTTTTGCCTGGATATTTTGCGCCGGCACTTTTACCGGATCGACTTGGACCCGGCCTTCCGGGTGGCCGATGAAAGCGAGGTTGCGCTCATCCGGGCCGACGCTCTAGCAGAACTTTTTGAGCAGCGCTATGCGGCTGGTGACAACTGCCAATTTAACGCCCTGGTCGACTGCTACGGCGGGAACCGGGACGATACCGTTCTGCAGGAGCTTGTCCTGAACGTATACCAGTTTGCCCGCAGCACACCCCGGCCGGTGGCGTGGTTGCAGAATATGGCTTGCGGCTTTGATATTCCAGCCGGTGCCACCTTTGATCAGCTGCCCTGGAGTGGTACCATCAAGAACGCTCTTAAATTAGTGTTGGCTGGATTGGTGGAGGCGCTTGACCTGGCCATACAGCTGGCCGTCCGTCCGGGTGCTCCCCAGGCTTACCTGGACAATCTTGAGGCCGAGCGGGAGCAGGTGCAGGATCTAGCTCAAGCCTGTGATATGGATGCCAGTTGGGATGAAATTGTCCAAAGCTTTAGCAATGTGTCTTTTGGCCGGCTTAAAGCTGTAAAAAAAACTGATGCTGATGAAAATTTAAAAAAGCAGATTACCACCCTGCGCGATCAGGTCAAGAAGCGCATTACCTATATAAAGAATACATACTTTGCCCGCCAGCCGGACGAATTATGCGACGATCTGCGTCGGGTGGCTCCCTTAATCACAGAGTTGGCCGCGCTGGTGCAGGATTTTGACCAGGTTTACCGGCAGGCCAAGACAGCCCACGGGGTGGTTGATTTCAGTGACCTGGAGCACTACTGCCTGCAGGTCCTAACCGACGAAGGACCGGCGGGGCCGGCACCTTCTGCTGTGGCGCTGGAGCTGAGAGATCAAATAACAGAAGTCATGGTTGATGAGTACCAGGATACCAATGCCGTGCAGGAGGAGATCTTGAGACTGGTATCAAGGCAGGGGGAATCCAGCCCAAACTTGTTTATGGTCGGGGATGTCAAGCAGAGCATCTACAGCTTCCGGTTGGCTGAGCCGGGACTCTTCCTGAATAAATATATGAGCTACCCATCCCTTGCGGGCGGCCCGGACCGCAAAATTGATCTAGTAAAAAATTTTCGCAGCCGGAGGGGTGTAATTGATGCGGTAAACTTTGTTTTCCGGCAGTTGATGACTCCTGCAATCAGCAGGCTGGCTTATGATCAGAAGGCCGAACTGGCCTATGGGGCTGGCTACCCTGCATACGCCGGCGGGCAGCCGGAGGGGGAACCGGTTGAATTCTATTTAATTGAACGCAACAGCAGCGGTGACAGCCAGGAGCGAAATGATCCGGAGCAAGAAACCGGAGCTGATAGCGAAGCGAACGAGCTTAACCAGCCTGAAGAGGATCTTGATGCCGTGCAAATGGAAGCCTGCCTCATTGCGGGCCTAATTAAGGATATGGTGAACAGCCCCTCTGACGGGGAACCGGGTCAGTTGGTCTATGACAATGACCATAAAACTTACAGGCCGGTGACTTATCGTGACATAGTGGTGCTGATGAGGGCCACTTCCGGCTACGCTAACAGCTTTATTGAAGAGTTCCGGCAGGCTGGTGTGCCTGCTTATGCCGATTCGGCCACCGGGTACTTTGAAGCCACTGAGGTGGAAACCATGCTTTCACTTTTAAAAGTGATTGATAACCCCCGCCAGGATGTGCCTTTGGCTGGAGTCTTGCGGTCTCCCATTGTTGGGTTCGATGCTATGGAGTTGGCTGAGATCAAGCTCTACTGCCGGCAGGGGGATTTTTATGACGCAGTGGTGGCTGCGGCAACACTGGGGCAGGGAGCACTGTCGGACTGTTTGACTGCCTTTCTGGAGAAGCTGGAGCGGTGGCGTACTGCTGCCCGGCAAGGCGCTTTGTCTGCACTGATCTGGATGCTCTACCGGGAAACTGGATACTATGACTTTGTGGGCGGGCTGCCTGGCGGTGAGCAGCGCCAAGCTAACTTGCGGGTGCTGCACCACCGGGCCCTACAATATGAGGCAACTGCCTTTAGGGGACTTTTTCTATTCTTGCGGTTTATCGAGCGCATTCAAGAGGAAGGCCGTGACCTGGGCATGGCGCGGACCCTAAGCGAGAAAGAAAACGTAGTGCGGATTATGAGCATTCATAAGAGCAAAGGCCTGGAATTTCCTGTGGTTATTGTAGCTGGGCTGGGTAAAAAATTTAATTTTAAGGATCTCAATTCATCTTTACTGCTGCACAAGGACCTAGGCTTCGGGCCGCAAATTATAGACGTGGAAAATAGAATTACCTATCCCACTATAGCCAAACTAGCCCTGCAGCATGAGTTGAAAATGGAGTCTATGGCGGAGGAAATGCGTATTTTGTATGTGGCCATGACCAGGGCGCGGGAAAAGCTGATCCTGGTAGGCTCGGCCCGCAACCTGCCCGAATGTGCCCAAAGGTGGTGCAATCAAATGCCGGTAGAGGGGTGGGGGCTGCCGGATGGCGCGCTGGCCAGCGCAAAAACTTACCTGGACTGGCTGGGGCCGGCGCTGGCCCGACACCAGGACGGCTTGCCTATCAGGCAGCTGGCGCTTTGCCATGAGCACCCGCAGGCATTGGTGGCATGCGACCCTTCACTCTGGATAGTATCCATTACTGACGGTTGTTATGCGGCACAGGCAAAAGAGCAGATCGAGAGCGATTTTTTACGCCTGGTGCGGAGAATGGAACCGCTGGAGCCGCCCGGCGAGCTTGCCGGTACTATAAAAGAAATGTTGAATTGGTGCTATCCCGACCACGGGCTGGCCGGCTATGCGGCTAAGTCTTCTGTTACAGGACTGGTACACCGCACTGGCTTTGAGACCGGTCAATTGGAGACTGCTCGGGATGAAGTTGCTCGCCGGAATTTCCACCCGGCAACTGCCGTTAGACCAAAATTTTTGCAGAAGAAGCAAGGTTTGACCGCCGCTGAGGCCGGCACGGCTCTGCACCTGGTGATGCAGAATCTGGATTTCAATACTGTAGCGGATGCCGCGGCCATCGAAGCGCAGGTGGCCGCGATGGTGGAGCGGGAGCTGTTGACCGGAGAGCAGGCGCGGTCAGTGCCGGTCGGGAAAATCGCAGCTTTTTTTAAGTCACCTCTTGGCAAGCGGGTGGTGGCAGGCAGGAAGGTATGGAGGGAACTCCCTTTTACCCGGGCTCTGCCTGTTAATCAAGTTTATCCGGAAGTGCAGCAATCTAATCAAGTTGTATTGGTGCAAGGCGTGATTGACTGCCTAATAGATGAAGGTGAGGACCTGTTGCTATTGGATTATAAGACAGACCGGATATCTCTAGATCAACTGGAACAGTTGGTTATACTGTACAGCAATCAAATAAATCTGTATGCCGGTGCTGTAGAGAGTATTTTTAAGCGCAGGGTGAGCGAAAAGTACTTGTATTTTTTTAATATTGGTATTGAGGTAAAATGCCTATAATGGAAGTTATTAAGATTAAATCACATAGCTTTATAAAATTTCTTCCATGAATTTACTAATATGAAATAATTTTAGAGGATGTGTGAATCAGATGAGTATAGAACTTGGCAAGGCCAGGCTGGAACAGGATGCCCTGGCGCAGCTTTTGGGAATTAAAATTAATGATATTCAGGCAGGCTATGCTTGTGCAACGATGGAGGTTAGGCAGGAGTTGCTCAACGGAGTGGGCCTAACCCACGGCGGTGCCATTTTTAGCCTGGTTGATGTTGTGTTTGCTGCTGCCAGCAATTCCCATGGCCCCGTAGCCTTGGCTCTGAATGTCAATATCAATTTTTTGAAAGCAACTAAAGCGGGAGCCCTTTTAACTGCCACGGCACGTGAAGAAAACCTTACGAGGAAAACTGGAATCTACCGTCTTGAAGTAAGAGACGAGAGCGGGGACGTTGTTGCCTTAGCGGAAGGGCTGGCCTACCGTCCGGGGAGTAAACAATGATGCTTAAACCCACTGGTCGTTAGTAACTTTTCACTTTTAGAAATACACTTATTAAGGATATTATATTAAAAACACAGATGCTCTAGTCAGCGCATGTCGCAATAGAACGTGGTATTTATGCATAATTTATTGTTCATAATGGAATATAAAAATAAATGCATCAAATTATACTGTGACAATCAATTGATGTCCAAAAAATTCAGTTGTCCAGAAAAATTTTAATTCTCTCGGAGGTGATGTATCAGTGGCGCTGGTGTTGATAGAACGATTGAGCTGGTTAATGACATCAGAATTATTAGCCATAAATTACCATTGATCTACAGTGAGGTAAAATGATATTATTACACCTGTCTTTTCTCAAAAGCTTGATAAGAAACTCATAAAAAAAGAATAAAATGGTTCTTGACTTTAATAGACTGAAGTGTTAAAATGTTTAAGTGTCGCGGTAAGCGAGACAAACGGTCTTTGAAAACTAAACAGTGGATGGATGTAAATGGACGAATAGTCCAAAACACATGACTCTCGTCGAAGCGAAAGCAAAAGCGAGTAGTACATTCCGAAACAACAAATACGAGCCAATATTCAAACCTTTATAAATAATTTATGGAGAGTTTGATCCTGGCTCAGGACGAACGCTGGCGGCGTGCCTAACACATGCAAGTCGAACGGAGTTTGCAATGAAACCTAGTGATTTGTAAACTTAGTGGCGGACGGGTGAGTAACGCGTGGATAACCTGCCTGTTAGCTTGGGACAACACCGGGAAACTGGTGCTAATACCGGATACGCTCATTGGAGCACATGCTCTAATGAGGAAAGGAGCAATCCGCTAACAGATGGGTCCGCGTCCCATTAGCTGGTTGGTGGTGTAACGGACCACCAAGGCGACGATGGGTAGCCGGCCTGAGAGGGTGAACGGCCACACTGGAACTGAGACACGGTCCAGACTCCTACGGGAGGCAGCAGTGGGGAATCTTCCGCAATGGGCGC
>MVQL01000189.1 GCA_002067205.1 Pelotomaculum sp. PtaB.Bin104
AGACTATCCGACCATAATGTGAAATTCTAAGAAAACAGAAGATATTTAAAGATAATAGAAGTGTATTAAGGGAGGTATTTCTTCTATAAAGATCCTGTGCTTAATCACGAGGTTTTACAAACAAGTAAACTGGTTAATAACTTCACAAAAAAGTATTAAAAAAATGTTTAACCCCATAGTCTGATTTTGTTATCACTACCTGAGGCCAGCAGCTGCCCATCCGGTGAAAAGGCAACAGAAAACACACCTCTTCCATGCCCCTCAAGAGTGTGTACAAGCCTCCCGCTCTCAACCTCCCAAAGCTTGATTGTTTTGTCATCACTACCCGAGGCCAGTAACCACCCGTCCGGTGAAAAGGTAACGGACTTAACAAGAGCTTCATGCCCCTCCAGGGTGTGTACGAGCCTCCCACTCCTTACCTCCCAAAACTTTACTATTTTGTCACTACTACCTGAGGCCAGCAACCGTCCGTCCGGTGAAAATTCTACACACATCACAATATCTCCATGCCCCTCAAGTGTGTGTACGGGCTTACCGCTCTCTACTTCCCAAAGCTTGATTGTTTTGTCAAAACTAGACGAGGCCAGCAACCGCCCGTCCGGTGAAAAGGTGACAAACGTAACACTACCTCCATGCCCTTTTAAGGTGCGCACATGCCACCCGCTCTCTACTTCCCAAAGTTTGATTGTTTTGTAATAATTTGCAACGGCTAGTAACTGCCCGTCCGGTGAAAAGGCTACACACATCACAATATCTCCATTCTCCTTCAGAGTGCGCACAAGCTTACCACTTTCTACCTCCCATATCTTGACTTTACTGTCAAATCCACATGAGGCTAGCAGCCGTCCATCAGGTGAAAAGGCTACAGAACACACATGTTCCCCATACAGCAGGGTGTGCACGGGTTTACCACTTTCTACCTCCCAAAGGATAACTTTATCATCATTACTACCTGAGGCCAGCAGTTGTCCATCAGGTGAAAAGGTGACAGAATTAACAAAAAGTCCATTCCCCTCCAAGGTACATAACATAGAGTTGTAAACACTAAAAATCTTCCAACTTTTATTCACAGCATACATACTGAGTTCCACAATAGATACCTTATTACCCACCAAAGCTAGCCTTGCCAGCACCGGGTACAATGAACTGTTACTATACAGATCCATGGCCTGGTCCCGTGGAACCAGGATACGATAAAAACTGCTCATTCTTTCAGCTAGTGGCACCGCCCAGTCTTGCCAGCTAATTTCCAGGGGAAAACGGCCCGTTTCAATGTCATAGCGATCCTTTATCAGCCTTGCCTGCCCGGCCGGGAGCATACCTGCCCCAACAATGCGAGCGCGGTATTCTTCCATAGTCTCGAACGGATCTCTCTCCACTTTGAAATCGTTGATAAGATTCCTTTTCATTTCATCACCTGAGCTCTGCTTTGCTGCCTGCTTCATCATTTCTTCCGCAAGAGCTGACGCAGCGCTGTCCCCCATTAGAACAAAGCAGTCCCGCAATGCCTCGGCATAACCCAGGTCAGCCGGCGTAAGCAGCCCCTTTACAATTGTCAGCACTTCGAACAGCCCGCTAACCGGTTGTTCGCCCCGCAAAGTAACCCAGGTTTTAAGGGAGTGATCTATACGGTCCCAGGCCCAGGATTTGTCCGGTAGTTGGGCAAAACTCCTGGCAAAGGCCAGGTCAAATTCAGGCAGAACGCACCACCTGGGTATGCACACGGCAGTATTTTGTTCATTATCAGAGTTAATAATGAATTCGTTGTGTTTACGCTCAAGAAAACTATATAGCTGGCGAAATCCCGACATAAACAACTGCATTAGCCCAGGATCATATTCACCACCCATAAGCTTAGGCAAGAGCTCAGGCATTAGCGGTGGGGTGCCATACTCTGCCATGTGGTAGGCATCGGCCACCCAAGCGACAATGAGGCAGTGCAGGATGCGCACCGACTCGGCAACTGTCTGGTAGTGCCTGTCGTCGAATTTGTAACCCATCTGGACAAATGGCAATTGCTCCAGCGTTTCCGGAGCTAAATTCTTTTCGGTTTTCAGTCTTTCTTCTTGGTTCAGTGTTCTTAAATTTATGGCATCGTTTGGGCTAAGACTGTCGTCGAGCCCTAAGCTCTCCTTGATCTGTTGCCAATGCCTGGCGTGGGCACGGGCAGCCTCCCGGTACATCCTCTTTAGAGGCAGCCTGACGAAGGTTTTCTCGTAGATATCCCAAATCTCGCCCAAGCCCCAAAAGGACACACGAAGATTCAGGTACTCTCCGTCGCCCTCTATTACGGGATCGATTATCAGAGTCGGCTGCCCTTTTAGCATACGGTTAAGCGATTTAATATAGGCGCCGCCGTGCTTGTGGGTCTCCCGCCAGCCTTTGTCGTAAAAGTCTACCGGCCGGGGGCCTGAACCCTCATAATGTGTGCTGACGAAGTCATATAATCCCTGGATAACTCTATCTTCTACTTTAGACTTGTAGTCACTGGGCTTTGAGTTTGAAACGAAGACCCGGAGTGAAATCTTCGGCAACGCTTCTGCCCCGGCAGGCTTCGGCTCGCACCTGAAGCTCAGGGGGCTTACCACCAGCGGCCAGCTGTGCTGGTAGAAGTGGTTCCAGTCCATCATCTCAAGTTGCTGGTTGAAGCTTGCCTGTTGCTCGGCCAGACGATACTCGTGGGACAGCCTGGCCATTTCCAACTGCAACTCCTTCGTCTTCTGAAACCGCTCGTTTTCGAACTCCCGGCGCAGGGCCTCTTGTTCCTTCATGAATAATTGTCGTTTTTCTTCAATAGCCTGCTGGTTTTGGCCAAGCATTGTAGGGTAAATACACTGGCTCAAACCGGAGATGGCGCCTCCAAATGCTTCCCCAAGAAAGCTATGTCCTGCATTATCGGCCCCAAGTACATTCGATTGTTGACTTAATGATTTTAATATATTAACTCCTATTGTAAACATTGTTATAGGTTCAACCAACAGATCCCACCTCAAAAAGCATTTAATAATGTCGCTAAGATATTTTATTCTGAGCACTCAATTCTTAAGTCCATGCAAACCCTCTGGGAAGAAGGTCTTCACCAACGGCGAATTACAGCTCCAGTCTCAGGATCAGTATCAGTATCATCTGATACGTTGTGGTAAGTGCCGTCTGCGTTATAATAACCGCCGAAAGAAGGTTCATGGTGGTTACTTAAGTTATGTTGGTCTGTAAATAAGGATTCGTGATGAAGAGGGTCATCATGTGACATAAATTCCATTCCGCTTTTAATGTCATCTGGAAGGTAAGGACTTACGTAATCGTCCTGCCCACCGAAGCCACTGTCAAGACCAACCTCCGATTCCGGATGCAAAATATTCCACTCATCTGGATGTTTGGTCAGTTCCAGGAATTCCTCCATGTTCAGTTGGCCGATCGAGGGGATGTGCCCCAGCCCGTAGTCGAAATTGCTCATCTCGGGCAGCCAGGCAGGTGCGGGTTCCTTAGTGGCCACCATGAAAAAGTCACTATCCTTCCATGCATCCAAGAATTGTGTTAGCGGATAGGATGCCGCAGCTTGACCCGTCCCCGGATCACTAATTATTACACGTACATCGTTCGGCTCTGATGTATCTATACCGGATACCACTACAGCGTGGTCTGCGCCGTTTACGCCGAGAGCATTATAGATCTTCTCAAGAAGCGTGTGCTGTTGCTGAAGGTCTTCTGAGTTTACTCCAATGATAACTTTGTGTCCCTGGGCAAGCTCGTTGGTAAGGTTGAAGATGTTTGCGTCCTGATAGCGGTTAACCGGAATGCCATGTGATTCGAGCAAGTTACCCACGTCACCGATGCTGGTACCTTCGCCGGGAGTGTACCAACCCTGCTTCTCAGCTTCACTAATCAGAGAATTCTCACCCGGATCCATGCCGGTGAACTGCTTAATGATGAATTCCTGACAACGTATCGCACATGTGTCAGGGTGTTCCTGCTGACCTGGAAACATGACACTGTCCTGCTCAGGCGTCCCGATGGTAGGATCCGGCTTCTCAAATACTGTACTTTTCTGATTATCTTCCATTAATATTTCCTCCTTTATTTAACTAGTTAACCATTCTAAAATTAGACTTTCCTTTATCTGATGTTGCACCAGATGAAGGAAAGTCCAATTAGACTTCTTCTAAAATATTAATATACAACCAATTTATATACTTCAAAAAAATTTTTTTATGCTCATAGTTTATAATTCTTCAAAGATAAAACGCATCAATATACATATTAAAACAATGGCCAGGTTACTTTTCTATACAAAATAAAGCATCATTGGAAAAGGAGCCGCAAAGATCTCCCCTTTTCTGATGCTCGTCTAGATGTTGTTACATGGGAAGATCAACTGGACTGTCATAGCGTTTGGATGAACATACTATCATACCATAAGCTGATATTGTACTAACCTCTCAACGATTACTGCAAAGTTCTCCTGATTGAGTGTACCATCTATATGTACTTTTTGTTATTATACTATCCGGCACTGTTCTGGACAAGGTATTACTGGCTATTATGGTATTTAAAACCTAATTCTCTGGAAATCGATTCCTGGCTGAAATCCTATGAGAATGTCAGCATCGTGGAAGATATGAGCGGAATGCCGGGCATGTGTCTGCCGGTGGCCTGCGGAGGAATTGGATTTGACTACCGGCTGGCAATGGGTGTGCCGGATTTTTGGGTCAAAATTCTCGAGCAGAAGGATGAAGACTGGGATATGGACAGGCTCTGGCACGAGCTTTCAACAAGCCGTTTGGGCGAAAAGCGCATCAACTATGTCGAGTCCCATGATCAGGCGCTTGTGGGAGACAAAACTTTTATTTTCAGGATGGCAGACAAGGAAACGTACTGGCACATGGACAAGAACAGTGAAACATCTAGCTTATACCAACCCTTACTAACGCAGGTTTTAAAACCCGCACCAATTCCTTTGGCTCAATGATCACAAGAAAGCCCCGTTTTCCACCGTTAATGTAGATTTTAGGCAGGTCAAGGATGGTTTCCTCCATATAAATCGGCATACTCTTTAAAGTGCCGAAGGGGGAAGTTCCGCCGACCAGATAGCCCGTATGCTTAGTTGCTGTCTCCGGGGTACAGGGAGTAATTGCTTTTACTCCAAGGTGACGGGCCAAATTCTTGGTGGATACCTGAAGGTCCCCATGCATTAAAACAATCAGGGGTTTCTTGTTTTCATCTTCCATAACAAGGGTTTTAATAACGCTGTGTTCAGCAACACCCAGTTCACGTGCTGAAGCTGCTGTTCCACCATGTTCCTCGTAATTGTACAGGTGGCCTGTGAAGGCTACCTTTTCCTTTTTTAGAAATCGAATAGCTGGGGTAACGGGAGTTTTATCCTTGGCCATACAGCTCTTTACGACCTTTCATAATTTTATATTTGCTTTTATTATAGCTGAAATCTAATAAAATCTCAGGTGCTTACCCTAACTAATTATACTTTTGAAAGCAATTAGGTATTATTAAGCCTGGATTTATTAGCCAAGGAAAAGTATGAGTGATGAAAATCAATTAATTCATTGCAGTATTTTTATCATTTTTGCTTTTTGAATTATCGTCTATAACTACTGTATCTGCGATATAGTGGTGTACTGTCTTGCGACGATTGATAAAAAAATATGCAAAACATTCAAATACAACCCGGCCGGCGCATTTGGGGCAGTAAAAAAGTTAAGATTACCCTACTCGGTATAAATGCTTCCGCCGATAAATTCCCTTAGAATAGAATTGAAAGGAACTTTAGAAACATCCATCGGCTCAAAAAATGACAGGAGGTTCAACAGCCTCTCTTTTATATCGCAGTTGGGACTGTCATCAGGGACATTATCCAAAGAAGCCTCGGCGAAGGGGCGCAGCGCGTTCAGCTCATAAAGAAGGCTCGAATTAAACATCACATCGCACTCTTCCTGATTTTTAAAAACGCTCTTACTTTCACCCCTGCGCACACTGTCCCACTGGTCAAAGGTCATATCGGGAGTAAATCCTCTAAACCGGTCATCCCTGACGATCCGGCGAATCATTCTGGCTTCTGTGGTAGGAACCCTGTTCACCAGGTCGACATTGAGCCCGAACAGCGCGCTAATATAGACTTTAAAAAATTGGTTTCTGCTCATGTTCGGCAGCAGGCAGGGATCTAAGGCATGAATGCCTTTGATCAGGAGAATTTCGTTGGGGTTCTAAACGCATAGTCCGGGTCTTTTGGTTACGGCTGCCGGAGAAAAAATCAAAAATGGGGGTTTCAACGATTTTTCCTTTGAGCAGATCTTTAATCTGCTGCTGCAATAATTTTAGATCAAGAGCATGAAGGGACTCAAAGTCATAATTGCCGTCTTTATCGCAGGGGACCTGTTTCCAATCCGTTGGTGAGCCTGATTTGGGTATGGCTATACCTCTGGCTCTATCTGAGATTACTAAACTTGTTGAAAGGCGAAAAAAATGGAAGCACGTGCGGAAATTCCGCACGTGCTTCCATTTTTTATACTCGACTTTGATACCTGACCTAAAGTAGCCCGGAATATCAATGTTTTCAAGGCATAAAAGATGACATATCCTTTATATGGTAATATGCATTTCTACTTAAGTTAAGTCACATGATTTGGTGGCCTCAGGATTTTCCGCATTAATATATGGATTAGATGTTTAATAGCAAAACTGTAGGAGGTTTAGCAAGAATATGATAAAAGCTCAAAATTTTAAGAAGGAAAAAAATATTGTTTAGAGAAAAATTTAACTTTATATGCATGGGGGACCAGGTGTGCCCTTGAAGTAACTAGGCTGCAAATAACAGTAATTGAAGGTGATGTAATGTAGAATAAAACAATCGTGATGCTATTGCGGTATAAGTAAGAATGATGAAGAATAATGAATTTATATTCTTCAGAAGAACAGTAAGAATATAAAGTAACTTAGTTGTTTTTTGCGGAGAGGTGGGAGAATCTTGTTTCAGGGAAGTAAAATTTCTCTTTTGAAGTTAAGTACTTTTTCTTTAATATTTTTAATGTTAATGAGTTTTGCAGTGTTTTGTATTGTAACGCCTGGCAATGCCCAAGCGAGTAGCGATTTTGAGATGGCGCCGTTGAATCCGGATTTTATCAAATATTTTCAGGATAGCAATAAGGGTAATTTGGGTGGGATACAGTTGAACGGACACTCGCTAGGAAAAATACCATCACCGCTAGACTTGTCTCACTTGAAAGGGAAGGCAATTACAAGTCAGTTAAGTTTTCCATCTATATATGACCTGCGCACGATGGGAAAACTTACAAAAGTACAAAATCAGAATCCTTGCGGAGCTTGCTGGACTTTTTCTGCCTTAGGCTCACTTGAATCCTGTCTCCTCCCCTCGGAGAGTTGGGACTTTTCCGAAAATAATCTTAAGAACACAAACGGGTTTGATAAAGGCGCTTGCGGCGGTGGCGTAACAAATATGGCAGTAGCCTTTCTTGCTCGGTGGAGTGGACCTATTGCTGAGAAAGATGACCCTTATAACCCTTATTCCAGCTCATCTCCTTCAGGATTGTCTCCAAAAAAACATATCCAGCAGGTATATTACATGCCCTCTAGGGGGGGGCCATTAGATAACAACAACATTAAACAAGCAATTATGGATTATGGTGCAGTAAGTACATCTTTGTATATGGATGAGGTAACTAAATATAATCCAAGTTATTACGCTTACTATTATGATGGTGCTGAGAGTATTGGAAATCATGTGGTTGATATTGTCGGCTGGGATGATAATTTTAACAAAAACAAATTTAACTCTATACCGCCGGGAAATGGTGCTTTTATTGCGAAAAACAGCTGGGGAACAAGTTGGGGAGAGAATGGTTATTTCTATATATCGTATTATGATAAAGTAATAGGAAATGAAAAAAGTGAAAATGCGGTTTTTCTAAATGCAGAAGACCCAACAAATTACAGTAATATCTATCAATATGATCCCTACGGTTGGGTAAGTGGTTATAAACATAATTGGGGAGCAAATATTTTTACAGCAAGTTCAAATGAATCGCTGGCAGCAGTAAGCACTTATGCCGCCAGTCCCAATACTACTTATGAGATTTATATCTATAAGGATGTCAACGTTAACTCGGGGCCTACAACAGGAACACTGGCCGGAAGTAAAACAGGCACGATTACCCTGCCGGGCTATAATACGGTTAAACTTGATACGCCTGTACCCTTAACTTCCGGTCAAAAATTTTCGGTTATCATCAAACTGAACACTCCAGGTTATGATTACCCGATCCCGGTAGAGTACCCGTTAACAAATTATTGTAGTAAAGCAACAAGTAAAATGGGGGAAAGTTGGTTAAGCACGAATGGATCTGATTGGGTGGATCTATATTCAGTGCAGGATTATGATAATGTATGTCTTAAAGCATTTACTATTAAGAACACAGATACTACCCCGCCGGCTTATCAAAGCACGACAATCGACAGCACGAACAAGATAGTCACCCTGACCTTTTCGGAGAATCTGGTTGCCAACGTTACCAACCTAAAAGGGGCTGTGACCTTTTCGTCAAACGGCACCACCTTTGCCGCCCTGGGGGCCAGCGACACCGTGGCAATCAGCGGGAACACCCTGGTAGTGACCTTCAATACGGCCCTGACCGGCAGCAGCAATAAAATCAGAGTGGCAGCCAATAGCTTAAAGGATGGAGCGGGCAATGTTCTAGCCACTCAGGTGACTACTGAGCCAATCAGCGCCAACATCATAGACCCACCACCGGCATATCAGAGCGCGGCCATTAACGGCATGAACAAGATAGTCACCCTGACCTTCTCGGAGAACCTGGTTGCCAACGTCACCAACCTCAAAGGGGCGGTAACCTTTTCCTCAAACGGCACCACCTTTGCCGCCCTGGGGGCCAGTGATACCGTGGCGATTAGCGGCAAGACCCTGGTCGTGACCTTCAATACGGCCCTGATCGGCAGCAGCAATAAAATCAGGGTGGCGGCCAATAGTTTGAAGGATGCCGCTGGCAATGTTCTAACTACTGCTGTAACTACCGCTACCCTGGATACCCCTCCGTTATATCAGAGCGCGGCCATTAACGGTACGAACAAGATAGTTACCCTGACCTTCTCGGAGAACCTGGTTGCCAACGTCACCAACCTTAAAGGGGCTGTGACCTTTTCGTCAAACGGCACCACCTTTGCCGCCCTGGGGGCCAGTGATACCGTGGCAATCAGCGGGAACACCCTGGTCGTGACCTTCAATACGGCCCTGACGGGAAGCAGCAATAAAATCAGGGTGGCGGCCAACAGCTTAAAGGATGGAGCGGGCCATGTTCTGTCCACTCAGGTGACTACTGAGCCAATCAACGCAAACATCGTAGACCCACCGCCGGCATATTAGAGCGCGGCCATAAACAGTACGAACAAGATAGTAACCCTGACCTTCTCGGAGAACCTGGTTGCCAACGTCACCAACCTCAAAGGGGCTGTTACCTTTTCGTCAAACGGCACCACTTTTGCCGCCCTGGGGGCCAGTGACACCGTGGCAATCAGTGGGAACACCCTGGTAGTGACCTTCAATACGGCCTTGACCGGAAGCAGCAATAAAATCAGAGTGGCAGCCAACAGCTTTAAGGATGCCGCCGGCAATGTACTTAGCTCAATTGTTACAACTGAGAGTATTGCAGTAGAATATGACGACCTTTTAACTCGCGCTGATTTGGCGCAAATATTAGTTGAAAAATTTAATCTTACCCAGAGCCTCCCGCCAGAGTCCTTATTTATAGATGTACCCCTTGACCACTGGGCAGCTGGATACATTTATGCAGGGTTAAATAAAGGGCTATTAAATGGTTATCCAGATGGTACTTTTCATCCCGAAGGACACGTCACAAGAGCAGAATATGCATATATTTTGTATGAAGATTTTAAAATACCGACATACAACCCAATGTCCCCTTCTTTTAGCGATGTGGACATAGATTACTGGGCATTTACCGCTATTGAATCGATAAAACATGCAGGTGTTATGAATGGTACGCTAGAAGGAACCTTTTTACCGGATGTAGTAATTAATAAAGCTGATGCAATTAAGGTTATTCAAAGAATAGTAACTATCCCTACACTAAAGTTAGGAGATGTGAACGGTGATGAAAACATCAACATTCTGGACCTTCAGTTTATAAACTCCAATTTAGGTCCAGTTAGAACCATTAACGCCCAAAAATCGGATGTATACAATGACGGTCAGGTAGATATTCTTGATCTTCTAATGGTTGCACAGAATATTGGTAATTAACCGCTTTCCAGCCCTAGGTGCGTAACCTTGTAGTCACTGGGAATACATGGTCTGAGAGTTATAGTGGTTTTTAGATTTCTAATAAAGGTTTAGGTATCTTCGTAATGGAGTTACAATCTCATGCAGGGCAAGGTGAGATGTGTGGTTAGCAGGGGGTTTCGCGGTTAGACGCGAAGCCCCCTTTTGGGTGTATGACGTTGGTGTTGAGATACGCGACACAGGTAGTTAGGCAGCTGTCACTAATTACAAAACGGCTGGTAGCTTGCCCGGAAAATATTTTATTCCGGGCTGTTTTAGTGATCTAATCAAAAAATGGCTTATGGCTGATGTAAATATACAGAAAAGGAGGATACTGTTACGAGGTATAGAAATATACAATTGCAGTATTTTGTCAACACTGGTATCCTATGGATTAAAAAAACTGAGGGGGCAATTGACTATACAAAGTTCAAATGTTGATGCGAAAAAATGCATCCTTTGTTCCGGTCGCATTAAAATTGTCCGGTTCAGGCAAAGGCAATCCTGAAAATGCAGGCAAGCAGACAAGCATTCTAATTTAATCGTGAAGTTAGGAGTGGGATTATGAAAACGAAAATTGGACGTAAAGTTATCTGAAAAAAGCAAAGGAGAACTGCCACCTGGAGTTCAGGGAGTCTTTCCTGGCCAGGCTTAAAGAAAATATCG
>MVQL01000190.1 GCA_002067205.1 Pelotomaculum sp. PtaB.Bin104
TTCAAAGACCGCTTGTCTCTTATTTTTGCCGCCGTTCAGAGGCGACATCTGATATCTTATCATTTTTCACCAGCCGTGGTCAACGACCACTTTTTGGCTTTGTTGCCGCATTTTATTTCATATCTTGCGGCGACATTTGTTATTCTATCATTTGCCGCCGGCTAGCGTCAACAGGAAATCATTTTCTCACTTTCCTTTGTTTTTACTAGCTTGACGACGTTTATTAATTTATCATAAAGAGTCGTTATTTGTCAAGGAGTATTCTTATAATAAAATTTGCTTAAGGTTATTGTTAGTGTCGGTTAGAAAACGATTCCGCCTTCATCAGTGATGTAAACCACAGAAAATTTGACTATTTAATCGCACCGCTGCCGAAAATTCCGCCGGGCACTGACACAAAGGTATTGGGTATATCTCCGACGATGATATTCTCTGTTAGCGGTACCTGAGTGGAAACTGAAACTTCACCTGTTTTGGAGGGAATCACTACGCGTACTTTGGTATCAAGGTTGAGATAAATGGTATGCCTGGTTTGGTTAATCCCGGCTGTATCAAACCGGTCACTAATACTAAATCTGACCGTACCCACCGGCATCATATTATATTTGATTCTTGGACCGAAATTTGCAAATAAAGGCAGGTCAATAATTTGACCGACCGGGATGCTAAAAGACTTTCGTTTTAAATCATCTAAATTTTTTTGCGCGGCCATAACGGTAGAAGCTGCTATCCGGTTTACTTTCAGCGTGTTTGCCTGCATCATAGCCACCCGGCCCTGTTCATCTTTATGGACGATGACTAAATCCTGATATTGAATATTTTCATTGGCCGCTTCCTGCAGGATGGAATTTTGTATCGCTTCAGTGGCCAGCTGAGTAGCCTTAATCTCAGCCAAGTCATAAAAAACGTCTCTAAGCATATGGTCAATTATAATAAGAAAAACAAGCAGTGTCATAACAGATGCCGCCACAGCAACAACTTTTAAGTAAGGCCGTCTTCTTTTTAACAAGAACCCACCTCCAGGCACCAGCTTGCCCTTCTTCTAAACATAAGTGAATTGACCTACAGTTTTATTCATAATTAATCTATGATTGCTGCCGGAAAATGTGTAAGAAATATCAGCTAATTATAATAAAAATTTCATGAATTGACGGGCCACAGGCTGGAATGGAGGATTATATGTCTTCCTCAACTGCTAAAGAACTTGTTTTAATTTATAAAAAAACCGGGCAATCAGCTGTGCCCGGATAAGTTCAGTAAACCGTGTGCATCTATTCAACAACAATTTGGTGAAAAATTTTCTTACCTTTCTTTATCATTAAATTCCCATTCGGAAAATCTTTATCTTCAAGCATAAGGTAAACATCCGTGACCTTGTTGCCGTTTACAGTCACGCCGCCCTGGGTGATCAATCTTCTGCCCTCACCTTTGGAAGCAATCAGCTTGGCGTGCAGCATTAAATCCAGGATGCCGATGCCCTGCTGGGCCTGCTCAGGCGCCAGGGTGGTGCTTGGGACATTGTCCATGCTGCCGCCGGAGCCAAATAAGGACTCCGCCGCCGCCCTGGCCTTTTGAGCTTCCTCTTCCCCATGAATGAGTTTGGTTACCTCATAGGCCAGCACCTTTTTGGCCTCATTTATTTGTTCACCGGGCAGGCGGCCTAGCCTTCTCACTTCTTCCATGGGCAGGAAGGTCAATAATGCCAGACAATTTTCCACGTCCGGGTCGTTAATATTCCGCCAGTACTGGTAAAATTCGTGGGGGGTTGTCTTTTGGGCATCAAGCCAAAGGGCACCGGACTCGGTTTTCCCCATCTTTTTACCTTCACTGGTGGTGAGCAAGGTAAACGTAAGGCCATAGGCCTCGGCCCCTTCTTTTCTCCTGATTAGATCCGCGCCGGCTAAAATATTGGACCACTGGTCATCTCCGCCTAACTGAATGGTGCAGTTGTATTTGCGGTAAAGTTCGAGAAAATCGTAGGCCTGCATCAACATATAATTGAATTCTAAAAATGTTAGGCCTTTTTCCAGCCGGTTCTTATAGCACTCTGCTGTAAGCATTCTGTTCACAGAAAAATATACACCAATTTCTCTCAAGAAATCAACGTAGTTTAACTCTAGCAGCCAATCTGAGTTATCAACCATAATCGCTTTATCTTCACTAAAATCAATGAACTTTGAGAACTGCTGTTTGAAGCACTCCGCATTGTGCCGGATAGTTTCCCTGGTCATTAATTTTCTCATATCCGTCTTGCCGCTTGGGTCTCCCACCATAGCCGTACCTCCGCCAATTAAAGCAACCGGCTTGTGTCCGGCCTTTTGCATATGGGCCATGACCATTAACTGTAAAAAATGACCTACATGCAAGCTGTCTGCAGTCGGGTCAAAACCTATATAAAAAGTAACCTTTTCTTTCTCCAGTAGTTCAATCAAAGGTTCCTGGTGGGTCATTTGCTTAATATAGCCCCGCTCCATTAATACGTCATACACACTGCCCATTGTACAAAGCCTCCCATAATAACATCAATTATTACTTCTATAGTATATATTCAATCATACTGAATATCAAATAAGTGACAGTCCAGCGGTTCTTAAGGGAAATTCCTTTCCTAACGGTCAAACGCTGGGTGGAATTCGCCACGAGGTATGTAGGTACGCCATGAACGGAGCCAGGAGCCATTAGCCCAATTATTCAGTTGTTTAAGTAACCGGCCTAAATCAGCATGTACTTAAACATACAGGATTCCTTCATCAAATACAGTCAGCGTTTCCAGACCGTCTTTAGTGACCAGATAGGTATTTTCAACCCCCACAGCGCCGTCCGGGAAGGTGAATTTGGGCTCAAGTGCAAACACCATACCTTCCTCCAGTGGAGTTTCGAACCCGTGCCCGATTACCGGCAATTCGTCCAACTCAATGCCGATGCCGTGGCCGACGAAAGCCAAAGGAGTCGGGTAACCTGTAAAATACTTACTAAAAGGGCTGGCACCGGCGATTTCCAGCGCCAGGTCGTGCAGTTTGCCACAGGGTACCCCCGGTTTGGCCAAATTCTTCATATGACCTAGTATGTCACAAGCTACCTCGTAAGCCTGAACCAGGTGATCCGGCAGCTTGCCCACGCAATAAATGCGGGTCTGGTCTAACATATAGCCGTCCAGAGCAAAGCCGGCGTCCACAAAAATAGGCTCGCTCCGGCCGATTAGCTTATCGCTGGCGCCCTGTGCAAAGGCCGGGCCGACCCCTTTGCCGCCTACTGCTCCCCAGAAATAACTTGGTTCAGTATTTTGCCCGGATACGATATGAGTATTCACAAGGTCCTGATTGAAACCACGCACTCTCATATAGCCAGGATGGCCTTTTTCCCTGGAGTAAGCATCAACCATAGCGTTCAACTTCAGCTCAGACATGCCCGCACGCAATATATCACTGATAAAGGAAAATAGCTCAGTGTGCATTTTGGCAATGTCTTTGAAGATCTCCAGCTCGTAAGCAGATTTTACCATGCGCACAGTGCGGATTAGCGGGCTGGCGTCAACAATATTGGCGGGCTTAAAGAGTTTTTGATAGCGCAGATATAAATTGGCAGGGAGCACGTCCAATTCAAAGCCCAGGGTTTTAAAGCCGCTGTAGCCATAGGACTGAAGCGCTGCAAATATATCCTTAAGGCTGTCCAGATATACGATATTTTCCAGAGCAGACTCTTCCCGGGCCCGCGCATAGCTTTTTTTGACTAACAGTACCGGGCTGCCCTCGGCCGGCACAAACAGGTGGGATTGCTGGATAGTGCCGCTAAAATAGAAGAGGTCGGCGTTTTGGACGATGATTACCCCGTCGATTCCCTGTTTTTCTAGTAGCACCTGGAGTTTGGCTACCCGCTGGTCTAACTCTGTCTTTGGAGTATAGCGCAAAAAAACATCTCCTTCCGTTACAAATACTGCCCTTATGTGAATTCCTTGTTATATTTCGTTATATAATGAATAAATCCTTTTTACTAACTTTTTTCCGGGGCATGTTGGATTTTGTTGACTATGTATCTCTCTGACCCTTACTAAATATTATCCGGCCTAATTTTTCAATAATAGCTCCGATTAATCCACCCGCTACTCCTCCTAAAATTCCACAGAGTATTGGACCGATTAGGAAACTATAGATTACACCCAAGGTTCCTCCCATTGCCACCCCGATAAAAAATCCGCAATATTTATTATTGGTAAATATATTATTTTCTTCATTCCGGCGAAGACCTGTGTTGAGCTCCAAAGCCCGGTTATACGCCTGCCAGATGGAGAAAGCGTAAATACATGGGTAAAACATTATCCACTGGAAGTCAGTCACCTCGATTGCATGCTGAAATTGCCCTCTAAATGAATAAAGGATAGATAAATTCAGTCTAGCATTTACGTTGATGATAAATTCCAATATAACCAGCAATAAACCGATAAGGTAATCACCTGTATAAAGTTGCCCAAAACCAGGAATTGCAACCGACCATAAAGCAGCAAGCACAGGCGAACGGTATTTGTTCATATTTCCACCACCAGGATCTCGTATATCCTTTATTGTTAGCATTCTTTTTAATCCTAGTCAGATAGGGCATTGAGCTGTGAATGGCCATTGAAATTGTTTAAACAAGCGAAATCGGCCGAAACCGGTAATACGCGGGTTAAATAAAAAAGCCTCCGGGGAATAACCACGGAGACGATACAAATTATTTCTTGAAAAACAGACTCGTCAATCAGCTCACTTTGGCCATTGTCGCTATATCCTTCTAGAGGGTGAGGCTAGGTAGGCTGTTAATTTACAACTATTGCAATAGAAATTCTTAATAAAGAGATTTCCTGGTTACGTTTATACAGTAATTCATTTATGTTCTATTAGCATTTTAGCGAGTTGTTTTAAAAGTATAACAAGGACTGTAGCGATACCAAGAGTTATAAACATTGCTAACGTAGTATGGAGAAAGTACCATAAAATAAGATAGCCTGAGGATATCACTATGGACATTATCATTAGGGGAAAGGCTACCTTCATATAATTAATAAAGCTAATAAATAGCCCCTTTTTTTCGGCCATACCAATAACCACTACGTTTGCCGATGCACCGATAGCTGTCCCGTTACCACCTAAGCAAGCACCTAACGACAGAGCCCACCAGAGTATATTTAAGTCTGGGATATCTCCCAAGCGGCCCATATCTTGAATCAGCGGGATCATTGTAGCGACAAAGGGTATATTATCAACAAAAGCCGAAGCTATCGCAGACAGCCAAAGAACCAGCATGGCCGTTGGCAGTATTTTTCCACCAGTTACTTCCAGTGACCATTTTGCCATAACCTCAATTACACCAACCTTCTCTAAAGCTCCGACCAGCACAAACAGACCAATAAAGAAGAAGATCACGGGCCACTCGACCGACTGGAGAGAATGTTCCGGGTCATCCCTGGTAACCAAGAGCAACAAACTTGCCCCTGACAGGGCGATAACTGATGATTCGAGGTGTACATATTGGTGTAAGACAAAACCCAGGACGGTAAGAGTTATAACCACCAAACATTTAAGTAATAGATTGGCATCCTTAATTTCATCTTTCTCATTAATTTGTACAATAACAGCTTGAAGTTCCGGTTTAGCCACCAGTTGTTTTCGATAAATCAATTGTATACAGAAAATGGTTATAACGTATATAACAACTATAGCTGGCGTCAAGTTAAAAATAAAATCCATGAAGCCAAGTCCAGTGGCACTACCGATCATGATGTTCGGCGGGTCGCCGATTAAAGTAGCCGTACCTCCAATATTTGAGGCAATGATTTCAGCAATTAAAAACGGCAACGGGTTACACTCAAGCTTTTTGGTTATAGCAAAGGTTACCGGAACAATTAAAAGCACCGTTGTAACGTTGTCTAAAAACGCAGATAAAATAGCCGTTATCAAAGCCAGGGAAGCGATAATTTCTATTGGATCTCCCTTCGAACTTTTGGCAGCCTTAATTGCCAGGTATTCAAAAATACCGGTTCGTCTGGTGATACCTACAATCATCATCATTCCCACCAATAAGCCAATGGTGTTAAAATCTATGGCATTGACGACTTCTTCCAAACCGATAATTTTGGTTAGAGCCATTAAACTGGCTCCCACAAGGGCTGCCACAGTTCTATGAATCTTTTCTGATATAATCAGTACGTACGTAATCAAAAATAACGCAGTAGCAAAAATTAGCTGAATACTTTCTGACAAGATACTGGGCTCCTTCCACTGTATTCTATGGATAGACAAAAATGCAGAACTTAACCCAGCATAATCTTTCCTTCAGGATAACGCAAATCAGGTTGCTTTTTCTGATAGGCTAGGGCGTACCCAATAGTCAACGGTCCTAAACGTCCTACAAACATGGTTATTATTATTAGAACACGTCCTAGACTGTTCAAATCAGTAGTTAAGCCCAGGGTTAAACCTACGGTTCCTAAAGCGGAGATAACCTCAAACATTGCTTTTAACATATCTGTTTTATGGGTTAGTAGAATCAAAAAAGTTATAAAAATAATGAAGAATACCGATAACAACGCTATAGACAGAGCACGTAACACATCCTCATACCGGATACGTCGTCCATATATTTCCGTATCTTTTTTGCCTTTCAATAAGCTATAAATTGCAAGCCATAACAGTGTAAAAGTTGTTGTTTTAATTCCCCCCGCCGTGGAACCCGGCGAACCACCGATGAACATCAGCACCATGATTAACAACTGTGTGGGTATTAACAGACCGCCTAGGTCTACTGTGTTGAAACCGGCTGTCCTGGGTGTTACCGCCTGAAAATAGGAAGCTACCAATTTGCCTGACCATGTGTATTCACTCAACGCGTGATTATATTCGCAGGATAAAATTAAAATTGTTCCCGTAATAATTAATATGGCTGTTGAAATTAATGTTACCTTAGCATGTAAAGACAATTTAGCTACCTTTTTTAAACTATAAATTTCATGTACAACAACAAAACCCAACCCGCCTAATATAATCAGGCTTGAAATAATAAAATTGGTGATCAGGTCAGTAGAAAAACCGGTCAAGCTTCTAAAGTTTCCGAACAAATCAAAGCCTGCATTGTTAAAGGCTGAAACTGAATGAAACAGTCCAAACCAAAGTGCTTTCTTTATTCCCATCAACGAAGTCCAATGAATTGCTAGAAGAATAGTACCGATCGCCTCGATAGTAAAAGAAAAAAACAGAAGGTAACGGAATATGTTGACTATTCCTTCAACACTATGTTTATTGATTGCTTGCTGCATTATAATCCTTTGTCTAAGGTTAATCTTTTTACCTAAAAGCAAGAAAAAAAATGTAGCAAATGACATTATTCCTAGACCGCCAATTTGAATTAACAGCAAGATAATGACTTGTCCAAAAAGCGTCCAGTGAGTTTGAGTATCAACTACAACCAGGCCGGTGACACATACGGCTGATGTTGCGGTAAAAAGAGCAGTAAGCCAGTTGATCGACCCCTCTTTTACAGCCCAGGGTGTGCTTAATAAAAAGCTCCCTATGAGAATGACTATTCCAAAACCAATAACTAATATTTGTGAAGGATCTAGTCTTCTTTCTCCTGAAAACAAAATAATTTCCTCCGTTTATACTAAGATTCAAGTTCGTCCAATCGTTGGAGGTCTTCATTTTTTCCCAAAGCTACCAGGATATCACCGGCTTTAATCACTTCCCTGGCATTTAAGACTACAATTACTTCATCTCCCCTTTTGATCGCCAAAATAGAAACTTTCATTTTTTTTCTAACATCAATTTCTTCAATGCTCTTATTGATAAAAATCTTAGGTGCAAGCAGTTCCTCAATACTATATTGAGGTGAGAGCTCAATGTGATCCAAAATATGATGGGATAGTATTGTCTTAGCCAGTTTAATAGCCATATCTCTTTCCGGAAAAACCACACAATCGGCTCCAACTTTTTCAAGTACTTTGCCATGCAATGCATTTTTTGCCTTTGCTACAATCTTTTTTACTCCTAATTCTTTCAAGATAATTGTCGTTAATATACTGGCCTGCACATTTTCTCCAATTGCAACTATAACTATATCGAAGTTTCTAATGCCCAGGGATTTCAGTACTTGTTCATCCATCGAGTCTGCCTGTATTGTATGAGTAGCTATTTCGGCAACTTCATTAACATTATTAACGTCATTGTCTATAGCTAATACGTCACAACCCATCCGGCTTAATTCAGTTAACAGGCTCATCCCAAAACGCCCTAATCCAATAATTGCAACTTGTTTATACTTCATACCTAATATGCCTCCTATTATAAACTATCCCTATAAATGACAACTAGAAAATATTTCATATTTTAATATTCTTCCCTTTGCAAATATAATAATGTACAAAATAAAAAGCCCTGTTGAACAGGACTTTTAAACAGTACACAACTAATTAGACGTTAAAGAAAACAACGCCTAAATAATACCGTTTTATCCCTTTCAACGCTGACGAGGTTAGCTGACGGATTCGGGTCGAAAGAGTAACCCTACCCATATAAGTGAGATTCACCCCAATTAGTTGGTTCCCCCGCTCCATTGGATTAAGCGTATTTAATTTTTTTCATGTCTATAATCATACTCTTTAGTATAAAAACTGCAATTCGAATTTTAATCTATATTAGCTCGAATATGTTAAAAACATCGTAAAATGTCCTCCAATAACCGTTTTTTAATAATTATTTATTAATTAATCTTCTTTACTGTAATCCGTTTCAGTTGCCAGGGAAGCTACAAAGCTGCTTCTCATCAACAACATATGTCGCTATGCAATTGTGGCAGCAGTTGTGGCTGACAGCCCAACGGTTGATGCGGATGCGGTACAAAAAGGTCTCGAAGACGACGATCTAATTTAGCTAAAATACCACTGCCAGTGGCGGTGACTTCTGAAACAGTGAAAACATCGCCATTGGCACTAACTTTGAAGCTGGAGAACTATCGCCATTGACGGTGACCACAATATCGTTGTTCAATGACATTGGCGATGATTAGATCACTGCCAAGGAGCGTGAACCGTTACAGTTCCCCCTTTAGCCGCAGCCCCCGAGTTCCGGATTACAGGTATAGCAACCATCCTGTCGGACAAAAGTCGCCTCGCCACAGGACAGGCAAAGGTCAAGGGAAGTTTGCTCGCTGTGGCTATGGCCTGTGTCGTATTCATCAATAACTGGATTTTCCTCGGTCTCTGTAACCTGCAGGAGAACCTTTGCGATTGCTTGCCTTTCTGCCTTTTAATTCGGATAAAGTCTATTACGTCCGGGTGTGAACAATGTAGTTGCAGCATTAAAGCCCCCCGGCGTGAACCTCCTTGCTCAATTAAACCTGTAACATAAGAGTAAACTCCTCCCCAGGAGACAGTTCCGGAGCTTGTACCGTTTACCCCGTTGACCTTTGCGTATTTCGGTCGGAGTGTGGAAAGGTTGATCCCTACGCCTCCGCCTCGAGCCATTATTTCCGTCATTTGTGAGAGCGTTTCGAATTGGAAATATTACCAGTAAACAATATCAACATTAGTTCATGTATTATTTTTTGTCTTTTGAAAAGACTAATTTAAAATCAGTGGAGTGGTTGGAAATATTAAACATAAAAAATTACAATTAATTATAAATTGGGAGAAATGTAAAAAATGGAAAATTTTATTCAGAGATTAGATTTACAGGGAAGTGGTATTTGGTTTCCATTGATTATGGGTACTATTGCTTTAGCTTTTGTTATACTAATGCCAAAGCGACAACTAAAATGGCGGGGGATTTATCTAACCTTTGGTGTGATTGGTTATGTAGCAGTAATGTTAGATGTATTTTTTGTAGGTGAATACTTAGATGTTTTTGATATAGGAGATCCATACCTGGAAGGGATTGGAGATCTAATGTCATATGCTATTATCCCTTCTTGTCTTGCAGTTATATTTCTTAATTATTTTAATCAAAGTCAAAAATGGTTTCATGTTACTCTTTTTATAGTCATATCTTTTACTTTTGAATGGGTACTTACCCAGGTTGGTTATATGAAGTTAAAAGGTTGGCAAAATTATTACTCTATACCTGTCTATTTTGTTGTTTATAGTATGTGGTTACCGTGGCATTTAAAGTTAATACAGCAAAGATACGACGAAACTACAATACCTGCTCCAAACAAAATTAATGAATCTAGATTTAATATAAACAAACTTGATGTAGGTAAAATGTTTTCGCTTAGTAGAAAAAAGGTTAAGTAAGTAGGATGTTAGGGAGTCAACATATTGCAAAAAATGTTGACTCGCTGCATTTGGAGGCGACACCTCAGGCATCCCCCCTACCCTGCCACAACCTTCAATGGCTCACCACAGAACAGGTGGTGAGTGGTGTGTGGGTTTCCTTATCAGAACAGTTGATAGTTTATTATGAAGAATATTTATTATATACAAACCTGTCAACATTAACCAACATAGGGACGAATTGTTTTAGCCCCGATTATTTATGAACTGGCATATGGACTGTAACTATAAGCCTTTTCTATCAAGGAAAATACTGAGAGGTTAAGCTAAGTTAAATGAAGACGGTATCCATGATGCCTTAAGATTGTGATGTATAAAAAAAAGGGATAAGCTGCTATTAGCCTACCCCAACTTGCCCATTATACCTTTATTTTCCCCTAATTTGCTCTTTCTATACCCCTCCCTGGTTCATAACGAAGAGGGTTAAGAATTCAGGAGAACGAATATATATGTTACAGTATTTATTTTAATTCGTTTATTTGATTAAAACCAGAATCAATTGATGGTAGCTTAACCAATATATTTTTTACTCTTGGAACAATTTTTTATTTGACAAACTGATATATCAGGACAACATTTTCTTGGATTATCGAGACTATCTTATACTTTAATTACATTGCATCTAAAGGTAGATATATGACCACGCTGTAGAAGATCCAGTGAACTCCTTTCGAGGCAGCGGCCATCTGAAACCGGATGAAGAGGAAATCCGCCGATTAAAACGAGAAATCCAGGACTTGCGCGAGGAAAACGAAAGACTGCCAGCTTCCAATAGCTGACAGTCTCTTAACCCTTGATTTAACTGGGTTTATCGACTTATGGAGGCGACACCCGGATTTGAACCGGGGAATGGAGGATTTGCAGTCCTCTGCCTTAGCCACTTGGCTATGTCGCCGAATAAATGGAGCAATATTAAGCTTTCTATCCTCCTTAGGAATGGAGGATTTAAGATTTTATAACTAAAGGACTTACCTTGATATTATAAAATAATGAGATACCTCTGTCAAGAGTAAGAACGTTTTACTACTTAACATTACATGCCACCAGTACACCTGTTCCCATTCACACGACCAAAACTATTTCTTAATGTGTTTGCTGACTAACCAGCCCGTTAGTAGGGAATGATACTTAAATTTAGATTAGTAAACATGGCCAGGTGGGAATTAGCTGGACTATCACCTGTTACTTTTTTTCTGATGGCTCCCCATTCAGCAGTTAGTGGTGTAGTGGGTTCCCTATAAGAACAGTTGACAGGTTGTAATGAATAACATTCTCTTATCAAACCTGTCAACTATAACATATGAAAAAATTTAATTTTAGTATTAAATATTTTTCATCATCCATATTGCTTCTAATACTCAAAGGGCAGTATTTAACCTACCCTACTACTTAAATTTGTTTACCTTTATGTAAGCTAGAGATACCTTTTTGCCACTTCTATTAGGTTATCCTTATATTCATATAAATCGTCAAGGGTATTCAAAGCATATCTAAGACCTTTTTTATTCTCGTCGGGTATTATTATGGATTTCTGATTCCCATGTAGAAATAGCCTGCATATCCACTTCCATCTATTATTTTCCAGCAAAACACTAAAATAAGATTCAGTGTCTTTGTATGTAATCTTATTTGAAGGAACAATATCTCTTAATAAACTTCTTACTATAAATAATGCTTCAAGTTCCTCAATTGTAGTATTAATTGTTTTATCTTTTTCTGTAGATTCAGACTTTGTGGCATCATTTTGAGCATTATTAATGTCATCATGTGTTTTTTCTTGCCCATGCTTTCCTTCTTCTTTAGTCTGTAAAGCGGACTTTATTCTAGCATTCATAACTTCATTAATAAATTGGTTCAATGATTTTTGGGATATGTCCCTAAACTTATCAATAATGTTTTGAGTTTTACGACCATTATATACTTCACTTAAAATAAAGTTAACAAAACTGTCTGTTGGTGCAGATAGCTGTTGCTCTAATAACTGTTTTATTTGGTTAGCATACTTAAGCTCTGAAGCAGTGTTAAATATCTCATCTACATCAAAATTACTCTTATGAAACTTTTTAATTTCAGGCACTAAACTATCCTTAATGTCCAAAATGTTAAACTCTAAAAAAGGTTGTTCATCCATTTTATTCGGTTCGTCTAAATCGGTATATATTTTATAAATTAGTCCATTAGTCAATATTGCAAACTTTGACGGTGTAGTAACAAAATATCTGAACAGTTGTGAATCATGCTTTTGAAGGTATTCTCCACACCACTTAGCTTCAATAAGTATTATAGGCTTTCCATCAATTATGATGGCGTAATCAACCTTTTCTCCTTTTTTTATACCTGTATCAGCAGTAAATTCAGGAATGAACTCGTTGGGGTTAAAAATATCATAGCCAAGCAATTGAAAAAAAGGCATAATTAGAGATGTTTTTGTAGCTTCTTCCGTTTTAATTAGCTCTTTGAGGGTTTCTACCCTATTTGAAAATTGTCTTAGCTCATCAAAAAAATCCATTATTAACCCACCAGCCCTTTCCTTTATGATAATATTGTATTTTTATATTAACAATTGCAAACTGGGCTTTTTGTTAGTATTCAACAACACAATGCAATCCCCTGCAAAATGCGGGAAATAAGAGAAAATAAAAGTTATTCAATAAACAAACAACTCTTGTAATATTGCATTCAAGCATGCGTATTAACCTACCGGGTACTGGTTGCAATTATAATCCTATGATGAACCCTGGAATAAATAGCGAACATACAAATGATACCCAAGGGGTTTATATGAGTAGCCAATTTTAGTGCATTTTATCAATTTTAGTGCCTTTGAACACTTGAGGCGGTTCTTCCATCCACCCATTTTCCATCATTATTCTTGTACCCTTTTCTGCGTATATCCCCACGTTC
Source organism: Pelotomaculum sp. PtaB.Bin104 (assembly GCA_002067205.1). Classification (GTDB taxonomy): domain Bacteria; phylum Bacillota; class Desulfotomaculia; order Desulfotomaculales; family Pelotomaculaceae; genus MVQL01. The sequence continues at coordinate 13,202 of MVQL01000190.1, forward strand.
GCCATTATTTGGGCATATTTTGAACTAATATCATGTCTTGTAGACGCCGCCAATGAAACCCCATATGCTCCTCCAATGCCGGAAGAGTTCAATATGAAAACATGGAACATCATTAATTTATCTGAAAAAGGTGCAACCGTTGAATCAGTGACACCTGCATCCCAAGGCAATGGAGCAGGAATACTATCTTCCCTGAGTATTGAGGTTAAGTCCTCAATTATACCATCTGCTATTCTTGTTCCCTCTAACATGTAATCCCGTACTTTTTTAGACTTCGCTACTTGAGCAAAACCAGTTAGTAGAACTCGTCCAATGTGGTTAATCAAAACATTTAAGTATAAGTGATTGATTTCTTCA
>MVQL01000191.1 GCA_002067205.1 Pelotomaculum sp. PtaB.Bin104
ACAAGGTGTTATGGAGATATCAAGGAGGCTGTAAGGAAAGATGCCGAAGGGTAGAACAGGAAGGGGCGGGGTGTCCGGTGCTTCCGGAGAAGTAACCGGTGGTTCGGGATTGGGTGCAGGTATGGGAGGGGGCGGAAGTGCATCGACTGCCGGCGCATTAAACGAGATTATGGCCGGTAGAGATCAAGTGGCTCCCGCCGTCGACCCCGAAGCAGCAGCAGCCGGCCAGCTCGTCACCGGTCCTTTTGAAGTAGAAGTACCGTCTAGGACACGGAGCGGTCGACCTGAAACAATGAGTGTGACATTCATTTCGGAGGACGAAGCAGAAGTCGACAGTGGAAGTGGCAGGACGTACCGAACCAGTGTTGAGCGTTGCACCTGCCCCGACTATATTTACCGACGTGGTACCTGCCGGCACATGGAAGCCTATAACCAGGCACTCGGTCTCAGGGAGACCCGTGTAAGAAGTGATTCCACTTCAACCGGTGGGGTATCTGGGTGGGAGCAAGATGACATGCAACGTGAGGAGAACGGTACCCTCCGGGAACTTGACCAGCTTGAAGAACGAGAACGCCAGGAAAGACTGGCTAGGTGGGAAGAGTACCAGCGACAGCACGATGATGGAACTTTCCTCACGAGGGACGATGAAGCGTTTAATAATCTATACGAAATGGCCAGTGACAGTTCAAACATTGAATATCAATATGAAAACGTATTAGGTGGCTCAGAGAACACCTTTGGGATTGAGATAGAGTTCACCGGCGCTGACTTGAACGCCGTTGCCAGAGATATGCATGCTGCCGGCCTGGTGTCCTCTTCAACGTATAACGGATATCACGACGGCAGGGTTCCGGGCATGTGGGCTGTAGAACGAGACGGGAGCGTAAGCTCCGGAAACATAGGCGGGGAGGTTATATCACCGGTGCTAAGGGATAACCCGGAAACCTGGCGGCAGCTTGAAAAGGTTTGTGAAATTGTAAGACGTAATGGCGGCCAGGTGGACATGCGCTGCGGTGGCCACGTACACGTCGGCGCCGATCCCCTCGACGAACGTACCTGGCGCTGGATGCGCCTGGCCAGGCTTGTAAGTGGTTTTGAGGACGTTATCTACCGGGTTGCTGCCGGCGGGGAAAGCGGAGGAGAACACCGAGGGGTGAGAGACAACTATCACTACTCAGCGCCCATGCCGGTAGCAGTAGATCGTTTCTTCCATAATCGCCGGGTGGATCCGAATTACCTTATATCGGAGATATCTCCCAGACGGTATTACGGCCTTAATCTGAAAAACGTTGGCCAGGGCAACAAAAACACTGTGGAGTTCAGACATTTTAACGGCTCGCTGGATCCCAAGCAAATACAGGTTAATGTAAAGATAGCGAACGCCATCGTTCATGCTGCACAAAGCATACGGAAGAACCGTGTAAGTACCCGGGAACGGGCGCAGCTCATACCCGACCACCCGAACAGACTGGGTGGCTCAAACAGGAATGCTGACAACGATGGGCACGACCAGGTCAGAAGATTTGTAGATACCATTTTCAACAACGCCAAAGACAAGGCGGCAGCCCTTTGGCTGTACGCAACGAGCCGCTGGCAAAGGAGGTAATAATGAAAATTATCTTGGAAAACGAGATGGAAAGGCAAGCTTGGCCGATCTTGTTAAGTGCTCATTATAAATGGGAGAAGAACCATGGTTCTTCAATACAAGGACAGATGGAATGGTACTTTTTTGATTTATTTAAAGAAGAAACAGATCAGATGATTGCCAAGGAAGTTGAAACCAGGTTGATGGAGAATTACGGCCCGCAAGGGGTTGATGTTATCGGAGTGACTGAAGATCAGTATGTTCAAAAAGGGTTAAATAACTATGAGGAAGAAGGCCTGAGCAAAGAAGATCTAGAGCAACTTAAGGTTGAATTAGCCGAGGAATACCAGAGCATAATTGAGGATTACGAGGCTGATAAAGAATTTAAGAAGTCAGATGTTCGTGATGAGCTTACTAGTTTGTATTACAGGCTTTTTAATGCCCCTGAAAACCTCACTGTAGAGTATAAAGGAGAAATAATTCAACAAGGTAAGTAGGATTCAAGAGAAGGTCTAATTTTCCTACTTGAATTATTATGGCGACCTGATCATATCCTGTCACAATGTTAAAAATACAAGATATGAAAAGGAGGGAACATAGAGGATGAGCCAACAAAGCAAAAACAATATCAGGTTATTAAGCGAAATAAGCGAAGGGTTTTTAGACCTTCAAAATAAAGTGGCAAAAGAATTTAAATCCCTGGTGACGAGTATTTACAGCCAGCGTGAAGAAATAGGATTCTTTACCCTGATAATGAAGGCATTGTTTAAACAGCATGAAGCTGGAATGGGTGTTAACAGTGAATTACTTGACTATGTTTTGGAATGTGAGTATGTCCAAAGCCTTGAGATAGAATGGGATACTGATGATATTACTAATTCGCTTTATATATTGATCATGAATCAAACCGTGTATTATAGCAGTGAATTTAGCATAATGGACGAGCAATATGAGGGATTATTTTATGAATACGGTTATGACTACGGCAGTATGTATATGGCCTTCCTCGAATATTCAAACAGGGCTTTAAAAACTTTCATAAAAGGAAATGGAATTAAAAATAAGGTATTTAAACAGTTAGCCATTATCAACATTGTCAATGAATATCAGCAAAATAACATTAAGTTAACACTGAGACAGCTGTATTATCAAATGGTTTCAAAAAATTATATCCCAAACTTAGAGGCCGAATATAAGAAAATCATAGACCTCACCGGGAGCATGAGGGGGAATAACATTCTCACACTGGATGAATTTGCTGACAATACAAGATTTGCTATAAGATACCGCTATGAAGATGACATTGAAAACTTTATCAAGGACTCAATCAGGCCAGGAAAATACAACCTGGATACCAGGAAAAATCAACCGTATTATCTGGAGGTATGGATAGAAAAGGAAGCACTCCGGTCAGTTTTTAAGCCAATTACAGATAAGTTTGACATACCGCTTTTTATATGCAGGGGATATCCATCTACATCATCCTTGTTCCAGCAAGGAAGAACAATTCTATTTAAGACCCAATATGAAGGAAAAGAAAGAAAGCAGGTCATAATTCTATATTATGGTGATCATGATCCGTCAGGAAAGCAAATTCCAGAAGCTATTCAGAGCATTTTTTACAACAACTATCAAATGAAACATGTCGAGGTTAGGCCAATGGCCTTGAACATGGATCAGGTCAGGAGATTTAAACTGCCGCCCAACCCGGCCAAGATCACAGACCCTAGAGCAGGTGGTTACATAGCCAAATGGGGGGCAGAATCATGGGAGCTTGATGCTGTTCCACCAGTAGAGCTCCAAAAGATCGTCGAGGCAGATATTTTGCGGTACAGCAATATTAAATTAATTAACGGGGTCATCAATAAGACCAAAAAAGACCGGGAAAAAATCAAAAAAATGCGTGACAATATAATTAAGAAAATGAGGACCGATAAGAATTAAATATCGTTAAATTAACATTTTTAAAATGGTAATGAACATATTAAAGAAAGTGTGTAAAAGGGAGGTTTCTAATTTGATAATATATTTACCTGAAAAACCGGTTGCTAATCTAAATTCGAAAGAAGATTTTTGTGTTCCCGGTTGCCGATATCTTGGGTCTGATAGGAAGTGTAAGCTTCTAGGACCCTGTATATTAGATGATGACGAAGAAGATGAATAAAATAGTGCTGCATAAAACAAAGATATAGAGTCATAAAGGATGGAAATGTGTTGATAAATTTATCCGACGAATACTTTCTTATGATTGAACCGGACAAAGAGGGGCCTCCTTTAACAACGCCTATAGAAGATGAGTTAAGCAATAAGGTGGATTATATCTTTTCGAAATGTAAACCATTAGACTATAGTTTTAGAGGTTTTCACCAAACCAAATGTTTCAAAGTCTCTGATAACAAAAATTGGTTTTTGCCAAATGGCATGATTACGAACAGTTTATATACCTATTATATAAGGTATTATAGAAATTACGTTCCTCAATCAGAGATAGATAAAATCAACAAAATATATAATGAATTAACCAAGTGAACATTTAAAAGACTATGTACCAAAGGAGGAGGGTCTCACTTATGACGAAACGTATCTGTCCAGACTGCGGAGTCGAGCATCGGAGTGAGGATAAAACAAGCATTCTGACTTGTCAATTTTGCGGCGCAGAGATACTTCCCCCAGGACCAGGTGTATGCCGAGTTTGCGGATGTACCGATCAACATGGCTGCCCAGAAGGATGTTATTGGGTTGAACCTGACCTTTGTAGTAGTTGCGCAGATTGTTAAAAATCTGCATCATTTTAGACTAATAGATAGCTTTCAGTTGAAGATGGGTTTTTTGAACAAAAATATTTTGAACAGTATTCCCAACGTAATTCCAAAGATTACTGCTCCAAATGCGTGAGTATAATAATCACTCATTGGCCTTAAAGGTATCGATTTTCCTTCGATAGTTGCCATAAAGAGGACTTCAAGAATAAGACCGAATAATAGGCTGATTGCAATGCCCTTTAGGACTAAATAGTCTTTTCCAATCTTTTTTGTCGCGTAATAAAGTATTACTGCTAAGGCACCACCTACTATGGAACTGACTATGAATCCAAGAAACTCAGAAGGTCGATTAGATGAAACGATAAGACTGTCTAACTCATAAAAGCTATATTTTCCCATCCCTATAAAAAGCAGTACCCTGGTTGTGATTTCGTAGGGTATTGTGGATGCAATACCTAATGCGGCTGCTAATAAAGGCTTATCGTAATTCAAGACATCGAACCTTTCTTTTATTTTGTATTTAGTATGCCATTTTTTATGGTAATTATCCTAGGCATATGATTATGGTTACGGTCTTGTTTGAATGCAATAAAACAAAAAATACAGAGTACATGGTTATACGCATTGGGTAGTATTGAGTGTCCACCTAAAATGTTGCCTACCAAATTGCATTAGCCGTGATCAGGATGCCATCTTAGTGAACATAACAACGAAAATATGCAAAAGGTGGGGATAGTGGTGAATAACGTAATATTATCTAAAAAAATATCTGTACAAGAGTTAAGAAAAGCAATAAAAGGATTAAGTGGCGAGATCGAACTTGACGTCTGGAAAGATGAAGATCAAAAATGCATATGGCTTGGCAAGCCATACCGTTTCGACGGTGAAAGGAAAAGCGAGTTTTTGATTGCGATTCCTTATGACAATTATATGGCGGCTAATACAGACCATGACCGCCTTGATCGGATGCAGAAACTGGAGAAGGTAGCAGAACTAGCAAAAAAAGTTGACGCATACGAAGATTTTCAATCTCCTGGCTGGAGCATTGCGTAGAAGAAGGAACAGACACAATCGATTGGGATAATGCAAGGATTGAATTAGCGGATGCCCTTGCTGCGATTGAATGATGCTAGTTAGTTCGCATTCCATAGAAAGCGTGTCAAATACTAGCATGGCATGTATATAAAAGCTGCTGCTGTTATGAAAACATATCTTGACACGACATCGTGACAAGATATATAATCTAATTAATATATATGTCACGAGGTAGGGACGTTGGAAGAAATTGATCTAAAAAAAGTTTTAACTTTAAAAGAAGCAGCTAAACGTTGGCTACTTGCTGACGGGTCCTCTATCCGGAAAGCAATCGAACGAAAAAGGTTTAAGGATTACGAGATAAGAAAGTCCGAGAGTATCTGGTTAATTAGTATATATGGGATGGAGAGGGTATTTGGACCTGAGCCGAAAGGAGGGAATAAGAAATGATGAAATGTAGGTATCTCGATGTGGATGATAAACCCAACATGCCAATACTTGTTGAACTTCCCGATGGCAGGTTCGGCGAAGCTGATTCAATTCCCGGAGCCATGGCACTCCTGGTCGGCTTTGACTACATCGATGTGGATGATGAAAGAACAGCCTGGCACATGCGGGTACACTATCTGCGCGGTCAAGCCATGATGTTAGTCATGGATGGTAGGAAAGTAATAGTTCGGGATAATGTTAACGTTATTTTTGATAACACTGTCGTACCTCCCGACGATGAGGATGAAGATGATATTCCGGAAGGCTGGTTTAGGGACGAACCACCGGTCGTTCTTTGGGCTAGTGATGATAGGGTTTTTCTCCAATCCCTCCACGAGGCTGATATAATAACACTTTACGAACGTGAGGATGGTTATGCTTTTAGGATGCACCCCGCCTGGGAAGAAATTGCTAAAAGTAACGGTGAGAAGCAAAAGTGCAGCGTTTGCCGGCACTATGATCCTGCCAAGAAACAATGTTCTCCGTACCGACTTGAAGATAGGGATCCGGACCTGGGATCGCGATGTGCTGCTTTTGCCCCGATCGTAAAAGAATACTTGGGCGTTAACCCAGGTAAAAAGAAAAAGGTTCGATACGTTAATCTGCGTGAAGAAAAGCTTTCTGAACAGTGGTGGGTTTTAGATAGAGCTGGTCTGGAGAGAAAAAGGTTGGGAGCTTGAAATATTAAAAGTCTCCCTTGCTTCGATAAATAAATACGGTAAATATGCCTTTCCCGAATTAACTAACCCGGTTTCCCGGGTTTTTATATTTTGTGAGGTGATATAACACATGAAAATTACTTCGGGAAATATTTTTAATGATTTTCTTGATGCAATTTATACGAGGGGAGCCACATGGAGCACTGTAATAGCTTACCAGAAAGACTTGGAATACTTCAAAAAATGGTATGAGGAAACAAACGAAACTGGTTTGGTGGCGGAGCAAATTACAAGCATTGACCTCCGGGAGTATCAAAGTTACCTGCAAAATGTGCGTGAATTGAAGCCGGCAACCATAAACAGAAGGGTAGCTGTCTTAAAACAATATTTTAAATGGATACAGAGGGAGAGACTTATTTCCCGCCTTCCTAACTTTCCGAAAGTGATCAAAGAACAAAAAGTACAGCCAAAAGCTCTACACCGCAACGAGCAAAACCGTCTCTTGCGGGAGGTTGAACGAAGGGGAAAAGCCCGTGACATTGCGTTAGTACGCTTATTGATGAACTGTGGTCTTAGAGCAAGCGAGGCTGTAACTATACGCATAATGGATTTAGACGTAGGTGATAGACACGGTCGGTTGGTTGTTAGAGGTAAAGGAAACAAGTACCGCGAGGTACCGGTACCTCCTGAGACAAGGCAAACCTTGAGGGAATGGTTGGCAGAACGGGAAATGCAGCTGGCTTATTTAAATAGCCCTTGGCTTTTTCCGAGCCGGTATGGTGAACATATATCAGTTAGATATGTAGAGCAGGTGATAAAGAACCTCGGGAAGTTTATCGGACTTAATGTTCACCCTCATATTCTACGCCATACTGCGGCAACTAATATGATAAGGACCGGTGCAGATCTTGTAACAGTAGCAAATATACTAGGCCACGCTAATCTTAATACCACGGCAATATATACAAAACCTGATACAAAAACGATGGCGGAAGCCCTGGCAAAAGGGGAGATTTGATGAATTAATAAAAGATTTTTCGTGTCTTGCTGAAGACTATCCCATAGAGAAGATGGTCCTTTTGTTGTTATATGAAGAGGTGCAACTCATTATACGGATGATTAAATATTTTCCTTCCTATTTAAATAGTTTTCAACTTGTATCTGTATACTGAATATTAACAGCCACAGTAAGGCTAACCAACAAAAGCCAATGCCAAGCTTAATTCTTTATATAAATCAATTAAAATACTGGAGGTAATGAAAATGGATGATCGATTTTTAACAGTTTCCGAGGTAGCGGGAATCTTACGATTGGGAAGGGTAAAAACATATCAGATGATAAACAGTGGGGAAATTCCATCAGTTAAATTTGGTCGTTGCAGAAGAATCCCAAAACTAGCTTTTGATAATTGGTTAAAACAGATAATCGATAATGGAGAAGTAACTGATGATAACAAGAAATTAAACGTGATATAATAAAATCGCCCAGGCTGGCAGGAGGTGACGATTTTGACTGGGCGAGAGATTAACAGAAAAAAGGGACGTGGTTTTTACCGGGAACGTCCCCCAGGATCTGGTTCATGGGAGATTAGGGTTCACGCAGGTAATGGAAAATATTTTACGGAAACAGTAAAAGGGAATGAAAAAGATGCTCAAATAGCTCTGACCGGTTTGCTTCACAAATTAGATATTGGTTCCTTGAATCATCCTTCAAGAATTACCTTAAAAGAATTTCTTGAAACTTGGTTGAAATACGTTAGGAAAAGGGTTACAGTTAATACCTTTAGAGGTTATTCTGTTAATGTAAAAAATCATATCTGTCCTATAATAGGTAGAATAAAGTTGTTCGATTTGAAAGTGTTACACCTGGTTAAACTTTATGATGTTTTAGATGAAGAAAAAAACTTATCACCTGCAACCGTGCATTATGTTTATAGAACACTCCATGCAGCACTGAATTACGCAATGGAATGTGAATATGTAAACAGAAATGTGTCAGATTTGAAAGCTGCCAAACCACCGCGTCCACCAAAATATAAGGCGCAAATACTTGATCAGGAGCAGGTGGCCATACTGATAGATGCAGCTTGGGGTTCACGTATATTCATTCCCGTAGTGCTGGCAATTAGCACGGGAATGAGAAGAGGTGAAATCCTAGGCCTGAAATGGTCAGATATAGATTTTGAATCTGGTATAGCTAAGGTGGAGCGACAACTTGTTTGGAACTGGGAAATAAACGCCCTAGAACTAAAGCCTCCAAAATCGGAGGACAGCATAAGAACCATAGCTTTGCCTCCGCTGGCTGTCGAAGTTCTTAAGAAACACAGGGTTATGCAAAAAAAGGAAAAGCTCATGGTTGGTGGAGCTTATCTGGATCAGAGATTAATTTGTGCCCAACCCGACGGTAAGCCATGGGATCCTGATGCAATTACCAAGGAATTTAGGTCCCTAGTCGACGAATTGGGTTTACCAAGGGTAAGGCTTCATGATTTACGTCATTCGCATGCGACAATCCTGCTTGAAAAGGGAATACAGCATAAGGTTGTTAGTGAGAGACTGGGTCACAGTCAAATCAATATAACTCTTGATCTATACAGCCATGTAACGCCCATTCTACAAAAAGAAGCTGCAATAAAAATCGACGAAGTGCTTTCCAAGTCCAAAAAAATAAGACAAGGAAAGTAGCATTTCCTTATCTTTAAAGTTTTAGTAGCAATATAGTAGCAAAATTACTTATGAGATTGTTTTTTGGTGGGCCATTAGGGACTCGAACCCCAAACCTGACGATTAAGAGTCGCCTGCTCTACCAATTGAGCTAATGGCCCGCGTTAATCTATATCTTTCTTATCCATTATTTTGGTGGAGGGGGCTGGATTCGAACCAGCGAAGTCGTCGACGGCAGATTTACAGTCTGCTCCCTTTAGCCACTCGGGAACCCCTCCA
>MVQL01000192.1 GCA_002067205.1 Pelotomaculum sp. PtaB.Bin104
GCTCCATTTAAAATAACACCGACATTATGTTCCCGCGCAGCCGCCATGATGCTGTCAATCCAAAATAAGTTCTCGACAATTTTATAAGGCTGCTCCAACATTGCCAACAGCCGGTCGGTATCGCTCAAAGGATGCTTGCCTTCCGAACGGCAGTAGGTCACATCAATATTTCGGGCATGTTCCCTGACTGCTTCAATATATGGCGTTTCATCAGCCAGTTCGCCGGCAGGCAGCCAGTCCCGGTAGCCAGGCACCGGCACCGCGCAGAAGGCCTGGAGCCGCCGGCCGCTTTTGGCTAGTTCCCGGGCGGCCATGCAGGCCACCGAGGTGGAATCCAGTCCCCCGCTCATCATCACTCCCACCGGGCGGATGCTGCGCAGACGGCATCGCACCGCTTCACCCAGGACCTCACGGAAAGCCTCATCATATTCGCGGTCCGCGTTCAATTTCAGTTCAGACTTTCGTTCGGCCTGCCAGTAAGCCCGCTTTATTGCTCCATCAGGCCGTATCGTCAGTGTATGTCCGGCGGGCAGTATATAAATATTCCGGTATGGAGTCAGTTCGGGATCAAGTTGATGCATTACTGAGGGAATAGCCAGGAAATCGGCGATCCAGGTCTCATTATACTCTTTGGTAATCTCCGGCAGAACGAACAGCGGCTTGAGCAGCGTGGAAAAGGCAAAAAGCCCCGCCAACCGGTAATAGTAAAACGCCCTTGTCCCGGTATGGTCCACGGCGCAAAACAGTTCCTGCCGGTTTTCGTCCCAGATGACGAAGGCGAAATCGCCCACAAGGTATTTCGGACAATCCTGGCCCCATTTCCGGTAGGCTTGCAAAATCAATAGGCTGTCCGGTATGACATCCCTGCGGGAATGGTCGATACCGAACTTATCGAACAACTCGCTCCGGTTGTCAATAATGGCATCCGCCGTTATCGTTAAACCAGCCGGGTCATCATGATATGGGAGGATTTCCCGCACAGACTCGGGAGTGATATGCTGGACATGGCAACCTAAAAATACTTGTCCATCCTGCCAGGTGCCTGCGGCGTCCGTTTGATAGATACCCAATTCCCGCATCATGGCCACGCCTTTTTCCGGCGCAACCTTTCTACTATCATAATAATAAATGCCACATATAGCGCTCATGTCTATTTACCACCATTTTCGTCGGTAAATTAAACTTAAACTATAACTGCAAATGTAAATACCTAATTTTGTGTCAAGGTGCTTGCCCAGGGGGAAGAAAAGAGCGGCAAAAGCCTGTTGCTTAGAACTAGAAGAACCTTTAGCTTTTACCGCAGTACCGCTTTTTCCAGACCGCCTTTGAAGTGAACGCCGGAAATAAGTCAATTTACAGGATTACAAGGTCTATGAACAACATTGACCTGGTATTATATCACCACACAAAATAGGAACAGTAGGTGTATACATGTCAGGCTTATCCCCAAGCTTATTATCCTCTGTCATTTTAACTTTAATTTCTGTTATCTGCGGTTCAGACCATAACTGTTTCATTTCTTCACCTCCTCTCATTAGTCTCCTTGTACCCCCCATTATCGGCAAATTTACCTACTACAGTAAACCGTTTACGGCCTTGGCCGCCGGTTAGTATGGTCTCTCCGCATCTTAGCCAGGCATGGGCGACAAGGCCTTTTCCATCATCCCTGCCCACTCCCAGATAAAGGGTATTATCTATTCCACGCTGCCTGAGCATGATTTTGCCTACAATAGCCTGGACCAGGCACTTGCTTTCCCAAACTGTATAGCGGCTTACTATTTCAATCACCCGGCCAACCCGTTTGGCTGCTTCAAGCTTTATAACGTCTTCATTCATTAGCGATTCTTGCATATGTTTTCCGAGAAACGGAGACAGCCAGCGAAAAGGCAGCAACAGAACAGCCAACCGCACAATCCCTGTCAGGCAGAAAGCTTCTATGAACAGCTGCTGTTCCCGCCAAGACAAACCAAAGAATTTTATTAATCTTTTAATCAATATTAACAAGCCCTTGGTCATAAAGTTTGTTTAAAAACGCAAGTACATCATTCTGACAGGTTTTTTCTTCAACCTTATATTCTTTTAGCAGTGCATCCACCACTTCCCGAACCCTGTGCGGAATTTCGAGCAGTTCCCAGATGCGGCTGCCGATACCGTTTATTCCGTAATATTTGCCTTTTTCGATGTTCAGCATGACCTTTTCCCCGTCCATATCGGCAGCAACAAGCCCTGTAGCCTGGGAAACAATGGTATCAACGCTGATTTTTTTTTGTGATTTCGTAACTCGCATCCCCCTTCTTTAAATCCAAGTTTTATACTGCCCTATCGGTACTCTGTCGCGCCAAGTCTTGCTGTACGAGACGAACCTGTTCATCCACGGAAAACATCCCTTCCGGCCTGGTCAGTCGAGAAACAGCTACCTGTCTGGCAACTGCCACACATTGTTTAAAGTGCGCCGCTTTTAGACCTAGTCCGTCAATCAACCAGGGCCGATAGGTATGACTCATTAACACTGCCAGTTTGTCTATACCTGCTAGAGGTCTAATGGTTACATCCCGGCATCTTTCCGCTTCGAGTTCGTATACAGCAACCAGTGGCACAGGTGATTGCCAAAATCCCTTGTGTACCGGTACGGCAAACTTGTCTTTATTTACACCAATATAAAACGGTGTAAGGGAAGCAGTATCAACCCCCATGGTTTCTGCACTGTCCCGCCATAGCTTCTGCTGGGGGTAGGAAGAGTGTACCCATGCGACACCGTCCGCGTCAACTGTCACTGCCGCTACATCATCTGTTAAAAAAGAATATCCCCGTTTTCTGAAGGCGGCTAACAATGTTGATTTACCGGCACCGGATACTCCTGTAAAAATCACACAGCGCCCATTGATAACCATAGCGCTGCCGTGAATGGGAAGGATTCCCCGTTGCATAAGCAGCGCGCCAAAGGCAGTACCCAGGAGAAAGAGCCGCACAAATACTTCTTTCGCCTGATCGGAAGGTTCTACAATAATACAGTTTCCATTGGTCACATAATAACAACCCACCCCTGGAACCCGGAAGAGAAATTGATTTTTTGCAATCTGGCAACTCTCAGTTTTCTTAACAGCGATGGTAATATCGACCGGTACTTTACCAAAACTAATACAGACATCCGGCGTATCAGGTGTATCAATCGCAGTTAAAAGCTCCGGTAATAAAAGATCTGACGCGATATGGAGGTCAAATATTTTGTAACGGTAACTACTACAGCAATTTTCCATATTTGTCATAATATTCCTCGCTGAAAAATATTAATTTTAATACTCCGGAAACATATTGGGTATACCTCCAGACGCATCACAAGCTGAGACAATCTTTATATAGGAAAAATATAGGAACCCCATTTGCTATATATTACCATTTTATTAAGACTAATACAATAATACATTTGTATGATATCCATGGGATGGATTATTCTGTCGGCAGCTGTACTTTTTGGCCTCCCAGACAGGATTCGAACCTGTGACCTACGGATTAGAAGTCCGTTGCTCTATCCGGCTGAGCTACTGGGAGTACTACAATGTATTATTTCTCTGCATATTTAATAATAGTCATTTGCTTATAAAGTGTCAAGTTGTTCACCATAGTTCTGCAGTTGCTTTTTAGTATATAGTGCTCGAAACGTTGATGTTTACAGCGTTCCGAGCATTTTTATTTTTAATTTTTATGCAAATAATTATAGCGTATTGTAGCGTATTATGATATAATTGGTATATATTATTAAAGAAGAGAGTTGCTTTATGTATCTTAAAAAAACTCCACAAAAAAACGGTAGAATCTATTTATCCGTTGCTGACGGCTATTACGACAAACAGAAAGGCCACGCCAGAACCGTTACCATAGAAAAATTGGGATATCTTGACGAACTTGAGAAACAATATGATGATCCTATCGCTTTTTTTTCTGAAAAAGTTCAGAAATTGAAAAAGGCTAAAGCTGAACAAAAAATGCCTGTCTCCATCGATTTTTTCCCTGAAGAAAAACTGGAACGCAACCTTACTTACCGTAAAAACTTCGGTTATGCCGTTCTAAGCCAGATTTATCACGACCTTGAAATCAATAAATTCCTAATTAACAGGCAACGTAGTACAAAAATTGATTTTAGTAGCAACAACATCATGAAACTTCTTGTTTATTCAAGACTGCTCAATCCCGCTTCCAAAAGGAAAACCTTTGAAGCCAGAACCCGCTATTTTGAGAAGGATAACTACTCACTTGATGATGTTTACCGTTGTCTTTCCTTTCTTAATAAACACAGCAGCACTCTTCAGTTATGGATAAACGACAGGATTAAACAACTATATGGACGTGATTCTGATCTTGTTTATTATGACGTTACCAACTATTACTTTGAGATTGATGATACTGATGAATTAAGGAAAAAAGGAGTTTCTAAAGAACATCGTCCCAACCCGATTGTACAGATGGGATTATTCATGGATGCAATGGGAATTCCTATCACCTTCCAGCTATTTCCTGGCAACATAAACGACTGCCTCACACTAAGGCCCAATCTTTCCCGCATTCAGAAGGAATATGGTCTGGGCAAAGTTATTATAGTGGCAGATAAAGGAATGAATACCGGAGACAACATATATTATATCCTCTCTGCAAAGAACGGTTATGTTTTCAGCATGTCACTTCGAGGAGCAGACAAAGAACTTAAGAATTATGTGCTGAATGAAGATGGTTATGAATGGTACGGAACTGAATATAAAAGAAAATCCCGGCTATACCCTAGAACCATACTTGTAACAGCAACCAATGGCAAGAAGATTAAGAAAGTAGTGGATGAAAAGCAGGTTGTTTTTTATAGTGAGAAATATGCACAAAGAGCAAAAGCTGAACGTGCCGCTACCATTACAAAGGCATTGGATCTAATAAACAATCCCGGAAAATATACTCGGGCTACTTCCTATGGCGCAGCAGGTTATGTAAAGAATATAAATTTCGACAAGAATACGGGCGAAATTATTTCACCACAAAAAATACTTCAACTTGATGAGGATAAGCTGCGCGAAGAGGAAGCCCTTGACGGATACTATGCCATAATAACCAGTGAATACAAGGTATCCGCAGACCGCATTATTGAGATATATCGTGGGTTATGGAAGATTGAGGAATCGTTTCGTATCACCAAAAGTGACCTTGAAGCCCGTCCTGTATATGTATCTAGAGAAGATCATATACAGGCACATTTCCTTACCTGTTTTGTAGCACTTGTTATTGCAAGAATTCTTGAAATGAAGCTTGAACACAAATACAGTATCGGACAATTGCTTGATAGCCTAAACAAAGCGGAATGTACTCATATGAAACAGAACTACTATCTGTTTGATTATTACGATGATGTTCTTGAAGATATAAAAAACGTGTTTAATATCGATTTTTCAAAAAGGGTACGAAGTCTAGGAGAAATAAAAAAATTTTTGGCAGATACCAAAAAAGGTAAAAATACGCTATAAATTTATGAAAAAACAAAACAGCCCAACCCCTTTATTTATAAAGGCTTAGGGCTGTTTTTACGTCTGATCAACTGCAAAAGTCAGGATAATAGTCATTTGCTTATAAAGTGTCAAGTTGTTCAGTTTAGTAACAGTGGAACCGTGGACTAAGTTTAAGTCGGGATATAATATGGAATTGATCGTTTTTATGCTATAATATACAGAATACAGATATAAATTTTCTTGTGGCCGGTTTACCGGCGGGGGGAGGGGAAGTCTGTGTTGCCGGAAAAGTTTGAACGCACGGGACTGACTTTCGACGACGTTTTGATAATTCCATCTGCTTCGGAAGTGCTGCCAAAAGATGTAGATACCAGTACCAACTTAACCAAGTCTATTAAACTAAATATTCCTCTCATGAGCGCTGGAATGGATACAGTTACCGAGTCCCGCCTGGCTATTGCCATAGCCAGGGAAGGCGGTATAGGAGTAATTCACAAAAACATGTCTGTTGAACGGCAAGCTCTCGAAGTCGACCGGGTTAAACGGTCTGAACACGGGGTAATCACCGATCCAATTTACCTTGAGCCGGATAATCTTGTCCGGGAAGCGCTAGTATTAATGGAAAGATACCGGATTTCCGGTGTGCCTATTACCGTGCATGGGAAGCTGGTTGGCATTCTTACCAACCGCGACCTTCGTTTTGAGCAGGATTTTTCAAAAAAGATCGGTGAAGTAATGACCAGGGACAACTTGATTACTGCCCCGGTAGGTACCACTATGGAACAGGCTAAAAAAATTCTTCAGCGCTACAAAGTAGAGAAATTACCGATAGTCGATGACGATTTTAACCTGCAGGGCTTGATTACCATCAAGGACATTGAAAAG
>MVQL01000193.1 GCA_002067205.1 Pelotomaculum sp. PtaB.Bin104
AAAAGTTGTGAAATACAACATAATCACACCCACGGTATGGAATTTTTCGCCTAAAGATGAGCACGGCGGCCGCGGGCCGCTGGAAAGTGCGCTGGTGGGTACCGAAATACCCAACCAGGACATGTTTTTTACAATTCTTGGCCGGACTATCCGTTCTTTTGACCCCTGCATATCCTGCGCAACCCATCTCATAGACTGCAAAGGGAAAGCTGACGCGATGATAGTTATTTAAACGCCAAAGGTTCAACAAAGTAATCGCTATTCAGGCGGCCAGTCAATACTCAATGACCAGTATATGTTAACACAGGTAAAATAGTTCTAAACTAAACGTACACTTCTTTTGCATGCATTACCCTAATAAAAATAATAAAAGAATTAAGTTAATGGGGGGATATCTCTGCCAAGACAAAATCACCCTCCTCATATGTTGAGGTGCGCCTACCCTGCTCCTTACCCTTAGGTGCGTGTGACTGGGCCTAACCGTCAGTACGCTGAACTGTTGCTTGAAGATTACGCCGGGGTCGTTAGTGAAATCACGGCCATAAACCAGTACCTGTATCACTACTTCACGCTTGAAGGGATAAACGAAGAGGTGGCTGATCTGGAGGAGTGCATTTCTTTGGTAGAGATGCACCATATGGAACTGTTGGCGGAAACAATCAAACTTTTGGGTATGGACCCGCGCTACCGTGTAATCCGAAATAACCAAGAGATATACTGGAATGCCTCTTTTGTCTACTACGGTTACAACGTATGCGACAATTTGGCGGCCGACATCGCAGCTGAATGGGCTGCTATTGCCGCCTACCGCGATCATCAACAAAGGATTGGCGATCCATTCATTAAAGAACTTTTGGAAAGGATCCTCCAGGATGAATATCACCACATCCGTTTATTTAACGAGGCTATGCAGAAATACTGTAAGTAGGTTGATTTTTTGGGTGAAATTATAGTTATGCTTTTTTAAAGGAAACAAATTTTTGATTCTAAAATAATATCACTTCAACTTATAAAGAAGGTGGAATTGCCATCTTCTTTATAAGTTTGAGAGGATGTTACCTACTTGAAACATATGCGAAATGCCCCGGGAGCCACGGCTATATTTAACCCGGGTAATGTGTGGCTACCCGGGACATTTTTTACCGCTTTTTCAACCATACAGTCTTTGA
Organism: Pelotomaculum sp. PtaB.Bin104; assembly: GCA_002067205.1. Lineage (GTDB taxonomy): Bacteria > Bacillota > Desulfotomaculia > Desulfotomaculales > Pelotomaculaceae > MVQL01. Next base: position 1,170 of record MVQL01000193.1, read on the forward strand.
TTCTTTTAAAGGTGAATAAATATCTATAAACTATTGCATCGGTTATGAATTGAGGGATATGGAAATATGATGAAGTTTTTATGTTCAAAATTAAAAAAAATCATTTCCCTAAATTCACCTAGATCTGATGGAATTTTACTAAAAATACAGGAATTAGAAATACAGATCGAACAAATTAAATCACAAATAAAAGAGACGCAGGTTATAAAAATTGAAAATATTACTATTGATAAAATAATTTGTGAAAAATTTGAAACCAATTACAAAATAGAATCTATTGCAACTGAAAATCTTTCAGGAACAATGAATGTTGGTACCATATATCCAGCTGAACCAAATTATGCATTTAATAAGGAGGAAAAACCTTCAGAACAGTCAGAGCCCGGAAAACCAAAGGTCAAATTGATTTATAAATAAGGGGGATTTTGGGTCGACGGTGGTACCTATTTAAACTTTTAGCAATATATTATAATGATAAATCCATTAAACACTGAGGTGATAATTGTGGATGACTTTAAAAAAATGATATCCCAGATAATTTCGTTACATAAGCAGTTTTCGAGTTCCGCCGATAGAGATCAAATAAGACAGTTTACTTTAAGGCAACTAGCAGACATGGCAGATACATTCATGGATAACTCACCTGATATGGAAGTTCACACTTACAAAGATGAAGTAATTGTCTCCGGGGTAATTCCCAATATACTAAATCCTCAGGACATTTCAGTTACACTTGATTGTAATATACTTCTAATTATTGAATGCAGATGGTATCAAAGTGATGAAACCGGAAACTTAGAATCAAAACCTGATGAATTTAAGAAAAAGATAGAACTCCCCTGTTCCGTAAATCCCGAGACACTTTCAGTTACATACCAAAAAGGAATGTTATGGATATCGGCTAAGAAGGCCGGTGGAACAAGTACCCGGACAGCTAAAGTACAGTTTTTAGATTAAGGTGATAATGAGTGGCACAAATATTAATCGGTAATTTTAAAATAAATTGTATTCATTCCGGCGCAGTTTTAAATATCGGAGACATAATTTTCAATCTCCCTTCCAACAAAATTGAATTATTAGCAGGAAGCAATTCTTTTTGTTCCGGAGACGGCATAACTTCCATTGCCCCAAAAGAACAACAAAGACCAGATGGAGAAAATTAACATGAATTTTCGAGGCCGGCAGGAGGATGCAGCCATATCCAACTAATTAGCTGTAGATACTTTATTATTAGTTGCATAATCTAAAGAAGGAAAGTTTATTGAGCAGTAATCGATGAACATTTTAAGTAAACCGGAGTGATGATCATGCCTTGTATTATAGGATCCTTTAAAGTAGAAAACCAAACCGGAGGAAAATTTAATTTTGGTACCGTGTTTTTTACGTCTGATAAAATGAATATGCACCTTGAAGGCAGAGGAAGTTCATACAACCAGGGGAACTTTAACAACCAGGCTTCTTTTTCAAACTTCCCTACCTTGGCAATTAGTGGAATCTCTACTGACATAGTAGACCCGGATGCTTTTGAAAAAATCCTATAGGCGCTTAGTGTCAAAACCGGTGCATGCAAAGTACCAAAGGGACCAAGTGATTTTGAGACCAGGGGGAGCTAATTAGTGTTCTCCCGGCAGGGAAGCGAGGTAGTTTAAACAGTGCCTCTAGTTATAGGACCAGTAAAGGTTGCTATTCAAACTGGCGGAAAATTTAATTTTGGTAAAGTATTTTTAGTTAGTAACAAAAACAACTTGCACAACGAGGCAGACATTAATTCTTTTAACCAGGGGAAAAATAATTTTCAAAATTCGTTTTCCAACGCCCCGGAGTTGGAATTTAGAAAGATAAGTGCCGATATTATTAATAAGAATTTTGATTATTTTTTGCGGAAAGTTGGCTATATAAAAGATTGAGGTGGTTTTTTTGGCAATAATGATAGGTGGGCTCACCATTGACCTTCAATCTGGTGGCATTTTTAACCACGGCGAAATAGCGGTCAATTCCGCTAAGAACAACATTCACCAGGAAGCAGACGCCAATTCTTTTTGCGTTGGGGACGGTAACTTTTTCTACGGCTATACCAATCAGCCAAGTGTCTCATCAAACGGAATCACCACTGATATTATCGACAGCGATGCTGCAAAAACAATGTTATCATAAACCGGAGATAATATAGAGCTTTTTTATCAAGCTCTTTTTTCTTTGAATATAAAAAAGCCACCCCATTGTAATTTATTTCGGGGATTAAATGGTTAGGTTAATTATACTGATGAGGCAACAGGTGCAACACCAAAATATTGTGATAGCATTTCGAGTCTACGGGCCTCGCGTCGTTCCATTTTGGCTTTATGGAGAATTATCCTTTCTAAGCTCTTCCGATGGCACTGCTTGTGCGATCTGGGTATAAAGAATTGCTTCCTCTTGTTCACTCGCAACTAGCATTCCAAGGACGGAGAGGACGAGATAAACATAATGATCGAGAACGGCTGGTTCGAGGAGCCTCTTTGCACAATAGACCTCTTCGGAGGTATTTTTTGAATTTTAAACTATTTTGAAGAACAGGAGCACGGTCAAGTCAAATAACAAACCCACGTCGGGGATTATCTTATAGGTGTATTGTTGGTGGTTGAAGTTAACAATGTTAAGGCAGTCCTGAATTTATCCATCCTGTATGCATTCAAAGAGCAGTTTCAGAATAATAATTTGGTTTGAAATCAGATTCACAATATTAATTTTTTTGTTAAATATAATGTAAAAAGATAATTAGACTGATAGGAACGAAAGGAGTGATATAAATGGCATTTGGCGTAGGTGGTACTTGTGGCACAGGTTTTGGCGGCTCGGCATTTATCATCTTCCTTATTTTGATCTTGCTTGTTTGTGGTTGTTGTTTCTTTATTTAACTTAAAGATTAATTAAGGAAATGAGCCAGGGAACTGATACGCCCTGGCTTTTGTATTAGTTAAGCACCCTTTTTTAGTAACTGCATCTCAAAAGTAAAAGCCGCACCATGTCTAGGATTATTGGCGGTATGGCTATTCCCCTGGTGATGGGTGGAAAAATCCTGCGGCAAAATATGAAGAAAGCGCTTTTTCCGCTGGAATTGCTCCTGTCGGAGATACGTCAGGCCGACGCGCCTAACCTGGCTGAAGTGGAAGAGGATTATAATTCCCCGTGCAATTTCCTACTATACAGAGGCAATAGTCTTATTAACATACCAGTACTTGTATCACTAATTTACGATTGTAGGAATAAACGAAGAAGTGAGAAGTGATCGAGCTGGAGGAGTACGCTTCTTTGGTAGAGATTCATGGTTCCCAAAAGTAAATGACCGCATAAAATATGGTAATAATAAAAGAGGGAACAAGGGAACATCTATGAGTAATTATAACGGAATAATCACATTATACTGCCCCGATACCACTAATACCACCAGGGCCTGCGGATGTAACTTGTTCGAGACTGAGGTTTCAGTCAGCCGTTTGGTATTTGTCACCGAACGCCCCAAAGCGGTTTACCTGGCCAGGGGAGATGTTTTCGGCGAGGCTGTGGCAGCTTCTCCCCTCCAGCACTTTCCTGTAGACGGCCCGCTGATATTAACTGACCCTTACCGTCTCCCAGACATTTTAGCTGCTGAGATTCTCCGCTTAAACCCAAGCGGTACGCCGGAAAGCGCCCAAGTAGTAGTGGTAGGCAGCTTAGGTGAAAGTGTACTAGCTGACGTGCGCCGGCTAGGTTTTTCTGTCGAACGTATAGCAGGGACCAATATGTTTGAAACAGCTGCCTTGGTGGCTCAGAAAAGAGGTTTTCCTGAGGACATACAACTGGTTTCCATTGATCCTGCCTCTGGAGGAGCTATAGCCGCAAGTTGGTCAGCTCATATGGGTGACCCAATTTTGCTTACAGAAAAAGATCGTTTGCCCGAGGCAACCAGATGGGCCATCAGGAACACCAGAAATGCGAAGGTTTACGTTATTGGCAGCAGCCAATTCATTTCAGAGCGGGTGCTGCATGAACTGCGCGCCCTCAATGTTACCTTTGTGGACCGCATCGCGGGTGCTAACTCCTTTGAAACCTCGGTTTTATTTGCCCGTTACAAGAGTCCTGTCAGTAAATACGGTTGGAATCGTAACACAAAGGAAGGTCACGCCTTCAGTTTTACGTTGTTAGAGTGCTGGCAGTATTTAGTTTCTTCCACTTCATTTTCTCACATGGGTAAGCACACGCCGTTTTTGTTTGTTAGCTGGGATTCTGTTCCAACATCTGTAGTGAGGTATATAGAGGAAGTCAACCCACGCAGCATGGACCATCCCCCTTTTATGCATGGCTTTTTGATCGGTTCTACCTGCTTGATCAGTGAAAGAGTCCAAAAAACCCTGCATGGCGCTCTTTCCATTGACATGCCGCATATATAAAGTTCCAAACCGCTTCACCTTTCGGAAGCATACAAAAGCGCCCCCACAAAGGGCGCGCTTTTGTATGCTTACTTTATTTTAAGCCATGCCACCCTGAATCTGTTGCAGGGAATATTGACATTCCGTTATACAAAGGTCCAAGTGGTGGGCGCCTTCTACCAGCTTGTTTTTTGCCATTTGATCGGTTTCGGAATTGGCCAAGTTCCGCATTTGGGCAGCGGTTTGCTGGCAGGTTTGTATACACTGTTGAATTGTTTGGGTATTTTGCATTACTGGTTCACCTCCCAATAATCTCATTTAATTTCACTAGGGCATCTGCGTAGCACTTTCGCACTGGCGAATACACAGCTCAATATGATGTGCGCCCTGGGTAAGCATATCCCTTACACCGGCGTTATTAATCCCGTTGGCTGTGCCACGGATATCGTTAGCTGCCTTGGTACAAGTCTGGATACATTGCACAACCGCTTGCTTATTCTGTAACATTTTGTCGCCTCCCCTCATTATAAAATCAGGATTATAATTCCCCGTGCAGTATCCTGCTATACAGGTAGAAAGCAAACTAAAATTTAATATAAGTGTCGGCAAAAGTACAATTCCCAAAAATGAGAGTGGTATTTGCGAATGTCCCCGTCTTTATAGGGCATCTTATTTAAAAGTTTATTTATGCTGAGTTTTTATAAAATTAATTTATTATTTGGAGGGGTTTGCTTGACAGGTGCTGAAGCGACTGCCGCCCGCTCTAAACCGAAGAATGTAAAAAAACTGACCGTAAAAGTAGCTGGGATGTCCTGCGCCGCTTGTGCCAGCCGCATAGAGAAAGCACTTTCTAAAACAGCCGGCGTTGAGGGCGCCAGTGTGAACTTTGCAGTTGAAACCGCCACCGTGGATTACCGTCCGGAATCGATAACCCCGGAGAAAATTTTGGACAAGATCAAAGAAACCGGCTACCGTCCGGTAACGGGTCGCACCGAATTGAAGCTTTCCGGAATGAGTTGCGCCGCCTGTGCCGCCAGGATCGAAAAGGGCCTCAGCAAACTGCCTGGTGTCACCAGGGCGGCGGTGAACTTTGCCACGGAAAAAGCCGTAGTGGAATACAACCCGGCCGGGATCGATGTGCCGGAGATTAAAAAAGCCGTTGCCGACATAGGTTATAAGGCTTTTGAGGTGGATGACCGCACCACGGCTGATCTGGAACGGCAAGAGCGGGAAAGAGAAATCAGGCGGCAAAAGTCACTGGTGGTATTTTCCGGTGTTTTGTCCGCTCCCCTGGTGGTAGACATGCTGGCGATGGTTTTTAACTTGCACCATGTGATCCCTGCTTTTTTCATGAACCCATATTTCCAATTTGCTGTAGCTACCCCGATCCAGTTTATCGCAGGGGCCAATTTCTATAAGGAAGCTTACGTGGCCCTGCGGGGGCGAAGCGCTAACATGTCGGTGCTGGTAGCCCTGGGTACTACTGCCGCTTACTTATATAGTGTCGTAGTTACCTTTTGGGGCGGGCGTATTGGGGTGACCGGGGTTTACTACGAAACCGCGGCCATTATCATTACCCTGATCCTATTGGGTAAAACCTTGGAGACCATTGCCAAGGGCAGGACCTCCGAGTCAATTAAAAAGCTGATCGGGCTCCAGGCTAAAAACGCTCACGTGGTTAGGGACGGCCGGGAAATAGAAATACCCGTGGAAGAAGTGGAAGTAAATGACCTCGTCGTGGTTCGCCCCGGTGAAAAAATACCGGTGGATGGGATAGTGCAGGAAGGCAATTCCACGGTGGACGAATCCATGCTTACCGGGGAAAGCGTTCCGGTGGACAAGAAGGCCGGGGATGAAGTAATTGGAGCAACGATAAACAAGCTGGGTACTTTTAAGTTTGAGGCAACCAAGGTGGGGAAGGACACCGCCCTGGCCCAGATCGTAAAAATAGTGGAAGAAGCCCAGGGCTCCAAGGCGCCAATTCAGCGTATGGCCGACGTAATCTCCGCCTATTTCGTGCCTGTGGTAGTAGCGTTCGCACTAGTTACATTTTTTGCCTGGTTCTACTTTGGCGCGCCCGGCAATTTTACCAGGGCACTTTTAAATTTTACCGCCGTGTTGGTGATTGCCTGCCCCTGCGCCCTTGGACTGGCCACTCCAACGTCAATTATGGTGGGCACCGGCAAGGGAGCGGAAAACGGTATCCTCATTAAGAGCGGCGAGTACCTGGAAAAAACTCATAAACTGACGGTAATCATCCTGGACAAAACCGGAACCATTACCAAAGGAGAGCCCGCTTTGACGGATCTACTCCCCGCGCCGGAATATAAAGGGTATGAAAAGGAGCTGTTGCAGCTGGCCGGCACTGCGGAGAAAAATTCTGAACATCCGCTTGCCCAGGCTATTATCAGATACGCCAAAGAAAAGGACGCTGCATTAAATGATCCACAGCAATTTAAGGCCATCCCTGGCCACGGCGTTGATGCGGTAATCGAAGGCAGCAGAATTTTATTGGGCACAAGGAAGTTGATGCAGGAAAATCAAGTTGATATCACAGAGCTGACTGCGGCGATTGCAAAGTTGGAAGGAGAGGGCAAGACGGCCATGCTCATGGCGGTAGACGGCAAGCCAGCGGCCATCATCGGCGTGGCTGACACAATCAAGGAAACCTCAAAAGAGGCCATTGCCCAGTTGAAGAGCATGGGGCTGGAGGTGTGGATGCTGACCGGGGATAACCGGCGCACCGCCGAAGCCATCGCCCAGCAAGTGGGGGTTGAAAACGTGCTGGCGGAGGTGCTGCCGGAGGATAAAGCTAAACAAGTTGAAAAGCTCCGTGCTCAGGGCAAAACCGTCGGCATGGTGGGAGACGGCATCAATGACGCCCCAGCCCTTGTCACCGCCGACGTTGGCTTTGCCATTGGCACCGGTACCGACGTGGCCATTGAAGCCGCGGACATTACCCTGATGAGAGGAGATCTGCGAGGGATTGTAGCAGCCATCAGACTCAGCCGGGCCACTATTAAAAACATCAAGCAAAACCTTTTCTGGGCTTTAGCCTACAACACCATCGGCATCCCGGTAGCAGCGCTAGGCTTTTTAAACCCAGTGGTCGCCGGGGCAGCAATGGCCTTCAGCTCAGTATCAGTAGTAACTAATGCCCTGAGATTGCGGCGTTTTAAGCCAGGTTTGTCTGGGGGCCATAATTAATTTGACTTAGGTTGGACTTGATTTTGACTTTATATCCAATATTGTGGATATTTCCGTATTGCTGACAAATTGTTAATTAATAATGCTAGACTTTTTCTCCTTTACCTGAGCATCCAAGCAAGGCAATTTCAAACGGAGGTGCTCAGGACAGGCGGGGATAGCGGACTAAAAATTAAAACTTTTTAAAATACCTGACTATTTCCCACTCATGAACATGTTCCGCATAATCATCCCATTCCTTCTCCTTGGCAGCAACATAACTTTGGAAAACATGGTCTCCTAAAGTTTCTCTTACCAGAGGGTCTTTCTTCATTTCCTCAATAGCTTCCTTGAGATCACGGGGCAAAAGCACTAGTTGTTTATCCTTAAGTTTGTAAACATTTTCGTTTATGGGTGCCGGCGGTTCTATATTATTGTTGATCCCATCAAGGCCGGCACGTAACATCAAGGCAAATACCAGGTATGGATTAGCCGTGGGATCAGGGTTTCTCAGTTCAATTCTGGTGGAATCTCCCCGGGCAACAGGGATTCTAATAAGAGCGCTGCGGTTACATGTGGACCAAGCGATGTTTACAGGGGCTTCATAACCCGGTTTCAGCCTTTTATAACTGTTGACTATGGGGTTAGTAACAGCCATCATCCCCTTTGAATGCTTTAAAAGTCCACCAATGTAATTAAGGGCAATTTTACTCACCCCATCAGGCTGTTCAGGGTCATAAAAAGCATTGTTGTTGCCCTTAAATAGTGATTGATTACAGTGCATGGCATTGCCATTTTGACCACAAAACGGTTTGGGCATAAAGGTGGCATAGAGCCCGTGTTTTTGAGAAGTAATTTTCACTACATCCCTAAAAATCACCCATTTATCTGCTGCAGCCAGCCCGTCATCATATTTGAAATCTATTTCATGTTGTCCGGGGGCTACTTCATGGTGGGAAGCCTCTATCTTAAACCCCATCTTTTTTAGAGTAAGGATGATATTGCGACGGACATTCTCGCCCCGATCTATTGTAACGGGGTCAAAATATCCTGCTGTGTCGTGAATATCAAAGGTAGCCTGTCCTTTCTCACCGGTCTGGAAGAGGAAGAACTCTCCCTCCGGACCGACATTAAAGGTGTAACCCAATGACTTTGCTTCGTTTAAGGCTTTTTTCAGGATATACCTCGGACAGCCTTCGAAAGGAGCGCCACCGGGGGTATACACATCACAAATCATGCGGCCTTCCAGGGCTTCCCCCCGTGGCGGGTGCCATGGCATAGCTGCAAATGTTGCAGGGTCAGGTATTATGCATTGGTCAGACTCTTCAATGCGTGAAAAGCCCTTAATAGATGAGCCGTCAAACATGATCTGTCCTGAAAAGGCTTTGTCCAGTTCATCGCTCATTATAGTTGTACTCTTCAATTGGCCAAAAATGTCGGTGAACTGCAAGCGGATTAACTCAATTCCATGTTTTTCGACTAGTTTATATACATCTTCTTTTGAATAACAGATATCTAAACCCCCCTGACAAAACATGCTTTACACCTCCAGATCACTTTCTTCAGTGTATAGTTGAGGCTGGTTATCAAGTTCCGAAATTCTCCCCTCCCATGTGCGCAAGACAATTTTGTCCTTTTGCATTTTCATTAGGTAGTTGGGCATTACCGGTATTTTGCCAAACCCGCCCGGGGCATTAACAATATACGTTGGAATAGCCAACCCGGAGGTGTGACCGCGCAGCGACTCCATAATCTCCATTCCCTGGTTGATACTGGTCTGAAAGTGACCGGTTCCCTGCACGTTCTTGGCATGGAATATATAGTAGGGGCGCACCCTTATCTTCAATAACTCTTGATTCAGTTTTCTCATGATGAAGGGCTTGTCATTGATCCCGCGCAGCAAAACCGCCTGGTTGCCGAGCACAGCCCCAGCTTCAATAAGCCGGTCACAGGCTAATTTAGCCTCTGAGGTAACCTCCAGCGGGTGATTGAATTGGGTATTGATAAAAACCGGGGGATAACGATGGATGATGTCAATGATCTCCGGCGTGATCCTCTGCGGCATCGTTACTGGGGTCCTGGTTCCGATACGCTTGATTTCGACATGAGGTATCTTATGCAGCTCGGCTAGGATGAAGTTTAACATCTGATTGCTTAGCAACAAGGCATCTCCGCCGGTAATTAATACATCCCGGATCTCTTCATTCTTGGCCACATAGTCAAGCGCCACTTTAATGTCTTCCAGGCGCGCATGCCGGTCAATCTCACCGATATTGCGTCTTCTCTGACAGTGACGGCAGTACATGGCACACTGGTTAGTTACATTGATAATCATGCGGTCCGGGTATCTGCGGGTCACACAGGGAGCCGGCGAAGTTTGGGCTTCATTCATCGGATCCAGACTGCCTCCCGGAGCTAATTCTCCAATATCAGGAACAGCCTGGCGATATATGGGGTTGTCCTCATAATCAGCAGCGACCAGGCTCAGATAGTAGGGAGAAATAGCCCAGCGATAATGTAGGCTTACTTTATCGATGCGTTTCCGGTCCAAATCGCTTAAGCCGAGTATTGCGGCTAGAACAGCACTGTCTTTGATTCTGTTTTTAATCTGCCATTGCCAATTACTCCAGTCTTTCTCGGTGCCGCCCAGGATCTCCAAAATCCTCTTTTTTCGCGCTAAGGTTTGTTTCTGAACAGCAGCCTTATCCGGCAGGGCTTTTACATCCTCAAGGAAAGCTAGGGCATCCGCTTTAAGTTTATTGCTCCTAAGTATGGATCGGTGAAGATTTTGCAAAACCCTTTTTTCTTTCATGTGATCACTCCTTTGTGGTCTTAATGAAAAGAGCCAGAATTAAATAAAAATAACCAAAGGTAAACCCCTGGTTATGATAGTAAATTATTAACCTTGGATTCCCTTTCAGCGCTTACGAGGTTAGCTGACGGATTCGGGAAAAGGGATTCCCTGCCTGTAAAGGTTTCACCCCAATAAGATTGGTTCCCCCGCTCTCTCAGTATGAGAAACTCAGCGCATTTTTTAATTAGTAGAAATAACCTTCATAACCTATATACGCAACATCTCCATTCAATCAAAGGGTAAACTTTTTTGAGATTCATCCTCATCAATAGTATACCACAATTTTTGGCAAATTTGTATCAGAAAATCATTTTGACACCTGCACGAACCAAGATTTACATGCAGATAGTTAAGTTAACCCCGCCTTGCAAGTGCTATACTTAAAAGCTTTAATGTAGCTAGCTGGCTTATATGGGCCTCTTGAAAAGATAGAATGACGAAACAAAAAGGATAGCTTTACCATATAAATAAATAAATTCTCCGAGCCAGGCGATATTAGCCAAAGGTATGATTACCTGGCCTTTAGGGTACATCGGGAAACTGATGCCTCCCATTGCGGAAAGAAGGCTGCTGTATGCTTGAGGGTAGAGCTTTGTCCTTTTTGAATTGGGCAAGGCTTTTTTTACGTTCTCCGGCAGTTCCCGGTGAAACAAGCGGAATCAAGCTACTGGGTAATTTAAGCTGAAGCCAATTCAATATGAGAAACTCGTTGAGCAAAAAAATTATTGTTTGTAATTAAGGGAGGCTAACACCAACTATACCTGTAATGTGATTTATCGCTGTTAGTACCAACGGCTCGTGGATATTTATGAAGTTTTTATAAAATGTCTGCATAAAATATATTGCGGATTATTGCACTTAATAAATTTGAAGAGGAGTTGTGCCGTGCAAAAAGAAGAGTTTTTCAAAATATGTCGTGAGTTGTCGTCCGGCGGTAGCCACGCCCTCTCAGGGGCAATCTTGCCCGTAGTTAAGGAACATCTGGCCTTCCATAATAAAACGAAGCTGCCGGTGATCTGGATCGAGACCAACGACAGCGGTGACAACAACATCGCTTTTATGAATACTACCTACCCTTATCTGGACCGGGTTTTCACGGAAATGATAGATCTACTTTACAGCAACACCTTCATGGCCGCCCAAGGTAGGGGGGCGCTCAGTATTCTAGAGCAAGTTTCTGAAACATACAAAGGAAAGTTTACTCTGGTTGTTGAGGGAGCTATACCTAAGAAGGACAACGGTCTGTATAACGCTATCGCCCGCACCGAAACACGTTTCATTACCGCCCTTGAAACGGTAACCTGGCTGGGGGGATTGGCTGAATACGTTGTAGCCATCGGCACCTGCGCCAGCTTCGGCGGACCTACCGCGGCCCGGCCCAATATTACCGGCAGCGTCGGCGTCCGTGACGTGCTGGACAGGGAAGTGATCAACGTCAGCGGCTGCCCGGTCAACCCCGATTGGTTCGTAGGAACCCTGGCTCACCTTTTAATGTATGGCAGGCCGGATCTTGACCAGATAGGCCGCCCTAATCTGTTTTACGGATTTACGGTGCACAGGCACTGCCAGCGGCGCTCTTACTTTGATAATAAGGATTTCGCTAAAAAGCTTGGTGGCATAGAATGCATGTTTTCACTCGGGTGTATGGGTCCCCGCACGGGCGCCGACTGCCCGTACAGGCTGTGGATAAATCACGTAAGCTGGCCGGTCAAGGCCAACACCCCCTGTATTGGCTGCACCAATGAGGATTTCCCTGACGGCTCCTCGCCGTTTTTCACTCCAATGCCTGAAAAAAGCAAAGGTCAAGAAGGCGGTAAAAAAATTGCGAGCCAGAGAGGAGATAAAGTATGAGCAAACAGCGAGTTATGTTTAGCCCCGTCACCCGCCTGAGCGGCCTGTTATCCGTTGACGTGATGCTTGAAAACGGACGGGTAACAGAAGCAAACGCAAGCGGCACCATGTTCAGGGGGTACGAGTGGATCATGCGTGACCGGCACGTTACTGACGCG
>MVQL01000194.1 GCA_002067205.1 Pelotomaculum sp. PtaB.Bin104
TCACCCGGATAACATGGGAGCAGGTCCTGCTTCATATGGAATGACAGATACCATGGGAAGAATGCATTCCGATGCCCAGTTTGCAGGCTCATCCTCAGTACCGGCGCATGTAGAGATGATGGGGCTAATTGGTATGGGTAATAATCCGATGGTTGGAGCATCAGTCTCGGTTGCCGTAGCAATTGAAGAAGCAATGAAATAAGTTTTCCAGACTTTTGATCAATAGTGAGCTTTACGCATGATGCAACATCAAGGGCCAGCCCGAGTTTTTAATAGCGAAGAAGAGGCGGTAGAGGCTATTATTGGCAACGACCCCCTTTACTTTTAGGGGGTCGTGAATAAGCTAGACAATCTTTTATTGTTCTGTGTGTTTGCAAGATTATTCCAGGTTTTTGCCTGGAAGCGGTATAATTTTTTACACGTGGTTACCAATTGATGATCCGGCTGACTTCGTCCATCTCCAGGCCGCTCTGCCTGGCGACCACAATGGTCAGCGAGTTAATGCTCTTTTGCAAATCTTTGATGATCGGCTCCAGCCGGATCAGCAAGTAGCCGGCCACCACCATCGGAAAACCGTAATTTGCCGCAAGCTTTAAGGTTTCTTCCACCTGCCGTCGCCCCCTTTTAATTTCTGAGTTGACCGTGGGCTCCCTGGCATTTACATAACGCGAATCCACAGCAGCAGGCTGTACTGTTTATACCGCTTTCCGGGCAGCATCCCGCCCGGCGTAAAAAAAGGGAGGTTTACCCTCCCTTGCAACCGCACTACCGGCCTTAAGCTTAACCTGATTACGCAGGCGTGTACAGGTCGGTCACGGCGGTGTCGATAATCTTGGCGTCGGCCTTAGTCACCAGGTTGCCGCCGGAAGAGGTGAAGATGTTTTTGGTGATCACCAGGTCCATCGCCGCTTCCACCCCGGCCGCGGTCAGGGTGTCTTTCGGCGCGTCAAGGCTGATGCTGACGGTATTGCCGCCCTCGTTTTTAAAGCTCATGCGGAGCACCTTTGCCAATTGCCTCGCCCCCTTTCTTGTGTTATTTTTGTTAGTTGTCTAACTAGGTCTCCAAGGGGATGCCCGAAAAGATCCCTTCCCCGGTGTGATAGATGGGAGATAGCTTGCCATGGACCAATTCCCTGGCCTTGCAGGGGTCTGAGTCGGCCACTATACCTGCCCCGGCTTGGATATAGCCGGTATTCCCTTGCACAATCAGGGTGCGGATAGTTAAGCAGGTATCCATATCTCCCCCATAGTTGATGTGACCTACAGCACCGGCATAGGGACCCCTTGGTGTGGGTTAGCCGCCTGTCCTTCAGAAAAGCCATGAGTTTGTCCCATTGATTGCGACAATAGGATCGCTTGACCAAAGGCGCTTTAGGCAGAACCCGTGAACTCTGGTATTTTAGCCATGCCGAAAAAGCCTCCGCAAACATCCCGGTTATCTGCACGTAGAAGGCTATGCCGACTATAACGGGCTGCCGGTGGTGATATAAGTGTCGGTAAAGTTTGATAAAAATAGGCGGTGGAGTTAAGATAAGGATAGGTTCCGTATAAGTGGGCAGGTGACAATTAATGATTAGAGCTAAGAGGGTATGTCTTATTGTCAATCATGTTGATAGTTTGTTCAATTATTGGTATTATGCTTCTTACCCAAACGGTTTTCCAGGTATTAGCCGGAATTGATATCCCTGCGCCGGCTCTGATCACCAAAGTCGGCAGCTTTGTTGTGTTAGCAATATTCGCATTGTATTTCAACTTAAGATTATTTCGGTCTGTAAGAGGGTAACCGTATCAGCTGCTTTAGAGTAAGCGACATAGGAGTGTTTTATTAATGAAAAGAGGCAGGCGTATTATGTATTGGGCTTTAGGGATTTTTATTTTTCTTTTCCTGGGAATATTTACATGGTTTTCGATTCCCTATTCACCGGTGAAATCCGAATTTGAGCAATTGAAAAGCAGTCAGAACTCAGGTTTGCATGCCCAAAATCAGGTTTTTACCAAAGAGGATATTGCAGATCTTCCTCTGCCTCTGCAAAGATATTTTGATAATTGCGGATTTATTGGCCAACCCAAAATGTCCAACATGAAAATCCTTCATAACGATGTTGACTTCATACTGTCCTCGAGCATGCCGAAATTGAAAATTAAGTACATTCAATACAATTCAGTTGAAAAACCGGAACGGGTTGCCTTAATCGATACTCATTTATACAGTATTCCCTTTGAAGGGATTGATTCATATCAAAATGGCATTGGTTCTATGAAAGGAGTTATTGCCAAAAGTGTAACCTTATTCAACCAAAAGGGTGAAGCACTGAACCAGTCCAGTCTCGTCAATTGCCTGGCAGAAAGTCTTTTGATGCCCAACTTCGCTTTACAAGACTTTATGAGTTGGGAAGCAATTGATGCAAACCACGCCAAGGGTACGATTTCATATTATGGGATTTCGGCAAGCGGAGTTTTTTCCTTCGATAAGAATGGTTTATTAGAGAGCTTTACTACCGATGATCGGTTGTATGTTGATACCAAAGGTAACCAGAAGCAAGTCAAATGGTCGGCAATTTGTGGAGATTACCGTGATATCAACGGAATAAAACAGCCTAAATCCTTGCAAGCAGTCTGGCATCTTCCTGAAGGAGACCTGGTTTACTTTGACGGGCACGATACCGTTGTTCAATATGATGTTGCTGAATGAACATTGGATTAATCTCCTTGCCACATTTCGCTGTCCAGGCTGCCAACATGAAGGTGTCAATGTATTTATTGGTAGGTAAAAAGATGTGAATGTCATGGCTTCACTAGTGGAAAATTATTAAAGTGGGCTGGCCTTAGATAATTAGGTCAGCCCACTTTAATACCCGATAGCAATCCGGCAACCGCCCTGCCAAACCTACCATCCTCAACCTTCCTCAGCATCAGTGGACGCGCGCAAGATCATTGTCGAACAGTGGCAGGTAAATCTTTCAAATTCTACACAATTTAAACTTGACTTAAAAAATAGTGATAGCTATAATGTTACACATAAACATTTAACTATTTAAATATATTATACGGATGAGGTAAGGCAATGATCAACATTCTTAAAGCTCTGGCTGACACACACAGGCAAAATATATTAAAAATTTTAGCCAAACAGGAAATGGGGGCCTGTGAGATTATCCAGGCCATTGGCCTGTCACAGCCGGCCATCGCGCATCATTTAAAGATTTTGAAACAGGTCGGATTAATAAATAGTGAAAAGGAGGGAAAAATTGTCTTCTACACCTTAAGAAAAGATGGCTGTAAGGAATTTTTGGAGCAGATAAATTGTTTTCTTGAAGAGCTTTCTTGCTTTAACTGCACCTCCCCGAAACCATCACCGCTCAGGCAAAATCCGAATCTTTGCACCGAAATGGGTTTCGACCCTGAAGTTTGTGAAAAAGAAATTTGCGAGGAAAAAGTTGTTATCAAGAGAAGAGGAGGTAAACAGTAGTATGTCGGAAAAACCCGCAGGCAGGCTGTCCTTACTCGATCGCTACTTAACAGTATGGATCTTTCTGGCCATGTTTTTTGGCGTCGGGCTGGGTTATGTTATCCCAGAAGTGGCGAACCTGCTAAAAAAATTCCAGGTTGGCACTACTTCAATCCCCATCGCCATCGGCCTGATTGTGATGATGTACCCGCCCTTGGCCAAGGTTAAGTACGAGGAAATTGGCAAGGTATTTAGAAACGTCAAGGTGCTGGGGCTCTCTTTGGCTCAGAACTGGATTATCGGACCGGTACTGATGTTCTTTTTGGCGGTCCTCTTTTTGCAAAGCTACCCCGAATATATGGTGGGCATCATTATCATCGGCCTGGCCCGGTGCATTGCCATGGTTATCGTCTGGAACTCTTTAGCCAAAGGGGACTCTGAGTACGCGGCGGCGCTGGTAGCCCTAAACTCAATTTTCCAGGTGCTTTTCTTTTCAGTTTACGCATACTTTTTCGTTACTCTTCTACCCCAGTGGCTGGGGTTCAAGTCCATAGCCATCCATATTTCCATGGCTGAAGTGGCTAAAAGCGTGATGATTTACCTCGGCATTCCCTTCCTCGCCGGTGTGATCACCAGATTTACTCTGATGCCGGCCAAGGGTAAAGAATGGTACGAGAAAAAATTCATCCCCAAAATCAGCCCGCTTGCGCTGATCGCCCTTTTATTTACTATTATCGTGATGTTCTCCTTGAAAGGCAACTATATCATTACCTTACCGTTGGACGTGGTTAGAATCGCCATACCGCTATTGGTTTACTTTGTGATCATGTTCTTTCTGTCCTTTTTTCTTAGTAAATCCTTCGGGGTCAATTACGGACAGTCCACTACCCTTGCCTTCACTGCAGCCAGCAATAACTTTGAGTTGGCCATCGCAGTGGCTGTGGCCGTATTCGGCATTGAATCCGGCCAAGCCTTTGCAGCAGTAATCGGCCCGCTTATTGAAGTGCCGGTGATGATCGGGATGGTGAACATTGCCCTTAAATTCAAGCAGAAATACTACTCAAATGAATTTGAGGGAGCAAGATAAAGCCAAAAGTCCGCAATTTATGCAAGTGACCCGCAGATCGCAGACTACTCGACTGCAGTGCCTATAAGCACAGCCAGGAATAATCAAAGGAGGTCGGTTAGGTGAGCCAGGATATGCTGGAAGCAATTCATGACAAGTTTGTGTTCAAAGTTAAGCAGGGTTACCTGTACCATTGGGATGAGTGCTGGATAAAAGAGGATGGGGAACTACTCACTATTGGTATAACTGATTTTTTGCAAAAAACATCTGGTGACGTAGCATTTTTGGAGCTGCCGGAAATAGGGGCGGAAGTGGAGCAGAGCGGCAAAGCTGGCGTTATTGAAACAATTAAGGCCACTGTCGATCTCATCTCCCCGGCAAGCGGGATGATCAAGGAAGTAAACAGCGCCCTGGAAGCTGACCCGCAGTTCGTCAACTCCGAACCTTACGAAGCAGGCTGGCTGTTTAAAATTGCGCCATCCAAATGGGAAGCGGAGAAAAACACCCTAATGAAAGCAGAAGAATACTTCCCGGTTATGGAAGAAAAAATTAAGCAGCAAGTAGAAAAATAAGTTTAAGCAATTAGCTTTCAACAAAAGATTTTATAATACAAAGTTAAGGGGGATGATTATGGGCAAAAAAATCGTAGTCCTGCCCTGCAGTGGTATCGGTAAGGCCTTTGGCGAGATTAGCCGCCAGGCTGTGTACTCCCTAGCCGAGGACCTGAGACCGGAAGATGTTATCACAACCTGCCTGGCCCGATTGATGATTGACGACCCGGAGTCCAAAGCACTGGTAAAAGATAATATAGTCATTACCGTAGACGGGTGTGCGCAGGGCTGCGCGCGAAAAAACGTCGAAGCTACGGGCCAGCAGGTTGACCACGCGGTGCGGGTTATCGATATCTTCAAGCAGCACAAGGACCTGAAGGCGCAGGGTGTCCTCGAACTGGGCGAGCCGGGCTTCAAGCTGGCACAGATTCTAGCGGAGAATCTCAAAGATGAAGTGGATTGCCTAATAAAAAAAGGGTAATAAAGCATGCCAGATAATGATGATTTGCATCCTTAGGCTAGTCAAGCGAAACCTGAAACAAAGAAGGGGTTGACAAACATGTTGGACATGTTAGTGGAGATTAAGAAGCCCCAAAAAGTGGGCATTATACCCTGTAATGGCGAGGAATTCTGTGAGGGAACCCTTACCCGTTTTGCCAGCAGAAAAGTTTTAGATGAACTTCGTCCTCATGATACAGTTACAATTTGCCTGCCGCTTTTTATAGCCGGCGGTAAAGAAGATCGAAATTTTGCCAAAAATTTTCCTACCATCACCGTTGACGGCTGTGACAAGCGCTGCGGCCTGATTAGCACCGAAAAACTGAGCAGCCGTCCTTACCACTCCATTGTTGTTTCCGAATTGCTAAAAGAACACGGTGTTGAACCACCCCAGTCCAGGCGGGCACTTACTGAAAAAGACCGGGCTGCTGTTGACCTGGTTGCTAATGAAATTGCTAATAGAGTTGATCAGATTTTAAAGAACAATTAGGGGTGATCATATGCCTGCTTATACGAATAAAGTGGTCTGGACAGGCGAACACACTGGCTTTACTTACTGCGAGAACGGCGCCGAGATGAGTTTTTCCGCCCCCCCTACCTTGCACGGACATCCGAATGTGATGACGCCTGAGGATGCCTACATGATAGCGATAAACACCTGCGTTCACATGATGGTGCTTTGGGCAGCAGAGCGCTTCAAGCTGGATCTGGTTTCTTTTGAATGTACCGCCCGGGGCGATGTGGAGGAACATATTGATAGAACCTCCTGGTTTAATAAAATCGTGCTGTACCCCAAGCTCAAGGTACGGGGTAGCTCGGTGAACGTAGTAAAGAGAGCTCTGCAAATGGCCAGGAAATACTCCACTATCGCGGAGTCGGTAAAAAGTGAGATCACCATTGAGCCGGAGATTGAAATAATCTAGTAACAGGGGCTTATATTATGCAATGGCAAATGAAACATTTGCCATAATCTTTTTGGGCAGCGGGTCGGCAGGCTAACCAGTGCCTTAATTCCTGAGACAAATGTTTCAAGTAAGAAATAAAAGTATTGACCAGAGCCAGATCAAATCGTAATGTTCTATATTGTAGTAAAGCAGGTGGATTGGCATGGACGAAACAACGCTGCCGGTGCCGCATTGGCTGATTGATAAAATCATCCTGGCCAAGCAAAAAAAAGACCCTTCAATGAATCGTTTAATAAAAAACACCCTAGCCAGACATGGATTAAATACAGTTTGCCGGGGCGCCTTGTGCCCTAACCGGGGCAGTTGTTACTCTCGGGGCACCGCCACCTTCATGATCCTAGGCAATGTGTGCACCAGAAACTGCGCCTTTTGTGCTGTCGGCCATGGCAAACCGGGTGAAGTCGACCAGCAAGAACCGGTACGTCTAAAAGAAGCGGTTAAAGCCCTGGGGCTAAAGCACGTTGTAGTTACTTCCGTAACCAGAGACGACTTACCCGACGGGGGCGCCGGCCTTTTTGCTGGAGTAATCAAAGAGCTGCACTCTTTGCCGGCCCCTCCCGCTGTCGAAGTGCTGACTCCTGATTTTAGTGGGTCTTATTCCTCCCTGGAGACCGTCCTGGAAGCTAAGCCCGAAGTTTACTCCCACAATATAGAAACCATCCCCCGGCTTTACCCAACCGTCCGCCGCGGCGCCTCTTACCGCCGGTCACTTGGCCTGCTGGTAGAAGCCGTACAAAGGGCCCGGGCAGGAACTCTGGTAAAGACCGGCTTTATGCTGGGGCTGGGAGAGGAAAAGCAGGAAGTGGCAGAATTGATTCGAGAGTTGGGGGACACAGGTGTGGCCATGCTGACCATTGGCCAGTACCTGGCGCCATCATGGCAACACCATCCCGTCAGACGCTACGTCTTAGAAGAGGAATATGAAGAATGGGCTGAATTAGCAAGAAAAGCAGGCTTTAAAAGCGTCTATGCCGGCCCTTTGGTACGCAGCTCTTACCGTGCCGGTGATTGCTACCAGGAGGTGACAAACGGTGGCGCAACGTTGGCGGTTGATTGACAGCGGCCCGGGCGACCCGTCCTGGAATATGGCTGTTGATGAGGTGCTGGTAAGCCGCCACGCCCGTGGTGAAAGCCCGCCGGTGCTGAGGATGTATACCTGGAGCCCGCCGGCCTTGTCGCTGGGTTACTTTCAAAAAATGACCGGTATCCGCTTTGACCTTCTAGACAGGCTGGGTATAGTACCGGTCAGGCGGTCCACAGGAGGCCGGGCGGTGCTGCATTACGGCGACCTAACTTACAGCATAGCCGTATCTTTAGGCCAGGGCATACCGCCGGGGCTGGTAGATTCCTTTCGCTATCTATGCCAGGGTCTGCTTGACACTTTTGCCCCGCTAGGCATCGAAGCCAGGCTGGGCTTAGGCAACCCTTCCCTGCTGCTTGTTTTGCCGTGGCCACGCCTGGTGATATTACCTGGCACGGCAGAAAATTTGTCGGCAGCGCCCAGAAGCGTTTTGATTCAACAATTTTACAGCACGGGTCTATCCTTATCCGTTCTCAGGGAGAAATTCTTTCCGAAATCTTTTCCGGTGATGAAAGAGTTAAGTCACAAGCTTTACTCGAAAAAATTACCTGTCTGGAGGAAATACTTGAGCGTCAGGTTGATCTGGAAGAGGTTGCGGACACTTTGACCAAAGGCTTTAAGAGCGCCTTAAATATTGAATTTCAGCCCGACCAGCTGAACAGCGAAGAAGAAACACTGGCAGCCAGCCTGGTCGGTAAGTATGCCAAGTAATTTAGAGAATAATGGTTAACGGGATGGCGAGGCAAATGAAAAAGAAATCAGATGGCATTGTGATCACTTTAAATGGCAAAATCGTTAAGGTCAGAACGAGCGGTCAGGTTTATTGTGAAAGCTGCGAATCACAACTCGTCGGTCATACTGACAGTTGCCTGATATTAATTTTGGCGCAGCACCCCCGGATGCCGCGAAGTATCAAGAGAGTCATGAGGTGAAGGGTTATGGCTGTTTGTACAGATCGCATTTGGGAAGAATTTAGAACACCCCTAAAAAATTTCATAAAGAAGCGAATACCAAACGAACTGGATACTGATGATGTTTTGCAGGAAGTCTTTGTAAAAATTCATAATAATATAGGAAGTTTAACTGATGACAATAAAATCCACGCCTGGATATACAGGATAACTCGCAATACTATCGCTGACTATTATAGAAAAATGATAAAGTTTTTCCTTCGGCAGAGTTGTCGGAAGAATTAGCTGATGAGTCTGAAGAGGATCGGTCTTTTAATAGTGAAATTTCCACTTGTTTGAGAACAATGATTGATCAATTGCCGGAGAAGTACAAACAAGCCATTATAATTACGGAATTTCAGAACGTGACTCAAAAGGAGTTAAGCCAAAAAATGGGCATTTCCTTATCGGGGGCAAAGTCAAGGGTGCAGCGTGCTAAAGAAAAGTTAAAAGAAATGTTATTAGATTGCTGCTACCTGGAACTTGATTGGAGAGGAAATGTAGTCGACTACAAGCATAAAGGCAAAGATTGTAAATATTGCCAATAAAATAATTGCATTAAATGCGTCCATCTACCTTTATTTACGTCTATATAGATGAAAAATCTAAAGACTAAAAAAGGAGGAGCTTGTATGGTTAGTAATAATGAAGAAATTAGAGAGTTTATTCGGAAGAATTATGCTGACGTCGCATTGAAAAACACAGATGGGGGCTGTTGTGGGGGTGGATGCGGCTGTGAAAGCCTTCCACTGGACCTGAACGAATTGGCTGTTGATATCGGCTACACGGAAAAAGATTTAAATATTGTACCGTCTGAGGCAAATATGGGTTTAGGATGCGGCAACCCTGTCGCTATTGCAAGCCTTAAAGAAGGTGAAGTCGTCCTTGACCTTGGCAGCGGGGGCGGTTTTGATTGTTTCCTTGCCAGAATTCAAGTAGGTGAAACCGGACATGTAATCGGTGTAGATATGACCCCGGATATGATTAAATTAGCGAGGAAAAATGCCGAAAAAAGCCGCTACACCAATATTGAATTTAGACTGGGAGAAATTGAGCACTTACCAGTAGCTGACGCATCTGTAGATGTGATCATATCAAATTGTGTGATCAACCTGTCTCTTGATAAAATGCAGGTTTTTAAAGAAGCTTTCAGGGTGCTTAAGACTGGTGGAAGGCTGTCGATATCAGATATTGTGGCTACCCAACAATTAACTCAAGAAATAAAACAAGACCTGGTCTTAATTGCCTGCTGCGTGGGTGGATCTGAATACGTGGAAGACATACGAACTAAGCTGGAGAGCGTAGGTTTTAAAGATATTAAACTAGAGCCGAAAGCTAACAGCAGAGAGCTTGTAAAAAAATGGTTGCCGGGTAAGCATTTTGAAGACTACATTGCTTCTTTTATTATTGAAGCAAAGAAGTAAGGGAATTGAAACCGCCCAAAGCGTCACCTTGTCAAAAATTTTGGTCAGGGGATTCAGTACACTTACGTGGATGTGCAAAGCAACGGGATGAAGAATTACCCGGAAATTACAGCGATTATGGATCGGGTCAACCTTAACGGCCAACCCCGCTTCCACGGCGGGATTTCTAACGAGATGATCTCGGAAGCAGTAAGCGAACTGGCAAAAGAATAAACTTATCTGCTGAAACATTTGGCTTATCGCTTAACGAGGAGGCAGCATTAAACGGAAATAAAAGTACTAGGAACAGGCTGTGCTAGGTGTAAGGACCTTTTTCAAAAAGTAACGGAATTAAATAACGAGCTGGCTCTGGGAGCCGATGTGAAAAAGGTTGAGGACTTAAGGGAGATCCTCGCCGCCGGGGTAATGATCACACCAGCTCTGGTGGTCAACGGCAAAGTTAAATCAACCGGCAAGGTGCCCGGCAAGGGTGCGCTGAAGAAGTACATCCAGGAAGAGATATAAATTATTTTATGGATAAAGAATACTAAAGCCCCTGTCATAACAAACAGGGCTTTTTTATGTTCTTTTTACAGCTAAATATGCAATAGAACTGGCAGAGGTACGTAAATTTATGTTTAATTCTGCCTTTAAAATCTAACTTTGTTATTGAAGTCAAAAACTATTGTCATTCTGATCGTATTAATTTCTATTAAAAATATTTATCAGAAACTGATTTGTCATATAATTATTTAATTTGACACATTTAAAAAATGAATGATAAGTTATATATGGCTTTGATAAGGAGGTAAATCATCATGATTAATATTATTGATATAAGTAAGATTAAAAGATTATCTGAAGACTATTATCGAAATGGGGACTTCTTTTGTTCCGAAGCTATTGTAAAAACAATTAAAGATGAATTTGGCTTGGATGTCCCTGATGAAGTAATTTCAATGGCCTCAGGTTTCCCCGTGGGGATTGGGGGTTCAGGATGTACCTGTGGCGCAGTTGTTGGCGGTATTATGGCTCTGGGTTTGTTTTTTGGCAGAACAAAACCTAAAGACGATAAAGTTAATAAAACAATGGAACTGGCGAAGGAACTTCACGATATTTTTAAAAATCGCCACGGAAATTTATGCTGTAGAATTCTTACCAAAGGAATGGAACTTGGTTCTCCAGTACATATGGAGCAGTGTATTTCATTTACTGGTGAAGTTGCTGAGGAAACAGCAAAAATAATACTGAGGGAACTCTCATAATAAAAATTTAACTAAACCGGGCTTCGAAAGGCCACCAGAGTTTATAAAAAGGAAAAGAGGTGACCTTTTAAGTCACCTCTTTTCCCCGGCAGAACCTCGCCAGGCTCTAAGGTTGCTCCCCTTCAGAACCCTTTATCCTATTGTGAGAAAAGTTTGGCTGCAGTTCTATACGAGGGTATAACAAATTGTTTTCAGGGTAGTTGATTAAATCTATTCTTTTTGTGTTTTATAGCGATGTATTTCTACATTGAGCAATTCCAACAAAGACTTGGCTTTTTCTCGCATTAATTCGTCCTCACAACCAAGAAATTGAGAAAACGCATCTTCCTTGATCAGGGCGACTTCGTCCAAAGTCTTCCCTTTCACCAATGTACAAAAAATCTCTATGGCTACATTACTTGCTGGATCACCGATACATTGATACTTAATATCAGAAATGAAGTTGTTGTCCACCTGGATAATGGGGGGGTTCCCCTTTCGTTGTCTCTTAAGTGAGGGAAAGTCTTCTCTACATTCCTCAATGGATTTTCTGCGATCCATACGTTCCACCTCGTCCTGGTAACCCTAAAAATTATATCTTGGTATCTCTGATGATGGGTGATGACATACATCTGTGCCGCACCGTCCTTTACAGCAACCGCGTTTTCATAAGTTATCTCTACTGGCTAACCCGGCATCTGAACAACCGGTAGACTCGGATGATTGTTTAGTTGATGATATGAAACAATCATCACTTGATGGAGGGCATTCTACACAAAACAATAAATCCCTTCCTATAACCCTGATTGTTTCTGCCAGCATGCCCTTGGAGCCGCCAGGATTATAGCCCCAGAGAATAATGCAGTGGGCATCGGGCGGGTAGTCCATCGGATACCTTCCAAAGGTCATCTGACGGGCCAGGATCGTGGAGCGGTAACAAATGTTTTCCACTTACAGAAGGTTGGGGGTGCCGTTGGCAGACTTGAACCTCTGCGAAAACCCAGACCTCAATATTTTCAACGCCCATTGAGCGCAGAAAATAGCCAGTGTTTTGGGGCCATACTTCTCTTTGATTTTAGTTAGTTCACTAGCGGCATAGTCCAGCGCTTCGTCCCAGCTCACCCGCTCCCAGGTGTTGTTCACCCAACGCATAGGATATTTAATGCGGTCTGGTGAATACACGTATTCAGGGATTTGCTCACCCCGGATATACCCTTTGCTCACAGGGTGTTCGGGGGCCGGCTTCAACTTTCGTCCCGCGAAAGTTGAGTTAATAATATTTCAATCCAAAGTAAAATCCAATCACTGGTATTAGTTGAGAAGTCTATTATCATAAGTTTTGTTTAACTTAATAATTCATAATTATTCCTTCGACCCCCAGGGTTCGAACCTCCCCTTCATTAACTAGGTTATTTTAATCCCATCCGGTTCGGTAACGACCTCCTTAGAAATGTAAATCTTAATGCCGTTAGTCAGAACTTCATTAGGGTGACTTTCAGGCAAACCTGTCTTTCCTATAAGTACGACAGGCTCAGGAACGTTGTCAGTGCAACCAAAGCCTCTTACTACCATTACAGTAATAATTCCACCTTTGTCGAGAATATAACTCTTAGCATCCTCTGAAATTTCGACCTTTAGCATTTTCTCCGAATTACTAAGTGCATCATAGCTGTTGTCTGGGTTTATGAAGACACTTTAACCACCCTTCCTAATTTAAATTTCAACTAAAATCCTTAAGTAAGATTATCTCAAATTATCTTAACCACGTTATATTAATTACCAACCCTGAAACATTCTGCACTATTAGGTTAAATCATTAATAGTATTAATTACCGTATCCGCCATTACCCCTGGAGTTGGGGATAAACTAGCAACATTCTGCTAGAATGTTACTAAAGAACCTAGAATTTAATTAACAATAATTAATTACTTTGCAAAAAAAATTGCTGGGGTAGTGGTAATACTTGCCCCATGCAATTTTCCAATAGGGTTATTCTTTCCTATCAACAGGGACAACTTCAAAATCACAACAGCCTTTTTTATTCTTGTCTTTCTTATCTTCATTGTCGACCTCGACAATTTTAATATCGCATCACCCGGACGTCGACTTTGGCCTTTTCAAAAAGTCAAAGAAACCCTTCTTTTCACCTTTATCTTTAGCCATTAAATAAGCCCCCTATCGGCATAAGCTGTCATATTCATCATTTTAACAACTTTTCCACTGCTTCCGAGATCATCGTTACAGATAATCCTCCCTGAAAGCGCGGTTTTCCGTTAATAACAGTAAGCGGCAAAATTGCTTTTTCCAATACCACTGCAATCTCAGGGTAATCTTTTATCTCATCACTTTGTACTTCCACAAAATTAAAATCAATATTTTGCTGCCCAAATTCTCCAGACAAAATTTTTTCTAATTCCTGAGCTTCCTCTCTCATCATCCTGAACGGGCTGCATCCTGCAGCCTTTGGCGGCCCTCATCAACTGCATCCGGCGGGAATGGGCAGGTTGGTGCCGAATACTGTAATACTTACTTTTTCCATTAACCGTTTCCTCCAGTTGGAAAATTTTTTTAGCCTGAGACACTCGTTTACGCAACCATTTCCCTAATCTAAATCATAAATTTTGATTACTTTTAAAAACATGTGGGATTACTTCTGATTTTGGTCTATCTTTACCAAAAGTAAAAAACCCTTCTGTAAATTTTATTGCGTATCACAACTAAAATTTTGTTTCACCGGTTTGATTATTGTGCGGTTCTAGCTAAATAGTTTCTATATTCCTTTAGTACAGCGGCCTTGTATTCTAATTCAGCACAAAGCCTCTTCCAATCCAATCAAACTAACCATTTCACCACCAACGTTTAGCCTATAGAGCTTGCGCGGATCAGCATCGCAACAACCGCTCATAAATACATGTTACCCCCTTTAATTTATTATTTATTCATTAAATAGATTGAAATAATTAATAAGCTAATTGAGTAAAAGATAATTGACGCAGTAATTTCTTTATGCTCCGTCTGTTTAAATTATCATGTTAAAAATCAGTCCTGTTACCACAGCCATAACAAATACAATTATTATAAACGCAATAATGATATTTTTCTTAAATATAGCGGCAAGCATAGTCAGCTCGGGGATGGCAATACCTGCCCCGCTAATAATCAAGGCCATAACGGCGCCAATACTTGCCCCCTTTTCCAATAACGCCAGCCCGATGGGGATGGCGGCCTCAACGCGAATATACAGAGGCATGCCGATTACCGCCACAGCAACTACAGCAAAAGGATTGTCGCGGCCGGCAACTCTAGCCAGGAGATCTTCCGGCAGGTACCCGTAAATAGCAGCTCCAATCCCCACACCAATGATCATATAAAGGAATACTGCCCGGAAATCATCCCAGGCTTTCCAAAAGGATAAGACCAGCCTCCTTTTAAAATCTTCCGGAACTTCTTCACTTTGTTCCACGCCCCCGACAACACGGACATTTTTAACTTGGTTTGCCCCGCCCATTTTGTCGAGGATTACCCCAAAAATAACTGCAGCAATAGATGTCAAAATTAAGAAGGCAATTGCTACCTTCCAGCCCATAAATGCACCAAGCATGATAAATACCAGGGGATCCATCAGCGGTGAGGCAATGACAAATGAAATAACGCTGCCAAAGGGGACTCCTGCCTGCAAAAAACCAACTGTCATCGGAACAGTGGAGCAGGCACAAAAAGGAGTTATCGCTCCGAATATTACACCGAGGATGTTGCCCCAGATGCCTTTGCCTTCCATCCATTTTTTCAGTTTATCCTGGTCGACATATGAGAAAATTAACGCTATAGCCGTGCTGATCCCAATAAACAACAACACCAGCTCGGTCATAATAATAGCAAAATACTTGAGTGTTTCAATAAAAGTATTCATTTAAGATTTTCCTCCAATGACTTCTTAGCACTAATTATTAGGAGGCTATTTTTTTATAGCTTCAAGGATGTAATCAGCCACTTCCCCCCAGGCCTTGGAGGCTACTTGATAGGCCTTTTCTCCCTCATTAGACAATGTATAAATCTTGCGCTCGCGCCCGGAAACTATCTGTGTCGTCAAACTAACCAGTCCAATGTCTGTGAATTCCTTTAATACCGGGTAAAGACTGCCTTCAGTCGGTGCGCAGCATCCATTAGTGAGGCCAGCTACCTGTTTGGTTATTTCATAGCCATGTAGCGGATGCTGATGCAGCACATGTAGAATAAAAAACCGAGAGAGACTCATTTTAATTAAGCAGGCCCAATATTCTTGAGATTCGTATTTTATAATAATCACTTCCTTATAAGTTGTTGACTAATGCATAGCCCTTAAATGTATTATGGGAATATATATTTAATTTGTCAAGAGGAATTATTTGTAACATTAGTTCTTGCTTAAGCATAATCTATAAAAAATAAAAGACGTGAATTTTTTCTGGAATTTGGCACGGGAGCAGTTGCTGATGGCTTAACCTTTGGTAATTCAGCGTTTAGATTTTAATACTTCTGGTATTTGGTATGGGATTCATGGGTGGTGGAATTATTTAAATTACAGGTCGTAAAAACATCTGTACAATAATTTCAATATATTAATAGGTTATCTATAAAACCACCGTTTAAAAAACGGTGGTCTACCTTTGCTAAGGTCCTAGTACGGAGAGGGCGCGGCCTTGATGATAGCCTTTACCGCGCTATCGCTACCGCCCCTGCCTGCAGCTATCTTTTCATGTAAAAGGTGTAAACAATTAAATGGCAAGTAGGAACAATACAATAATTTAGAGGTTGATTAGGTAATGAAAAAAGTTAGTGTCACTGTATTCGGGAAAAATGCGCCGGCCAATAGTTGTGGCTGAGGCACATCCCTAACGGACGCATGTTGCGGCCACGCAAAGACAATGCAAGAAGATGCTGAAGCTTTAAAAGAATCTCTTATGAAAGATTTTGGTAAATATATCCAATTTGCTTATATAGATGTACAAAGTGAGGAGGTGAAGAATTACCCGAAGATTGCAGCGATCCTGAAGCGGGTAAACCTCCCCTTAACTGTGATAAACGATGAGCCCCGTTTCCACGGTGGTATTTCAAATGATATGATCTCGGAAGCAGTGCGTGAAATTCGAACCCACCGTCCGTAAAACCGACCACAGGAGATTCTCCGAGCGCAGGCTGTATTTTAGATTTTGCTCCACCGGCGCTTACAGCCAAGCTCCATTGCTCTTTGACACGGCGGCGACTTTCAGAGGCATAGGCTACGTATTCCTAAATTCATCATCATTCGGCTCGCCAACAGGATGTAGTCTTTTTATGACCCGAATGCACTGCAGGCCTTGCGGTAACCCCCAGGCTGCGTTGAGCATACCAATCCAGCACGTTTACGAATAAACCCCCAACACTCGACGGGCCATCGAGCACATTTCATCACGCAGCCAGGGGGGCTCCAGCACCTCCACCATATCGCCCCACTGCACGATCCAGGTCTTCATCTCGGTAATACCACAGACCTCAAAGGAAATCACAACGGACCCGTCGGCAAGCTCTTCATGGATGTGCTGGGTTGGGTGGTAAACCAGGCTTTTTACCCTGCGGGCGACCTGGGGGCTGAACTTAAGCTGGACCTGGCAGACTTCACCGTCGTTAATGACACCCCAGCTCTGGGCCATGTAGTCTTTCAGAGAGAAATCCTCAGGATAGGAAAAGTGCTCGGTGGTGTAGGGGGCAATGGCTGACACCTGGTCCACCCGGAAGACGCGGATGTCGTTTCTCTTCAGGCAGTAGGCCACTAAGTACCAGTTGTGCCGCTTGCAAATCAAGCCGTAGGGCTCCACCACCCGCTGCGAGTCCTCCCCGCTATAGGCAACGTAGTACCAGAGCTTGATCCGGTAACACTCGTTGATGGCCTGCACCAGCACAGCGAAAATTTCGCCCACCCGGGCCGGGTCAGCCAGCTGCTCTTCCACCACGTAAATGCGCTCCTGCAGCTGCTCCACCGGCAGGCTCTGGGGGGAGTATTTATATTTGAAGAGGGTGCCGACCAGGGCGTTCTTGATCTCATTGAGGTGGCCGGCCAGGGCTGTGCCCCGCTGCTGCAGCATGCTTAAGAAAAGAATCAGCGCGTTTTCCGGGCTGATCGACGGCAGGTAGCCGGCGTCCAGGCGGTACAGGCCTTCCCGCGCGGCGGCGTTTTTTTCCGGCCTGATGATCGGCACCTTTAGCTCATCTTCTATTTGCTCCAGGTAGCGCAGGATGCTCCTGGTAGTAACCTCGCAGGCGGCTGCCAACTCCTTTAAGGTGACACCCCCATACGGGCTTTTTTTATTCAAAATATCGAGCACTTTGGTGATCCTCAAGGCCTTCGTGGTGTCTTTGCCGGCCATTCACGCACCCCCTGGAAATACTTTTCTGCAGAGGAATACGACCACAACCCAATAGTATCCTGCTTTGCCATAATAAATTTTTTCAACCATGATGATTTCGTAGGTGACAGACTGTTGTCACCAGCCAAGCTTAAAATTAAGTCAACAAAGGGGAGTTGTGGAGCAGCCAATGCTACAGCGCACAAATATTAGATCAATCAATCAAGGAGGGATTAACATGGAACCTATTAAAATCAACATGGCTCCGGATAAACACTTTCTGCTGCGCGGGAACAAGCAGGTGGCCTGCCCTGATGCTCAATCCGACCTCGCCCGGGGAGGCGGCAGCCAACAGGCTTACCCGGAACCTGTCCTTTGTGATCGGCCGCAGCGGAAGCTTGTCCGGGGAAAAGTTCGATTGCGTAAGGCAAGCGGTGTCCCTTTCCATCGGCCACCTGAGCTTGCGGGACCACTGCCCGGTGGTGGCCTTGACGGCACGCTCAGGCTGGTAGCGCCATCCCGGCAGGTGGAGAACAAAGACGTTTTTATTATCGACAACTACTGAGAGGAGTAATGCAGCTTGAAAAGAACATCTTTAATTTTGAACATTATCATTGGTTTGGCAGGCTTTGTTGGAGCAATTATCGCCCTGCTTGTTGGCGTCTTCGGGGTTGGTGCGGATAATACAAATGAGGCGGTTGCAAAATGTTTTGCTGCCATACCACTTGCCCTGCTGGGAATTGTTGTTGGAACTTGGGCCATCGCAGATCCGGAAGGCAGCGAT
Organism: Pelotomaculum sp. PtaB.Bin104; assembly: GCA_002067205.1. Lineage (GTDB taxonomy): Bacteria > Bacillota > Desulfotomaculia > Desulfotomaculales > Pelotomaculaceae > MVQL01. The sequence continues at coordinate 18,354 of MVQL01000194.1, forward strand.
CATACTAACTCCTAATCCCTAAAAAACATTTGGCCCACAGTTCCCTGACACAGAGAAATGTGGGCCTCTTACTTCAGTTTTGTTTATATGAGATATTTATGAGGTAACTCCGGGAGGTTGTATCTATAAAACATATGTCTACATATTACTCTTTGCCCAAGATAATGTATGACTAACTTGTCCATACCCAGCACTTTTAGGCATGTTCTTTTTCGTCTTATGAAGTTTTCAAGAAAAAGCAGCAGCTTGCTCACAGCCTTCTTTCTTGGCTGATGACGCAAATATGTTGTATTTATTGACTTGAGATTATCCCGCAAAAACATGATGATTATTTACTTGCTTAAATTTGCAGCAACAAAGTCCCAGTTAACAACACCCCAAAACTTTTCTACATAGGAAGCCCTGGCATTACGATAGTCTATATAATAGGCATGTTCCCATACATCACAGGTCAATAAAGGAGTTTTCCCCTCGGTAATAGGGGTAGCCGCATTGCTGGTACTTTCAATAGATAGGCTGCCGTCAGCATTTTTAACTAACCAGGCCCAACCTGATCCAAATGTGGCTATAGCGGTCGCCGTAAATTTTTCCTTGAAGGCAGCAAACGAATCAAAATTCTTATTAATCGATTCAGCCAGCTCTCCGGTCGGTTCTCCACCTCCATTGGGGCTCATACAATTCCAATAGAAGCTATGATTAAATATTTGGGCAGCATTGTTAAATATACCACCCGAGGATTTTTTAATAATATCCTCTAAACTCATATCCTCATATTCGGTTCCTAAAATCAACTTGTTAAGATTAGTGACGTAGGTTTGGTGATGCTTTCCGTAATGATATTCAATTGTTTCCTTCGATATCACGGGAGCAAGAGCATCGTTGGAATAAGGCAATAATGGTAATTTGTGTTCCAATTAAATCACCTCTTTAATAATTTTGTCCTGCAACATCAGCCCAATACATTGCCCATCCCCTTAATTAATCAATCCCTCTTTCTCCTTGCAAAAGTTTGCAGAGATCAAATTGCCTGCAAGGGACGGGCAAATATGAACCAATTTCATTCGTCAAGCTTGCTTTTAAACTCTTCCAGACCAATCCGCTCGATAAACTTACCTAACCGCTCATGCTTTTTGGCTCCCTCGGCATAGACCCTTATGATCTTGTCGACTTTTTCCAGGACTTGTTCTTCATCGAGCCCTTCATAAATAGTCTGGGCAATACGTGGAGTAACTCCTCCGTTTCCACCCACCATTAATTTGAATCCTTTAGGAGTACCCATTAAGCCCACATCACGAAAATGATTTTCCCCACAGGAATTTGCACAGCCGCTTATACCCATTTTAAATTTGCCGGGCAGTTCAAAGCCGTGGTAACGCTCATCCAGTTTTAATCCTAAGCTTACAGAATCTTGCTGTCCCCGTTTGCAAAAAGTTGTTCCTGGGCAAAACTTGATACTGCGCACACATAGCCCAATAGCATGGCTGGGCTTCATCTCCAGATCACGCCAGACGTCCTCAAGATTTTCTTCCCTTAAACCCACAATCGCCAGGCGTTGAGCAGAGGTCAACTTTAAAGCCTGGGCATTATATTTTTCCGCAACATCTGCTATTTTTCTCAACGCATCCGGAGTCACCAGTCCACCAGGCATATGAGGAACCACAGCAAATGTTTCTTTGTCCCGCTGAAGCACCGCACCCTTATCTAATAAATCCTTTGAAGCCATTTATCATCCTCCTAATCATATTTTGGCCAGGTTACTCTTTACCGTAATAATACATTTATTATAAAAAATTAACAATACGGTTAATTAAAAAGTAAGACAAGTATGCCACTTCGGAAACGAGACTTGAAGCCCAAACGCCTACAAATTAGCATAGGTGGCCTTTAGTTTGCATTCCTTCCAGAGCAACGACAAATCGCCCAGCTGGCCATCAAAAAACCGCCAAAAACTTCCGTTTTAAGCGGTTTTTACACAGTCCAGATGTTAATGCTTTTTGCAATTCTTGACCGTCTCCAACCGGATCAACAAACAGCCGGCCACGATATTTCTGTAACCCCTCTGCCACCCCCTGAGAGGCTACATAATGCTAGTTCAATTAAAGTGATCACCATACGGAGATTTGTTACCTTGTCTTACAAGAGCATCTCTATCTGGAGCTAAGGGGGGTTGTTCCATCCACTCATTTTTAATCATGAGTTTTACACCGTCACTAGCATAACTACTCACTTCTACCATCATACTAGCGTACATAGCCGCCAAATCGTGTCTAGGGCTCATTGATATAGCCATGCCATAATTTTGCATGCCAATAGTGACCATGTAATTACCATGAAATAATATAAATTTATCTGAAAAAGGTGATTCAGTACTAGCTGTAACCTCTCCATCATAGCTCGGTGGAACAGTAATATCCTCTTCAAGTAAAATTCCAGTTAGATTGTCGAAGTACTTTTGGGAAAGATTTTTCCCTCTTTTAAGGAATTGCCTAATTTCTGTTGACTTGGCAATTTGACTATATCCTAGTAATAAAGCTTTTCCTAATGCATTTGACTGAGCATTAAAGAATAAACTGTTTATTTCTAATGTTGTTAATGGTCTTTTGTCTTTAAAGAACCCTGCAAGGAAATTCTGCTTTTTTACAAAATCTATTTTTTTTGGAATGGGTATATACGGAGGTGGAACTGGGATTCCTTTAGCCTGCATTAGTTCTGCTGCCTGTTGATCATGCATAAACAATCTGTCCGCAAAATCTCTGAAAAATTGCCTCATATCATCACGCAAACATTCTGTATACGCAATAGAAAAAAACTGTAGAGCAACTTTTGTCATAGCTCTTAACAAGGGTATAAATAAGTTGTCTGAGAATAAACGGGGAGCGTTTGGATTGATATCCTCAGAAGTAATTCCCTTTGGTATAGGGATTCCTTCCTTTATAAAAACTGATTTTAACAAATGGAGGCTATCCTTGGTTGCATCGACCAAATTGATTAAGACCGGCTTAATAATTGGGTCTTCCATGTGTCTTAAAAAATAAATAAAAAGATGGTGGACATATGATTCATGAATATAAGCGTTCCATAGAGCTCCTAATTCAGCAGATGTGACTCTATTCTCTTGCATTTCCTTTTGTATGCTGCTCGACAATATTTCAGATACGCTTCCGGAGTTTTGCATTTCTTGTTGGGCTTCGTTCATAGAAATTTCCTCCTTGATGAACAAATATTATATGGTACATCGTCCTCATCTTTGAATATTGGTTTGGCCGTTGCCCTTAAAAGCCCACATGAAGCTTGGAACATGAAGAATTGTGGCCATAGCTAAAACATCTTAAATAATTCTAATGTACCGGTTCCTTAACCAGTTCCCGCCGGTCTATTGAGCGTGGTGGTTCCTCGAACCAGCCGTTCTCAATCATAATGTTTATCCCGTCTTCACCGTAATTTGCAGCCTCCGTAATCAGCCGCATATAGTTTATGCTGAGGTCATGTCTTAAGCTTGAAGCCATAGCCGTTGCATAGTTCCCTATACCGATCCCGGTTAATACTACTACGTGTTGCATCATTAACATATCAGAATACGGTGGTATAGTAGAGTCCGTGAGTAGCTCTCCTGAGTGCATTGGGGCCTGTAGGTTTTCTTTACGCAAAGTTTTACTGAATATCTCAACATGTTTCTTTGCGATTTCCGCACCCCTTGCCATATATGCCCGAACTTGTTCCGATCTAGCAACTTGCTGAAAACCTGTTGTTAAGGCTCCTCCAATTCTGTTATTTTCAACCCCAAAGTAAAGGTGTTCTATTTCATCTGCTAAAAGTGGCCTGCGTTCACCCAAAAATCCGCGTAAAAAGTTCTGCTTTTTTACCACATCTGCTGCCTTAATCGTATTAATGACCGGGGGCCGTATATAAATTCCCTTTTTTTGTATTATTTCAGAAATCCGGTCATAATACCTTGTTGATGCAACAAGAGCTTCTGCATAAAATTCTCGAATATCTTTACGGGATGAATGGGATAGGTTCTTACCGCCCAGCAAGATCCCAATCCGGACCATGTTAAGATTATAGTAATAATAATACAAATCAGTGAACAGCTTGGGAGCACCCAAATCTATATCCTCATCTCCGAACCCTTTTGGGATTGGTTGTCCTTCTGCCCTTAAGATTTCAGAGGTTTGGTTAATCCGCGTCTGAAAAATAGCTAATGCGTCCTTAATAAGTGGGCGGTGGTCCTGGTCTTCCAGCGTATTTAGAAACTGTTTAAAAAAACACTGGAGCATAGAGTAATAGCCATTTGTACGCCATAAACCCCCTAATTCGGATGAAGTTAGCGGGGCATTGTGGTGAACCCGTACTGAGCCTTGCTCTTCCATTAACGTTTGCTGTTCCAAATTTGTTGCCCCCAATGATTTTATTGATTATATCTTTTCCTAAATCTACTAAAATATTATTCTGCCTTAATTTTTTATTAACAGACCCCAGCAACCCGTCAATTACTCCTCTATCTGGACCATTACTTCCCTGCTGACCTCCTTCGCCCAAAAGTCTAGAATTATTATGGAGGAGGAATTGCACATGAGACCGATCTGGAAAGGTTCCATATCCTTCGGGCTGGTTAACATCCCTGTCAAAGTCTGTGGCGCCGTAGAAGCTAAACAGGTATCTTTTAACCAGATACACGATCAATGCAAGGGCAGAATCAAATATAAAAAATACTGCCCGTCCTGTGATAAAGAAGTGGCAGCAGATGAAATAATAAAGGGTTTTCAGACTTCAAGTGGGATGATTGCCATTGACGAAGACGAGCTGGCAGCCATTCCGTTGCCAACTCTCAAAACCCTCGAGCTGGACGGCTTCATCAAAGAGAAAAAGGTAGACCCGATGTTCTATCAAAAACCCTACTACCTTTTACCGGACAAAAGCGACCAGGCATACTGGCTTTTATATCACTCACTGAAGAAAACCGGCAAAGTAGGCATCGCCAGGTTTGCCGTTCATTCGCGGGAGCACTTGGCACTGATCAGGCCAACTAAAAATGTGCTCACCCTGTGCACACTTTATTACCCTGAAGAAATTCGTGAAGCCAAAGAAGTCCCCTTAAAACCGGACGCCAAACAGATGGAGCTCACCGTGAGCCTTATCGAACAGCAAACTATTGAGTTTGAGCCTGAGCTGTATAAAGACCGCTATAAGGAAGCTTTAGAGAAAATGCTTGAGGGAAAGAAACCGGAACACGCGCCCGCAAAGCAGAATACAGTAGACTTGATGGAAGCGCTTATGCTCAGTATTGAAAAATCAATGAAGAAGGGGAAGTCGGCTTAATAGCCGCTTAAGTTGTCAAACACAGGCAGTCACCTTTTTAACGGGTGGCTGCCTTCTTGCTCCTCTTTACTTTTTCGACCATTATTGGCAAATCACTCTCTAAACACACGTCATATTCCCCTTTGCATAATATATAAAAAATTCACACAAAGGGGGGATTTTAAATGGCTTTTATAATTAAAGCAGCCGCTTTTATAGTCTGTTTGTATTTAATCTTTCTATTAATTAACATGGGATTCAAGGTGGTATTTAAAAAGCCAAAGTTATCAGAATGCTTAGACAAGCGGATTGTCAAGGGTGGCAAAGTAGATCAGTGCAGCAAGGGCTGCTGTGATTGTAAGATTGAACCTATTGATGAGAAAAAACTACCCTAGGAAAACCGATTATCAAAGAAGTTAAATGTAGGAGGGCAGGGCGTCAAACCTGCTCTCGCTGATCAAGCGTTGACAGTAGAAGCCATCACTCGATCCCTCGCAGTCGGGACAGTCAGCCTTAATTTGCCTTCCCACCAAAGCAGCGACAACACCCCCAGTGGGAGGAGACGTGCGCCGAGTCAATATTTTTATAATTTTATTTAATGGCTGTAACAATAGAAACGCTATACGGAGAAATCGAGTAGGAGGCTACTCATTAATTGAGTAGCCGACCTCTCACACCACCGTACGTACCGTTCGGTATACGGCGGTTCAATGGTTTAAGTGCAGTACCTCGTATCTTTTGGCTATATCATCGTACCCAATTGATGCGAGGTATTTGTGGCGCTTTTATTGACTTTTTCAAATAATTTCTGGGAGAGGGTAACCCTGTTCGCGTTATTGATTCCTTTGTAGAGCATTTGGATATTACCGAGTTAGAGATAGAACACGCCAAGCCTGCCAATACAGGAAGACCACCATACGATCCCAAGGATCTGCTCAAACTTTACCTTTACGGTTACTTTAACCGTATCCGTTCTTGCCGGAGACTGATGATAGAAAGTGGGCGCAATATTGAGTTGTTCTATCTGCTCAAGCATTGGTCGGTACAAAGAAACTAGTGGAGGCAATGAGGGCTTGGTAGACTTATTTTGATGCGTGTTTTAACAACTGCAGACAAGGCAAGCAAAAAATCAAAAACCCGCTTTTAAACGGGCTTTTGGTAAATTTTGGTGTCGGAGACGGGACTTGAACCCGTACGGTCACCCACACGCCCCTCATGGTGGCGTTACTTCGTTGTATTACTCAGGCCTATCCTACTTTTGGAACAGGCATCACCATCCCCAGCCTACCAACTCCACCCCAGGCAAGTGTCAAACAAATCTGCGCTAACCAGGGAATTCGGAATTGAACGGATGGCCCAGGCGGTGAAGGCGGCCGCAAAGAAGTAATCAATCCCAAGCAGGCCTTTCAAGTAGATCATAACGTCAGAGCTGTAGGTATATTGGAGTTAAGCGGTCATACACATTCACCTATTCAAACTTACCGTTGAATAACGATTACTCCGGTTACGATAAGTAAAGCTCCGATGACCTTCGGTACTGACAGGCTTTCACCTAAAAATAGGAAGGCTAGTAAAACCGTTATTAGCGGAAATGCAGCAGCTAACGGTGATACCAGGGATACTTCTCCGCCTTTTATAGCGTAATAATAAGCTAACTGCCCCAACAAAGCGGCAAGTATACCTTCTGCAATGATAAAAGATGCAGCCCGCCAGTTAACTTGTGCTACATTACTCAACTTACCAGAAAATAATCCGGCCAGGATCATAACCCCTGCTACGGCAACGGTCCTTATAGTCAAAGCCGTAAAAGGTTCGACTTTGATTAGGCCCAGTTTGCTAAAAATCGGCCCTATACCCCAGCAAAGCATGGCCAGTAATGCAAAGAATAACGGCTTCATATTGCACCAACCTTTTAAGTATTCTTCAATAATTTGAACACGTGGAGCAGACAGATGCCATGCAGGAAAACCATCTCTATCATGTAACTTTTAAACCTTTAAAAAAGATAGAAGAAATTCCGTTGCTAAATTGAATTTATCTCTAAATCAGTTTAGTACTGAAATGGGGTTCGGTCAACGGGACTTAAACGTACGGTTACCCACACGCCTGCAAACGTACGTATCTACCGGTTACGCCTCTCTTACTATCTTTATACTTTTCTACCTATACTTTTTAAAGAAAGGTGGCATTACTGTTTGGGGTGTATTCTTAAAATGAGGAAGTACCCAATACTCAATATAATTTTGGAGTAAATTGGGATAAGTCATAAATGCCCAACATTTGTTCTATTTCAGCAACTTGGTTAACGATGCGTTGAAAACCATTCGTTCCAAATTTTTGTTCCTCGATTTCTTCAAAGAGTTTACCCAATTGTTCAAATTCCCCTGGAGTCAGTAACTTCCGAAAAGAGGGAAATAAAACGGTATCTTCCCGTGCTGAATGGGGTTCATACATACGAATGTACAATGATAGTAAATAAGCCAAATGGAAACGTTTTTGCCCACAACTGATCTGCGTTGAAGAAAACTTTAATACAAGGTTAGTTAGATGACGTGCTGCATTATGTTGCTCTTGTAATACCCGTACGAGTTCGACGTATTGTCCCCGTTGGAAGAAAACTGGAAAAACGTAATTTTCTTCTAGTCGCTGATGATAATTCTCAATAAAGCTTTGGGCAATGGTGGCGGTGTTATAGACTACATTTTTAATAGAGGACGGATTACATGGCTTCATTCCGTTTAAACACTCTATTACATCTTGATATATCAATAAGATACGTTTTAGCACACCATGTTCACGCATTAGGTCTTCGGTTGGTGGAATCTCCATATTTTGCTGTTTTTCAAAAACCATCATCTTACTCCTTTGTCTAGTGTAGACGAATCAATATTAATAGAGTTTATTCATTTGGTTCCCACGCTGTTCTCGCCAACAGGCTTCGTCTTTCACAAGTTACTATAATTCCTTTTTCCTGTTCAGCGGATAGGATAACAAGAACGAGAGAACCAAGAAAACAAGCCCGATGCCAACGCAGGTTAATATTATAAGATGATGGTGTACGGTGAAGAACGGGTCTTTTCATAATATTCAGTACGGACTTTTTATTTTCCAACCGCCAGGTTTAAAACCTTCGCCTTTAGGCGAAGAGCTTTAGCATAGATTTTCCCCCCAACGC
>MVQL01000195.1 GCA_002067205.1 Pelotomaculum sp. PtaB.Bin104
TGATCCCGAACCATGGGCGATAAAAATTTTGAAAGATCTGCCTGACCACGTAAAAGGCCGTCCCTATACTGACGTCTTTAGTTGCATGAACCTGTAAGCCTATACCAAAAGAAAAGGTGGGCGGGTAATGTTTTATAACGAAGCAATGGAAACAGCGCCGCTTGAAAAAATACAGGACATCCAGTGGCAAAAACTAAAAGACATGCTTGAAAAGGTATACAGGAGCAACCGCTTCTATCAGAACAGCTTTAAAAAACACGGGGTAGCGCTTGAAGACATCCGTGAGCTCAGTGACATAACAAAGCTGCCGTTTTCAACGAAAAAGGATTTCCAGAAGGACCAGGAAGATAACCCCGTTTTCGGAACTAACTTAACGGAACCGTTCGAGAATTATGTCCAGTTTCACCAAACTACCGGCACCACGGGCAAACCCCTGAAATGGCTGGATACGAAAGAAAGCTGGGCCTGGCGGGCGCGCTGTATGGCCCATTCCCTGGCAGCGGCAGGTATTACGAACAAGGACATCCTGTTGTTACCATTTAACTTTGGCCCATATACCGCTTTCTGGGGAGTCTACGAAGCGGCGCAGCACCTGGATGTATTGACAATTCCCACCGGGGGGTGGACCACCGAGCAGCGTCTGCAAAGTGTAATTGAAAACCAAGCCACCGTAATCATCGGCACACCCACTTATATGCTGCGCCTGGCCGAGGCGGCCCAAGAGGAAGGTTTGGACCTGCCTGGTTCAGCCATCCGGGTAGTTATCCTGGCCGGGGAACCAGGGGCGATGATCCCGTCCGTGCGGGATAAACTTGAAAGAGGCTGGGGGGCGAGAGTTTTTGAGTATCCGGGCCTAACCGAGACCGGCACCTACGCCTTTATGTGCGAGCATAACAACCAGGCCCTGCACATTATCGAGAGCGAATTCATCGTGGAAGTACTGGATTCGACGACCGGGAAAAGTGTTGCAGATGGGGAGGCCGGAGAACTGGTGCTCACGAACCTTGGCCGCTCCTGCAGCCCGGCAATCCGTTACCGGACCAATGACCGGGTGCGATTGATAAAGTCTTCCTGTAGCTGCGGGCGGACCTTCGGCCAATTAATAGGAGGGGTCCTGGGGCGCCAAGATGAAATGCTAATCGTCCGGGGAGTAAATATTTTCCCGAGCACCATGGGGAATATCGTAGAAAAGTTTATGGAGCTTGGCTGCGAGTATCAGATTATTGCTTTCCGCCAGGGTGACATGGATGAAGTAAGACTAAAGATAGAAGTGACTCCCACGTCACAAGATGTAGACAAACTCATTGTCCCCGAATTGAAAAAGCAACTTAACCTGCGGGTCGATATAGAGAAGGTGCCGAAAGGGACACTCGTACGGTCAGACTATAAAGGGAAGAAATTTATCGACGAGCGGGGCAAGAGGTAATTAACGAAGGATAGTTGATTAAAAAGAAACAATTTGGGACACGTGAACATAACAGCATGGGGTGAATAAAAAACACTGTTTAAAAAATACCTCTCCCCTTGGGGGGGCGTTAAAACCGCCCCCCTTCTTTCTCCACTAAGCAGAAGTTTGTTAAATAGATGGCAAAGATCTATCTAAGATTGGAGGGTTTAGCGTGGCCAATGGTTCGATTGAACGTGGTACAGGAATCAAGGAAGCTCTAAAAGCCCTACCGCATAGTTTTAATATCAATAATGTCACAGCAGCCTTAATTGCAACAGTTTTTAGCTTAAGCGGGCCGATTATATTATTAATCAATATTGCTAATGAAGCCCATTTAACTGACCAGCAAACCGTTACATGGCTTATGTCAATCTATTTTCTGAGCGGCGCGTTAATGGTTTTTTTGGCTCTTTACTACCGGCAGCCCGTAGCAATTGCTTTTTCTTTACCTGGCATCATCGTAATAGGCAGTCTCATGAAAGTTTTTTCATTGAACCAAATGGTCGGAGGCTATATTTTCGGGGGGTTAATATTACTCTTTCTTGGGGTTACCGGCTTAATTAAGACAGTTGTTAAGTACTTGCCTTTACCGATCATTATGGGGATGATCGCAGGGGCCTTGTTTAGTTATGCAACGGGAATTGTTACCTCAGTTCAAAAGGATTATATCGGAGCCGGATTAACAATATTGGCGTTTTTGGTAAGCCGTCTTTTTACAAAGAAGGTCCCACCTCAGGCGATTGCGCTGGTTGTTGGCGTAATAGTGAGCATGTACCTTATGAAGTCGAAAATGGCTATGGGTGATCTTTTTTATGCTCCTCTATTCATAAAACCCGACTTTAGTTTTGCTGCAGTATTATCAATAGGCGTACCACTAGTGTTGCTGGGGCTAGCCGACTTTTTAAAAGGTTACGGGATTTTAGCAGCTAATAAATTTGATGCGCCTGTTAATGCAATGATTACCTCTACTGGTATTTGCTCAACAATAGGCGCTTTTTTCTTGGCTCACAGTATTACAGTTGCCGGCCCGGTAACTGCGATAACTTCCTGTGATGATGCAGGGCCAAAGGACTCTAGGTGGGTTGCGGCATTGATAAAAGGGATCATCCAGGTTTGTATTGCATTTTTGGGTGGGTTGTTAGTACCCTTTTTAAGGGCTTTGCCTGCAACTGTTACCAACGTTTTAGCAGGCCTGGCAATGCTAAGCCTATTTCTAACCGCATTTGAGATAGCTTTTAGTGGCAAGAGTAAATTCCAAATGGGCGCCTTTTTCGCGTTTATCGTTGCTTACTCCAATATTACAATCTATAATATCAGCTCTCCGGTATGGGCTTTACTGATTGGTATAATCGTTTCATTAATCTTTGAAAGGGAAAATGTCAAGTCTTTTTTGAACCCCGGTGCCGAAACAAGTGGGGTAGCCAGTGTTCAAAGCTAATTCACATTGTTAGGCAAACGACACGGATAGGAGGGTGCATAACATGGATGTTCAGCGAATCATTGTCGCTATCACAGGAGCTACCGGAGCAATTTATGGTGTTCGATTACTTGAGGCTTTACAGGAATGTCCGGGGGTGGAGACCCACCTTATCCTGAGCAGTTGGGCAGAGAAGACAATTGCGCTGGAGACAAGTTACACTGTAGAGTCGGTACACAAAATGGCACATTACTGCCACGACCTGCGCAACGTGGGGGCGCCGATCGCCAGTGGTTCATTCCAAACAAGTGGTATGGCTGTAATACCCTGTAGCATGAAAACACTGGCGGCAATTTCCCATGGCTTAGCTGATAACCTCATTATCCGTGCCGCCGACGTGATGCTGAAGGAGCGAAAGAAACTCATTCTGGTCCCGCGCGAAACCCCCCTGAGTATCATCCATCTTGAGAATATGCTTGAGGTAACCAGGGCTGGCGCTTATCTGGTCCCGCCCATGCCGGCTTACTACAACCACCCCGCTACCATTGACGATTTGGTTAATCACCTGGTCGGGCGGGTGATGGACCAGTTTGGTTTGCCAAATAACCTGACGCGCCGCTGGGGCGAGGTGGGTTTGGTTGGATAGCGACCGGTAAAGGCAAACGAAGAAAGTAAGGTTTCTAAACTCAATACTGGAGTAAATAACTGAAGCGTTTAACACTATGCAAAGTAAACTTAAAAAAATTGTCAAGCAGTTTCCATGGTAGCATTATTTATGATAAACGATTATGCAATAAAAATTACAAAGATTGTCAGATTGATTATCAATTTGCTGGTTCTAAAAACTTCTACTCCCACTTTTATTGGTGGGAGTTCTATTGTTTATTCGTAAGCGTCAAAGTGTGTCCTGAAGATTCGACTGTAATGAAAGGAGAGTGAAACTGGACGGTCGAAACGTGCTTTGAAAGAGATGAGGGTTGGCCCCTCGGGATCGGCATTCAGGTGCTGGTTTCAAACCGCCTTTGGGTGCTGCAGTCAAAAGCTGTGGTGCTGAGCGCAAACGGAAAAGGCTAATACATTAGTCAGGTGAGTGCCATGAAGCTGAACGAAAGTGAAGAACCGACGAAGCGTCGTTAATACGTATAATACGGTCAAAACCATAGGCTTTTGACACCGCTGGGATAAATCTGACGGAAACCTGATTACCGGTCAGATGGCCGTCGGCGTAAAGGTTACAGGAGCATGGCATAGGCTCTTATGAGGAACAGGAGAAGTCTGAACTCTGATGTTAAGCGAAAAACTCAAGCGATGCAACGACAAGAGTGAAATAGTGATGCAGAGTACAGATGCGGAAGAATTCGTAGTAGTGAAGAATCTGCTGTAATGGCAGAGGAGCGAAGGAATTCTGTTATCTATACTTCAGAAATTAAACAACCAGAAATGGGAGGATTTAATGAAAGAAGGAAAGTCGTTTGAGATTTCACAACATCAAGTGCTGGAAGCATACAAACGTGTGAAAGCGAATAAAGGTGCAGGCGGCATTGATGGAATGGACCTCACAGAATACGAGAAGGATTGGAAAAACAATCTTTATAAGCTCTGGAACAGGATGTCATCAGGAAGCTATTTTCCGGCAGCAGTCAAAGGAGTTGAGATTCCGAAAAAGAACGGAAAGAAACGATTATTGGGTATCCCAACAATAACGGACAGAGTGGCTCAAATGGTGGTGCGAATGAATTTTGAACCTCTGGTAGAGCCCATATTTTGTTCGGATTCCTACGGATATAGACCCAACCGTTCCGCAACCGATGCAATAGGCGTAACAAGGGAAAGATGTTGGAAAATGGCATGGGTCATTGAATTTGATATCAAAGGATTATTTGGAGCGCCAGGATAAGCCTGGTGCTTCCAGCGGGTGAGATTCCCGCTCCGGAAAGGGGAAAGAGCCGCCCCACCGGGAATCGAGTCTTGGGTGTGTGATTGGTAACAACACATGCTAAGCGTGGACAGAGCGACAAACGGGCCGTAACGCAAGTGAAGTTATTGAGCCTCGTGAGACATCCGGGGGCCGACATGGTCGAAAACATGGAAGGCTACAGTAGGTAACCGATAGAGGCGATGGTTACCGGAGACCCCGGCGGGGTCTGAGAGCACGGCACGGTTGGAAATGGAAGCATCAAGGAACCTGGGAGATCCACCGCGGTCTTTACCAACTGTAGAGTACGCCAACTAAAAGGACCATCCATAGGAAAGCGGACGCCGTGGTGGAAGTCGGACTCGCTGATAGTACTCAGAGTGTGGGAAAGCCACATACAGGGGGAAGCGGCGGGGCAGAGTGATAACCTGACAGGGGAACATTCTCTACACACAGAGGCAGGATAAGAATGTCAACACAACTGAGCAGGATAGCAGCAAAAGCCAAATTAGA
>MVQL01000196.1 GCA_002067205.1 Pelotomaculum sp. PtaB.Bin104
AGTGCTGTATTTGGTGGCCATTTTTGCTGCATTTTTAGTGGCCGTTTTTGCTGCATTTTATTATACCGCTAACAACTTTTTTAGAATATGGGTTTCTGATAGTATACGCCCTGAGAAAATCGAGCTTGAAGCACGTAGTACCGGGTTACAATGGTTTTTCAGCTTTTATTTAGTTTTCCTTGTTGAGAGTGAGCAGCACCATCGGAATGCAATACTATTACTTGATGAGCCAGGGGTAACACTGCACCCGTTAGCACAGAAAAACTTATTTGCATTCTTTGAAAATTTGGCTAAGAAGAACCAAATGTTATATACGACCCATTCGCCGTTTATGGTTGATTCAGATCATCTAGAACGCGTTAGATCAGTATACATTGATAGGACTGGGAAAACCGTAGTTAGCTCGGATTTGCGAGCTTCTGAGCGTTTATATGGAATAAATCAAAGCCAATCAATATACCCAGCGCATGCAGCATTAGGGTTAACAGTTTCTGATACCCTTCTGATTAACTGTGAACCGATCTTGGTTGAAGGTGAGTCAGATCAACTATACTTGTCTGCGTTAAAAAGCCTTCTAATTTCGTCAGGTAAAATCACTCCACTTAAAGAAATCGTGTTTGTTCCAACAGGTGGCGTAAAGGGCATTAAAGCAACTGTTGGGATTTTGTCTGGGCGTAATGATGGCAGGCCGTATGTTATTGTTGACGGGGACACGCCGGGCCAAAAGATGAAGACGGAGCTTAAAGGAGATTTTTACGCGGCAGAGGAAGGCAAAATAATCGACATATCTGAATTTACATCTATTCCAAAAGGTGAAATTGAAGACGTTTTTCCTGCAAGAAAATTTGCTGCATTAGTCTCAAAGTTTTTGCCGCGCCCAGAAGAAGTTGAAGATGAATTTGAAGATGTACTTCAAGATGGGATTCCTGTATGTGACCAAATTGAAGCATATGTCAATAAACACAATATTCAATTGGATAAAGGCTGGAAAGTCAGACTTGCAACAACCATTAAGCAGGAAGTATTACGCGGCAGAGGAAAAGTAATTGATGAGAACAATGTGGAATTTGCAAAGGTTGTATCGCTATTTCAGCGCTTTGTATAATAGTAGGTATCGTTTTAATAGAGCACTTTAGGTTCTTCGCAGTCACGCCAAGCCAAGATTCGCATTATCCATAATATGACAAGGGGGAATAGTAAAGTGGCAAATAAAACAGGACCTCAACCAGATATAAAATACTGCCCAATATGCAAGGGTGACCTTCAAAATATCCCAAGAGATAAAATGAAGTCAAAAGGATACGTTAGAAAAGATGGAACTGTCTCAGAGCATACCCATTCATATGAATGTTTAGATTGTAGTAATAGGTTCGAAATAAATCAAGATCAATAAAAATCTGGGAGGTCAATATCTTGCCAAAAGGAGATAAATATATTGGACTAGCAAATTACTTAAAAAACAAAAAGGAAAATGTTGTTACGCTTTTTTTCCATGAGATTGAAAATCTAGTGGGAGACAAATTGCCAGAATCAGCTTATAGACATAGGGCATTTTGGTCTAATACACATTCTCATTCAGTTGCTTTTGGTTGGTTAGATGCTGGTTTTAAAACTATTAGCATAGATTTTAATAAACAGTTAGTAAAGTTTGAAAGAAAATAAACATTGCGCTTCAATTATTCATAAAATGATTAGTATAAAAATATAGTATAAACAGCAATATAGACCATTGCCGTTTATACTCCTATCACCCACAGGATGAAATATACCTGCGGCTTTTTTTTTATAGAGGTTAAAATGGAGGTAGCATTGATGAAAGAAAAAACCCTTGTTATTCTAGATCCTGTCTTGAAGAAAGGGTTTACTTCAGTCCCTAATTCAGTTTTAACGGCACCAGAGTTGTCTTTGCCTGCTAAGTCCATCTATGCAATATTACTAATGTTTGCCTGGCAAGAAGATGAGTGCTTCCCTGGACAAGAAAGGCTTGCGGAAGTGGCTAACTGCACAGACAGGACAATTCGTAAATACCTTGATGAACTCAGGGAATTCAATTTAATTTCATGGGTTCAGCGAGGGCTTAATCAGACCAACATCTACTATATCCATGATACTTCGAAAATAAAGAGGCTGGAACCCTTGAGCCACAAGGACCGGAAAGAGCGTTCCGGTCCGGACCGGAAAGGATTTTCCGGTCAAGACCGGAAAGAGCTTTCCGACAAAGAATACTCAGTTAAAAGATCTGTTGTTGTTGAGCAACCACCCGGTGTGGGAAAAACTACAAATCATGAAATCAAAAGCAGCACTGTCGAAAATGATGGAGCTGCTTTTGATTTGCCTCCTATTGCTGGCGTGCAAATGAGCGAATGTCAAGTGCAAACGGACCGAGAAGAAAAGAGCCCGGCAGAAAAAACACCGGATGAGACTCCAGCCTGGAAAAAAATCCAAGATACCGTCCGGGCAGTGACCGGGCGTGACATATCTATTAGCTTTGCAAAAGAAATCGAAAAGAACTACTCTCTGGAGAAAATATCTTCAGTCCTTGATGAAATGCGCCGCCAGCTTTGCCAGGGTGTGGAAATCCGGGGGGTGGGTGCATGGCTACGGTATGCTTTGGCGAATGACATCCAAACCGATCAGCCAGCTAAGACAAATTTTATTCCTGAAAGGAGAGATAGCCACAACAACAGGACTCCCAGGGCCAGACCCGTAAGGCCGGAGACAAAATATCACTCAACAAAAGAGCAGAAAAAAAAGAAGAAAGAGTTTATCAAGAGTCTATATACTTGAGTCGCTGAGACAAGAATGCCTGGTCGTAAAAGTAGACCTTACGGACAATATTCCTAGCCGGCGTTAATACGTCCGTTAAAGTTTTATTTTTTATTTGCGGACGTTCATTATTAAAAGCACAGTTTTATGGAATGCGCCGGCCTGGGAGAAGGGATGTGGACATGCCGCTCATGTGGATCTTGTGGACAGCCCGGCTAACAGCCATTAGTAAGGGGAATTGCCGCCCTCAATGGTCCGGACTTATGACGGTGCAGCTCCCCGACCGGCCTGACCACAAGGCCCACAATCGCTTGGACAACGCTATCGCGTTGCCCACATGTCCACATCCTCTGCAACGACGACTAAAAAATGATGATGATAAGGAGTACGAGGTTTATAACAAATCAGTTAGGGGGATTTAAGATGTTAAACAGAGTGATTTTAATTGGCCGGCTTACGCGAGATCCGGAACTTCGCTATACGACGAACGGCGTTGCAATAGCTAAGTTCACCTTAGCGGTATATGGGTCAGGTGTGAACAGTCTAGCCCAATAGTTTATAATTTATAAGATAAAACAAAAAACAAACAGCCCCGGCGGGAAAAACCTGCCGGGTGCTTTTTTTATCGATCAAAGGGAGGTGTTTTAAGTGGGCTAACATTCCACCAGGTCTCTGTGTGGAACGGTTTTGGTTTTGAAACCGAACAAAATATAATTAGGAGATGAAAAAATTAATGAAAAAACTTCTACTGGTAGCTACCTTTATTACAATGATTTTCACTTCTGTATTGACAACAACAGCTTTTGCCAGCGAGATAAAAATGGTACCAGTTCGTGCATATGCCGAAAATCGCGGTGATGTAGTGTACTTTGAGATGACAGGTGGATATATCCCCCAAGTTTTTGTATTTACAAAACCACCTACTGAAGGTAAGGAATATGCTGATATTTATCAGTTTGTTGATTGTTCGCAAACAGCCTATATAAATGGTGTTCCTTTTGATATGCCGGCAAGAGCATATATCGGTGACGATGACAGGATGTATATTCCTGAAACGGTAGCAGAGATGTTGTAATTTTTGAGAGCACCGCCGTCCGGATGCGAACGGCGGTGTTTACCTAAAATAACAAAGTCCAATATTCAATGGTGATAGATATAGTATATTTTAGGGATAGCTCTATCTATATATAGTGTCAAAGTAAAAAAACCGGGTATACCCGGTTTTAATTATGAGCGCCCTTGGGTTGAAATTTGCCCAGGTCTTTTTTGTATTAGGACAAGACTTCATTTTCATAAGTTATTAGGGGGTGGTGCCTTGAAAAAGAAGGAAAACACAGGAAGCAAGAAGGTATGTGAGAGTAGTTGGCGTGTAGTAGTTGAGGCCGCGGGCACGCCCGGGCAGCGTGAACAGGCGATTAAACAGGCAACTAGATATGTGCTTTCGCGAATTACGAGCAGGAAAAAAACACCCCGCTCTGGAAATCTAAGTTGTTGAATATCCTAAGGGGGTGGCTTATTGCTTGCGGTAATTTATCTTAGAGTGAGTACAGAGGATCAAGCCCGGGAGGGGTACAGCCTGGAGGTCCAGGAGGAAAAGTGTCGGCGGCGGGCTACAGAACTTGGTTGCAATTGGGTGGAGGTTTTTTGTGACGATGTTACCGGTGAAATTCTCAATCGTCCTGCTCTTACATCGGTACTGGAACGAATCCAACAAGGTGGAGTAGATTATTTCATCTGCTTTGACCCCGACCGGTTGGCCAGGAAACTCATGAATCAGTTAGTAATCACTGAAAAAATTGAACAAGCTAGGGTCAAGATTGATTTTATCAATTTCGAGTGGCGTGACACTCCCGATGGAAGGCTATTTTACCAACTCCGGGGTTCT
>MVQL01000197.1 GCA_002067205.1 Pelotomaculum sp. PtaB.Bin104
GGCGGTCATCGATAAAATGGGGTTGTTCCGGTGCGTGATCGCTTTGATCCGGAAGGCTACTCCTTCTGCCATGGTACCGCTCCGGTAACCCGGGTATTCGCCAAAAGGTCCGTCCGGCACGACAGCATCTGCGGGGACTTCTCCTTCAATAATGATTTCAGCATTGGCCGGCACCATCAGGTCGCATGTCTCGCACTTCACGAGATCGACTGGTTCTCCCCGTAAAGATCCGGCCACCTCGGCTTCATTTACGCCAGGCTTTACAGGTGCGGTGGCCACCATATGATCGAGGGGGTGCGAGCCAATGACTATAGCTACCGGCATAGCCTCTCCATTGGGCACGTATTTCTCGTTCAGTATCATGGCAAACTGGCTGGTAGTCTGGGGCCAGCCGGCAAGAAAATTCTCGTTGTGGATCATGAAGCGGTACATGCCCCAGTTCGTCCAATCTTTTTCCGGGTCTTTATTTATGATAATGTCCCAGGTACCGATATAGCGCCCGCCGTCTCCCTCGTGAATGAGTGGCGCGGGCAGCCGGTAGATGTCTGCATCTTTTCCGACGAAGACATTTTCCTTACAGGGGGCTGCACTACGATCAACTATATTGGGCTGAACCCGCCCTTGGATCCGCTCTTCATATACCTTGTAAATCTCCCGTAACGGTGTGTTTGCATCCAGTCCCATCGCAAGAGCTACCCGCCGCCAGGTACCACACTCACCGTTAATGACAGAGTATCCTGGATAATCTTTGACATTCTCAAACAAAAGGCACTTGCCGTACTGATCGTATACCCGGCGGCTGATCGCCCCTAGTTCGATATCCCAATCCACTTCCTTTTTGATCCGCACCAATTCTTCATTTTTCTCAATAAGTCCGATATAATCCCGCAAGTCTTTCATTGGTTCTCTCCCTCCATCTCTTGTATTTGCTTGTTTTGCTTTTCTCCGGGCTCCGCGGTTGCCCTTAAAGCTGTAGTTGATTATAAATGCAATTACCGTGCCAGGCCCAATCCTAATAAATTCATGGCTTGTATTAGGGCTTATAAATCTATGCTTATAAAAATTGAAAGGGTTGGTTTCTATTCAAACCAACCCTTCAGTACCTATCTAATTTTTTAAATATTTCATTTTCTGCAATAAGTCTTATAATTATTTAAATATTTTATCTTAGATTTGTCATATTTATTAAGTTTTCAGTCAGGTAAGTGATCTATAGCACCACTTCACCACTCTCCATCAGCTAGTCAGTATCAACAGACTGCCGCA
This sequence comes from Pelotomaculum sp. PtaB.Bin104, assembly GCA_002067205.1. Taxonomy (GTDB): domain Bacteria; phylum Bacillota; class Desulfotomaculia; order Desulfotomaculales; family Pelotomaculaceae; genus MVQL01. Next base: position 1,267 of record MVQL01000197.1, read on the forward strand.
CGGTGTATGGATCCTACATACCGGATATCCGTGGAATGGGCAGGGCGACGAACTCACAGAAATTTCCACCTACTGACTGACAACTCATTTCCTCACAAATAATTTCTTTTTCAAATAAAACACTTAGGTAACCAGCAAAGAATCCCCGCAGCAGATCACAAATCACCTGCGGAGAACGGTAGAGGTTCCCGTATTCCTTTGTGATAGCCACTTGGAAAGAATCATAACAACGGAGCCTTACGGTGGTACTTGATAAGTCAATAGAAACTAGTTCTAGCATACCAACCCCTGTATTTCTTATATGTTCCTGAAGAAACTGTAAGCGCTCCTCTAAGTTTGAATACAAGCCACTGGCTTTACTGGCCATGTTAAGCCCCGACACATACCCTGCTTCATAAAGCACGTGTTTTAAAGCATGAGGTGCATGCTCCTTGAACGCCATCATCAGGGAAGCAAATGTTTCCTGGGGGAGGAGGATCGCTCTCCGGCCGGCTAATTTTAGCTCAATTCCTTCACGGGTAACGATTTCCTCCGTTAGTTGTGTAGAAGGGAATAGTATGCCATTGCAAACATGCTCACCTATTTCCACTGAATTAGAATAATTTTCACCAAGTAAAATGTGCAAAAGCGCCTGTAAAGCACCGAGACGTAGACAGAAAAATGGTAAGTCTTCCTCATGGGACCGAAAGCAGAACTCTCGATAAACACAGTTTTCGCGTTTAATAGATATTAGCAGGTTATCCCCCGACTCCTCCAACCTGTAAGCCCCCAAATAGCCGCCCTCTTGATCTAAGAAATTAAGGAAAGTCTTGCAGATATCCACAGGCTTCTTTGTTGTAAACTGAATATCATTTTTATGATCATCAAGGAGAGATTTGACCATATTGACCATGAACTGTTCTAGCCAATGGTGATTACTGAAGGGGAGTTGTTTTACCATCTTATACATGCTAAGATAAATCCGGTTAATTGATTGCTTGGAAAAATCATCTTTTATCATTTGGTTACCCCCATATTAGTAGTTACTAAAATACAATAAACTTGACTTCTTCATAGGCATCAATAAAAACCAGCCTATCCATTTTCTTACGAGCTGGTATCCCAACCCTGAAGCTTAAAAGGTACTTGCGCATTTCCTCCGGGGGCTGAACCGTACGGCAACCCTTTATTCAGGTTGTGAGCTAAACCCTCAATTCTCAAAAAACTTTACCCTCCTAGCCGAGGAATACCTGAAAATCTGTAACCAAATTACATAATAGCAATTACCGTGCCAGACCCAGTCACTCATGGTTCGCACAAAGACTATGCAACTTAGTTTATAAAAATTGAAAGGGTTGGTTTCTTTTCAAACCAACCTGCAGTACTATTTAGTTTTTTGGAGTTTTCATTTTCTATAAATCTATTATAATTATTTGAATTTTTTTCTTATATTTGTCCATCATTTGGTAATTTATTGAACTTTCCGTAATTTATTATATAAAGTGGTTAAAGAGATACCTAACGCACGTGCTGCTTCCTTTTTACCCGCCAGGGAAGAGCCGAACTTTCGTAGTGCGCGGCTAATCATCAACTGTTCCAATTCCTCCAATGACACTATGGATCCAGTTTCCATTGAAGGCAACTGGGACAGGTAAATATCGTCCGCTTTGATCCATTCCCCGTCACAAAGGGTACCCGCTTTTTCTAAAATATTTTCTAATTCACGAATGTTACCGGGCCAGCAGTAACTCTCCAACTTGGCTATAGCTTTATCTTCCAGACCTTTTATTACCCTACCAACCCGGCAACTTATTTTGGGCAGCAAAGCCTGTACTATAAAGGGAATATCATCAGTTCGCTCACACAGCGGCGGGATTTCTATGCTTACTACATTCAACCGGAAATAAAGATCTTTTCGGAATAATTCTTTCGTAATTAATTCCTCCAAATTCCGGTTAGTTGCAGCAATCACCCGCGTATTAACTTTAATTTCTTTTATACCCCCCAGGCGGCGGAACGATCCATTTTGGAGTACCTGTAATAACTTGGCCTGAAGTCGTAAATCCATATCTCCAATTTCATCAAGAAAAATAGTTCCCTTATCAGCTAACTCAAAAGTCCCGATTTTTCGCTGACCAGCTCCGGTAAAAGAACCCTTTTCGTAACCAAAAAATTCACTTTCCAGTAGAGTATCCGGTATAGCAGCACAATTTACATGGATAAAAGGGTAACTCTTGCGCTTACTGGTGTTATGAATCGCTTCAGCAAACAATTGTTTACCTGTACCGCTTTCCCCACGCAAAAGTACGGTTGAATCTGACTGTGCAACACGCCGGGCCAAAACTATGGCCTGTTTTAAAGATTGATTTTGACCTGCTATCTTATCAAAATCATATCCTGCTTGCCTGATCTGCCCCAACCCATCAGATGGGACAGGAATGTCTTCGCGGGCTTTAGCTAATTCATCTAATAATTTTATTGCCTCTCCGGCCTCACGAAAGAAAACGATTGCCCCCACCAATTGGTTGTCTATATGGATTGGAAAGCCGTTGGAAAGGACTTCAGCATGAGCTCCCGGTGGCAAATGTTTTTTGCCGAAAACCGGTTGACCAGTCAATAAAACCTGTGTTAATGCTCCTTGCGGGTTCGTTTTAAATATATTTTGGCCAACTCGTTCCTGTCCATCATTCCTGCAAATTAAAGTATAAGATTTATTTGCATACACGATATTACCTTCACGATCGGCAAGAAGAATTCCTTCCGGAGAAGAGTCCAGAACTGCATGTCCAATCAAGCCAATGCTTTCTACAAGGCTCTTAAACAAGATTCCTCACTCCTTGAGTTAATTATACTCATAAAATTTGCCGTTTTGGACAGTTAAAGTGGATAGTCTTTGTCGTTCACCACTCATGGTGCCTCAAAATCAATTTAGTACATACTTTACTTAAATTCCTCCACAATAAAATGAATGAATTATTTTTATTATTCGACAAACACAAATCTTTTCCTTTAGAAAATAATGTCGAATCTTGTGTTATAGTTTCGTTTTGTAAGAGGCACTTGCTTGTACAAAGGCAAGGCTTTGGAATTTTGGTTAAGATCTAATCTAACTGAATAAACGTAAGCGTCAAAAGAGGGGATATATGTGCCTCAAGAGAGATTTAGGGTAATTTTATCTTAGGCATGTCGGGGCATACGGCAGTCTGCCGGCAATGCATCGGACCAGGGCAACAAACTGTCAATGACAGCAGCATCACCTGTGTCTACATTAGGCAACTGCTCAAAAAGATAGGTTAGATAGTTAAAAGGTTTGAGGTTATTCTCTTTAGCTGTTTCAATAATGCTGTAAATAATCGCACTACTTTTAGCGCCTTTAGGCGTGTTGCAGAACAAGAAGTTTTTTCTACCGATCACAAAGGGCTTAATCGAACGTTCCGCCCGATTGTTATCTATCTCTAGCTGGCCATTCAGTAGGAAGTTGTTAAGGTTTTCCCATTGATTCAGGCAATAGGTAATCGCCTGCCCGAAAGTACTTTTAGGCAGGGCTTGTTGCCGCTGTTTTTTTAGCCAGACATAGAAATTATCCAGCACCGGCTTCATTAATTTTAGCCTTTTTTTATACCGTTCCTCGTCGGATACATCTTGCTCTTTTAGTTGCCGTTCGATGGCAAACAGCTGATTACAGTAATCCAGCCCCACACTTGCTGCCACCGGCTTGTTTTTTTGCTCGGCCGGCAAGGCCTTAAGCGCCTCCGAAAATTTCCTTCTTGCGTGGGCCCAACAGCCAACCAGGGTTACGTCTTTTAATTGACCATAACAATCACTTCCTCTGTCGGTTTAAGCGGAATTGTTCTTCATACCACTTCAGCTTGGCGCTTAGTTCAGCGATCTGCTGTTCCTGCTGGAGGAGTTTATCGCTTAGTTCTTCAATTATCCGGGCTGAATTATCCAGTGTATTCATAGGTTAATTATACCACAAAAACAGCTGTTTTTGGGCCTTAAAAGGCCGAAATGTCCCGAAATTCTTGGCTTTCTAGATAACAGTGCGCCCGGTAAATGCTTTATGTGCTTGCGGTTGTTTTAAGGGTAGCCCGTCCAGCAGCCAGCGAAATTCCCTGTAGTCAATGCTCATTACATCGCCCTGATTTGCCGGCCAATTAAACTTACCTCGCTCCAGACGTCGGTAATAAAGCCAGAACCCGTTATGTTGCCATTGAAGAATTTTTATCTTATCACATTTGCGATTGCAAAACACAAACAGGCACTGGTTGAATGGGTCTAGATTGAAAGTTTCTTTAACCAGCACAGCCAGACCGTCAATGGATTTTCTTAAATCGGTGACGCCACTGGCTAAGTAAACCTGTCCGCCTGCTGATTCGCCTATCATATAGTCTGTAGTATCTGTACGATCTCCCGCAAAAGGTGATGGTCAAATCCTTTGCGGATCTCAATCGTCGCCTCACCTATATGAAGAGATATCGAGTTGCCATCAGTACTTGCCTGCTTGCTATGCTGTAAATCTAAGGACAGCCATTTCACTGACGGTGCTGTTTTTGTCTGGCCGGTGCGGAGTTTTTTGCGCCAGTAATAGAATTGATTTTCTCTGACTGCTTGTTCTTTACACCATGTCTTTATACTCTTGTCGCTGCCTTCGTATTCTGTCAGTCGCTGTTCCCATAGGCTGCAAAGTTCGCTATCCAGCCTTACTTTTTTATCATCCAGGTAATCAAGGAAAAGCAACACCTTGGCATTGTGCCTGCCTATCCTGGACAGGTCCTTGGCAACCAGGGCGTCAACCTGGCCGTCTTCGATGAGTTCCTTGGGTTCTATCTTTTGGCTTAGACCGTTTTCAGCAAACCAACTCTTTAGTTGCTGTGTTGAGTTGGGGTTCTCCAGTCCTGTCAGGCTCTGTGCTTCCGAGAGATATGTTTCTCTAAAGCTCTGATCGCACTCAATGGCCCTCCCGACAAGCGTCATATCCAAATCCTTGTTTTTGGTGTCGATATTAAACTAGCCGGAACAGCTAGCATCTTAATCAGTTTGCCAACCGTAATTATTGGACTCAGCAAACATTACGCCAACGGAGCCTTTACACAAAAACAATATATTACTAATCTAGTTCTCCCAATGGGAATCGGTTCGCTCATAGGAGCATTTGTTGGCGGCATGCTTATCTTCTACATATCAGGAAGCTGGTTAAAGCTTCTTTTGGGGTTGATATTAATGATTTCTGCTCTAAAAATATTCTTAAAAATACGAAACAAGTTACATAACTGCCTACACTCTACCGACAGGTAAAATGACTACTAACACTCTACCACGAAGTAACGCCACCATGAGGGGCGTGTGGGCAACCGTACGGGTTCAAGTCCCGTCTCCGACACCAAAAAATAATTGGCTGGCCTAAAAATAATTAAGTCAGCTTTTATTGTATTGGAAATAAAATATTTTGTTGCAATTGAACCGGAGGATATGTTTCCATAAACTGCACACGTTGAGACAGTTTCGTTGATAGAACGGAAGTAGCTTGATTCAAGGGCTTCCGATGTTTAGCTTGATTTGATTATGTGTTTTATGTTCCCTCAGACGGACGTTTGGGGGAATTTTTATTTGTATGGGGGTACACTTTAATGTCGGAGTGGTGGAACTGGCAGACGCGCATTTGAGGGGCGTGTGGGTAACCGTACGGGTTTAAGTCCCGTCACCAACAAATAAAGAAACCATCATCAGTCGGTGAGGGCGGTCAGGGGAAAAACCTGGCCGGTTTTTTTATATTTTGTTTCATAAAATGCTCTAGACCGGTTTGACAATCTTAAAAAAGCCTTTGCTCAAGTCTGTTGGCTGATCATGAGCCTTGCATACCAAAACGTGGCTTTTGCAGGTGGTCTTCAGATTTTTGTTTTATTTAATTACCTTATTGACAGTAATTTAACTATAAAATAATTAAATCAACATAATAAAGGGTTTATATGTAATGAAATCGAAATATGGATAATATTGAAGAAAATACTTGGGGAGGTGAAATGGTTATATTTGTATGTTTTAAATAATGTTTGATTTATCTGGAAAGGAGACTGTAGAGAATTGAATAACAAAGCCGTAATTATTTCGGCCGGCGCAATCGTTGGGGTTCTGGCCATATTATTGGTTAAGCTGGGCAATCCCCCCAACATGGGCTTTTGCATCGCCTGTTTCTTGAGAGACACAGCCGGCGCCCTTGGACTGCACCGTGCTAACACTGTTCAGTATATGCGACCGGAAATTTTAGGCCTGGTCATCGGTGCCTTTGCTGCTGCCCTTGTGACAAAAGAATTCCGGGTATGGGGCGGTTCGAGTACCTTCACCAGGTTTGTCCTGGGGTTCTTTGTGATGCTCGGTCTTTTATTGTTTCTGGGGTGCCCGCTGAGAATGCTGCTTCGTCTTTCGGCCGGTGACCTCAACGCCGGTGTCGGCCTGGTTGGCCTTGTGGCCGGGGTGGCGCTTGGCATTGTTTTCCTGGGAAAAGGGTTTACCCTTGGCAAGGCGGTTATCCAGAACAAAACCAACGGCTACATCTTCCCGGTGATCGCTTTGGCCTTATTAGCCTTTTTATTGGCTGCGCCAGCTTTTATTTTGTTTAGCGAACAGGGGCCCGGCTCAATGCATGCGCCTCTGGCTGTTGCACTGGGGGCTGGGATCATTGTCGGTGTGCTGGCGCAACGATCCAGGTTGTGTTTCGTCGGCGGGATCAGGGACTTTATCTTATTCAGAGACTCATACCTGCTCACAGGTTTTATAACTATATTCATTGTTGCCTTAGCCGGCAATCTGCTTGTGGGAAGCTTTAAGTTGGGTTTTGCGGGACAGCCGATTGCTCACACCGATGGTTTGTGGAACTTTCTCGGCATGGCCTTAGGCGGTTTTGGTTCTATCCTGTTGGGTGGCTGCCCGCTTCGCCAGCTAATCGGGGCGTCAGAGGGCAACACTGATTCTGCGGTAACTGTAGCTGGGCTGCTGGGGGGCGCCGCTTTTGCCCACAATTTTGGGCTGGCTGCCAGCGCTAATGGAGTGCCGGTGGGAGGCAAATATGCGGTTGTTATTGGTTTTGTCGTACTGATTTGTATCGCTTTCTTCAATGTTTATTTTAATTTTAAAGCACAGAAATCTGAGCAGGAGGTATTGGCTAATGTCGGAAATAAAGGATGCGAGGGGCCTGGCTTGTCCTGAGCCAGTATTAATGGTTAAGAAAGAAATCGATAAGCTGGGCAGCGGCACAATAAAGGTTTTGGTAAACGGAGCGGCTGCGCGGGATAATATTTCTAGAATGGCTAAGGCCCACAAATGGTCGGTTAATGTTACTGAGGAAGGTGAGGAATGGCTGCTGACCCTGACTAAATAAGAATGCAGCCTACGTTACTGTCATAATATTGAATATACCTTTTCAGAACAAACATTAAGAACCCCCTAACTGTGCGTCAGGGGGTTCTTAGGCTGTCGATAAACCTATGATTTAAAAAAGTTGTAATTCAATGAACACTTAAATTTAAAGGATTTCATGAAAGACATATTTTGTAAAATCGAGCTTTTTTGACGGTCTGAAACCCTTAAGGCTTAAAAAGTAAGCCGGAGTTTGGATTAAATCTATCCAAGAAGAACATGCCCTTGCTCAAGCCATATAAATTTGAAGAAGTCCTCCTGTCTTTACTAGGTGAAAATTAAGGGAAGTAATTTTTTACATACATTTCTGACCAAGTCACGTCTCCGACACCACAAGAAATGAAGTGTGGTAAATTATTACCACGCTTTATTTTTTTTAGAAGATAAAAGTCACGTAAACTTGTCCCTCCATCCGGATGCCACGGATTTTGGTAGGATATAATTAATTCTGTAGCTGCTAATATTCCAATGGGGAGGAATGTATAATGGCAGAGGCTGATAAAATGCTCAATGAATTTTGGGAACTGTCCAGGAGAAGGCATTCCATCCGGAAATTCACCGCAGAAGCGATTCCGGATGAAGCTTTGAATCAAATATTGGAGACCGCGCAAACAGCCCCCTCGGCAGGCAACCTTCAGGCATATGAAATTGTAATAGTTAAGGAACAGAATGTAAAACAAATGCTGGCATCGGCTGCACTGGGGCAAAGCTTTGGTGGACCAAGCTCCTGTCGTACTGGTTTTTTTCGCCCTACCACTAATCTCAGCAAAAGTATACGGTGAACGGGGTGCTAGGCTTTATTCCATACAAGATGCAACAATTGCCTGTACCTACGCGATGCTAGCTACTACTTCCCATAATCTTGCCACTACCTGGGTCGGTGCCTTCCACGACGAGGAGGTTAAGACAGCTGCCGGGGCTGGAGCGCACTACATACCGGTGGCCATGCTTCCTATGGGCTATGCCGGAGAAAAGCCTTGCCACACCCCCCGGAAACCTTTGCAGAACATAATCAGGGTTATATGAAGAAGCTCTATTTTATTGTTAGTGAGCATTGGTAACCATGAACATACTGCGGTAAAAGTATTGTGCATTGTTTTGTTATGAGCAACTGATTCCAGTATGTTCGATTCCCCCCGCCTCCACCAGGAAGAAAGCCGGAGTATATCCGAGAATGTTACCTGGGGCCAGCGAAAGAGGTTTGCAGACGGCAAGGTTAGCCTGCCATATAGACGGTTCCTAGGCTATGAAAAGGGACCGGATGGTTTGCCGAAGATTGTAGAATCGGAAGCTGTAACGGTGCGGTTGATTTACCGGCTTTTCCTGGAGGGGAAGACCCCATCAGGTATAGCCAAACACCTGACCTCAAATGGTATACCGACACCGTCCGGCAGGCATAAATGGCAGCCCAACACAGTAGAAAGCATCCTAACTAATGAGAAGTACAAGGGCGATGCGGTGCTTCAAAAGACTTTCACGGTGGATTTTCTCACCAAAAAGATAAAGGTCAACGAGGGCGAGGTCCCTCAATATTATGTAGAAAACAGCCATCCGGCGATTATCGAACCGGATGTATTCGATATGGTTCAGTTTGAGATGAAACGCCGGAAAGAAAAAGGCGGACATCAAAGTGGAACCAGCTGCTTCTCAAGTAAAATTGTCTGCGGAGAGTGCGGGAGTTTCTATGGTTCAAAGGTGTGGCACTCCACCAGCAAATACCGCCGCACGATTTGGCAGTGCAACCACAAATTCAAAGGCTCCGGTAAATGCAGAACCCCGCATTTTGATGAAACAATCCTGAAACAGTTATTTTTGGATTCATTCAACCAGTTGATAACTAGCAGAGACGAGATATTGGAAAACTGAAAAATCATCAAACAAATGTTAACCGATACCGCAGCCTTGGATACCGAAGCTGAAGAACTGCAAAGAGAGCTTGAGATTGTTGCAGAGTTAATTCACCATAGCGTGGATGAAAATGCCCATATAGGATTAAACCAGGCTAAATATCAACAAAGATACAACGGGCTTGTTGAGCGATACGAGAAAGCCAAGGCCAGACTTGAAAAAATCGAGGAACTACAACAAGCACGCCGGGCAAAGCGAGAACAACTTGATTCTTTTCTTGCTACATTATTACAGCAGGATTCTGTTCTGACTGAGTTTGATGAGTCCCTATGGTTTGCGGTTATTGACAAAGTAGTAGTCCATTCCGCTGATGACATCCAGTTTACTTTTAGAGATGGTACGGTAATTAAAGCTTAATATACAAAAAACAACTAACCCGCAGGGCTGGCAGCGATACCAGTCTTGCGGGTTTTTTGCTTAGGAGGTGTACCTGGTTTTACGAAATAATTTACTATATTATTTGTACAAATATCAAAAATATTTGATATAATATATTTATGATGGATACAGTAAAAATATCAAAAGCTTTAAGCGACCCTATACGTTATAAAATTATGATCATGCTGGCGAATGGTCAATATCATAATGCAGCATGTTGCTCTTCAGATATTGAAGGGATATGTAATTGTGAAATCATGGCCCGGTTTGGCATGATCCAATCCAGGGTGTCCTATCATATGAAGGAACTTGTTGATGCCGGACTTGTCAAGGAAACAGCCAAAGGTAGATGGAAATATTATTTTTTAAATATTGATACCTTAAAAGAATACATTCATCAATTAAAAATTGATTTAGGAATTTAAAAATTTTTTCAAAAATCCATCAAAAAAAGTTGATGTAAGGAGGAATTAGAATGGAGGATAATATTCAGGAAATTGTTAGAAAGAAATATGCTGAGGCCATTACTAACAAAGCCGGAGGGTGTTGTGGCAGTGCTTCAGGATGCTGCAGCGGAAATTCAATCGGTCAAACAATCGATCCTATAACCAAGGATTTGTACTCTTGTGATGAGCTTAATGGTCTTAATATTGATTTAATTGCCAATTCATTTGGCTGTGGCAATCCAACGGCTTTGGCTCAATTGAATCCTGGAGACGTAGTACTGGATTTGGGAAGCGGAGCTGGGCTCGATGTTTTACTTTCGGCCAAAAAAGTCGGGCCAAACGGCAAAGCTTATGGCTTGGATATGACAGATGAGATGCTTTCTGTGGCCCGTGAAAATCAACAAAAAAACAATGTAAGCAATGCTGAATTCTTAAAAGGGCAAATTGAAGACATTCCTTTGCCGGATAATACTGTAGATGTGATTATTTCCAACTGTGTTATTAATTTGTCTGGCAACAAGGACAAAGTAATAAGTGAAGCTTTTCGGGTATTAAAACCGGGAGGTAGATTAGCGGTTTCCGATATTGTCTTAAGAAAAGTACTTCCTGATAAACTTAAAACTAATATGCTGGCTTGGGCCGGTTGTGTTGCAGGAGCATTGATGGATAATGAGTATAAAGATAAGCTTTCAGCGGCTGGATTTGAGAATATCAATGTGGAAGTCACAAGGGAATATGACCTCAATAATGAAAATCTAAAATCATTGTTAAAAAGCTTTACTGAAAATGAAATGCTGGAAATCAACGGTTCGATTTATAGTGCATTTATCAGAGCGAATAAACCAATATGAGTTTTTGAAATAATAGAGCTGGTTAAGAAGATTTTGATATTACAGGTTAATGAAACGCTTGAGTTTACTAAATAAAGAGAAGGGTGGTACTGAAATGATGGAAATTAAAGTATTGGGCGCCGGTTGCGCCAACTGCAATAAACTTGAACAAATGGTAATTGAAGTATTGGACGAGTTGAATGAAAAAACAAGCATTGCTCACGTAAAAGATTTCAAAGAAATTGCATCCTATGGAGTAATGCGAACACCGGCACTGGTTATTAATGGCCAGGTGAAATTTGCCGGCATGGTTCCTTCTAAGGACAAACTAAAAGAGGTTATCACCAGTGAGCTTCTAAAAAAGGGGTGATTTCATGTGGCAGAAATTTGTAAACTACCTGGTGTACGATCTCCTGGGATTTTCCCCTGAATCGCACCTGGGGTCTGCCGTAAATTTCTTTCTTTATGATACCGTTAAAATTTTGTTTTTGCTTGTCTTGATCATTTTCATCATAGCTATCGTCAGGAGCTTTTTCCCGCCCGAGAAATCAAAGATAGTACTCGGGCATAAACGGACGTTTATCGGTAACATTATTGCGGCTTTACTGGGAATTCTCACACCCTTCTGAAGCTGTTCTGCGGTACCGATGTTTATCGGTTTCGTAGAAGCGGGGGTCCCGCTTGGGGTGACATTTTCTTTTCTAATATCTTCTCCGATGGTAAATGAAGTTGCGCTGGGAATGCTCTGGCTGATGTTCGGTTGGCAAATAGCCGTTATCTATATAATCAGTGGGGTTGTTATAGCTATCATAGCCGGCACGGTGTTAGGCCGGTTGAAGCTTGAGCATCTTGTTGAGGAATATGTTTACCAAATTAACTCTTCATCATGTGATTGCAACATGGATGATGCTGCACTAACCTGGAGAGACCGGGCTATATATGCAAAAGACTATACAATCCAGATAGTAAAAAAAGTATGGTTATGGGTAATTATTGGTATTGCTGTAGGGGCCACAATGCATGGCTACGCCCCTGCAGGGTTTCTGGCCAAATATGCAGGTCCAGGTAACCCTTTGGCAGTCCCGTTAGCTGTGGTTATTGGTATTCCCTTGTATTCCAACGCTGCAGGCATGATCCCCATCGTAAAGGAGTTAGTCAGAACAGGAATGGCAATGGGTACGGCCCTGTCTTTTATGATGGCGGTTACAGCATTATCCCTGCCTGAAGCTATTATTCTAAGACAAGTGTTGAAACCAAAACTGCTTGCAACCTATTTTGGTATTGTCGGTTTGGCGATTATCGTTACAGGCTACTTGTTTAATCTAATTTTATAATTTTAACGCAGCTATATAAAATGTATGTCTTCTGTTAGTCAGTTAGCAGTAGAAGGAAGTATGGCTGATTGTTAGTTGGAACTGATTGGCAAAAGGAACTTGGGTAATAGAAGATAATTTTAATTTAATATAAATCACTTAGGGGGAGTATTTTAATGAGAATGCTGGCAGAATTTTTCCCGGAGTTTGATCAGAAGCTGGATGAAATTGATGCATTGTACCGAGAGAAGCGATTGATTGACGAAAAAACGTACCAATTTATCTGTTTTGCCCTTTCCATTAAAGGCAGGTCCAAACCTTGTGTCCTCAAGCATTTTAAGGGTGCCCTGGAGGCCGGTGCTACTGTTCAGGAGCTAGCCTATATCCTGGCGCTGACTATGCGGGAAGCTGCAGGCGCTGATGATTGCTGGACCCATGACGTTATCGGTGAGTGGCAGGATATCCTGGCCGGCAATGTTGGCTGCGGTTGTCAAAAGTAAATAACAGGAGCTGGCTTATGCTGGTTCCTAATTTTTTGTTCTAGCGGGGCTCTTGCTACGCACCTTCACAACTTCCAGCGACAGCATGAGCCCTTTACTTGCTTCACTCCCGATTACGGCAGGATTCTGTTCTGACCGAGTTTGATGAGTCCCTATGGTTTGCGGTTATTGACAAAGTAGTAGTCCATTCCGCTGATGACATCCAGTTTACTTTTAGAGATGGTACGGTAATTAAAGCTTAATATAAATATAAACAATAATTTTGATATAATGTTAACCCTTTGATTTCAAATGGTTAACATTATATCTGGGGGTAAATAATCACCTATAGACGGGAGATTCTATTTTTCTTTCTACTAAAAAGTATGCACACCCCGAGGAAAAGTTAAGTGGAGTGTGCATACTTATTAGTAAAATTATGTGAGCTGTTTTGATGTATTCCAAGAGCTAACGCACATCGAGATGGTAGTTTTCCTGCAAAGAAAACACATTGAGAAGACTAAGAAATCAGGTCTTTTTCTTATTTTAAGATCTGTTTAGGCTGATTGAAAAGCTGACGGTTGCTTCTCTTGTCGACGTAACACTAGAGTTGTGGGCTAACTTCTACCAGTATACCGATTATACAGCGACTATATTCAAGAAAATAGATCAAACAGTGTTTTGGAAGCTCGGATATTGGTTAGCACGAAAGTACAAGCGTGGTTTTCGATCATTAATGCAACATTATGTCCGAGCACCAGAGGAAGGCAAGGCTAAAATCTGGGTGCTCCAAGGCCAGAATAGCCGGGGTTTTTACGGAAAACTGGCCCTAAGGAGGCTGATAACCAGCCGAAAGGGTTGGTTTACATGGCGAAACCCGTCTGAAAACCCATACATTTTGCGTTCTGAGAAATATCCTATAATTGAATCCTACTACAATGAAGTCGCCTTTGCTTTAAGCAACACTTAAATGGAGAGCCGGATGCGCTGAGAGGCGCAAGTCCGGTTCGGGAAGGAGAGGCAGGAAAATAGCACGACTACGTCCTGTCTCTAACTTCACTCCCAACCGGTGAAGGCTGGCTGTACCTGGCAAGCGTTGTGGACCTTTGCTGCAAAGATGTCGTGGGACTAGCCATGAACAGCACTATGAACAAAGAGCTTGTCATTAAAGCTCTGAGGCAGGCGATTGGCCGGGAGCGTCCTAAAAAAGGTCTAATCCATCATTCTGATCGTGGTGTTCAATATGCCAGTTATGCCTATCAGGATCTACTACGTGAAAACGGCTTTATTCCTAGCATGAGCCGCAAGGGCAATTGCTATGATAATGCTCCAGCGGAGAGCTTTTTCAGCACCCTGAAAAATGAACTCATCCACCTGCGTCGTTTTAAAACACGGGAAGAAGCCAAGGAGGCTATATTTGATTATATTGAAGTTTTTTACAACCGTCAGCGGCGGCACTCCAGCCTGGGGTACTTAACGCCATGGGAATTCAAGCAGCAATTCTGGCGGAAAAAAGAGGCTAAGGCAGCATAACTCCTTGCAACTGCTTCACAGCTTTCGGGAGGAGAGAGGGAGTCGAGTAGATGCGGGGCTTTTAAACTTTAGGAGACGCTTTGTTTTCCCGGTTTCTCCCCGTTTCCTCTGGGAGTGTCACAATATTTGCTCCATGATTTAGTTGCCTGCGCAACCCTCACAGAACCGGACGTGCAGTTTTCCCGCATCCGGCTCTTCATACTACCTTTCACATTATGTGGCCAGTGCTTTTCCTGAATTCAAAGATATTAACGTATATTTTAGGTCTGGGTAACGGATGTTTGACTAGAAGTTTCGGGAAATTGTCCCAGTTATGACTCCGCCTCTGGCTTCGTCTGTTCAAATTCTTAAACAAGTGTCGTTTTACTTCATCGAAGAATCTACGTAACATAGTTAAATTATCTGTTATCCCATAATACTGGTAATATCCTTGCAGTTTACGTCCAAGTTTCTTCATTAGCATTTCCGTCAACATGTGCCGGTTTTCCTGAATCCATAGCTTAAATCGAAGCAGGCTTGCCCGGAATTTCTTGCTGCTCGTTTTCCGTTTGACGCGAAATTCGCCGTTGCGGCCTTTACTACAGTAGTGTTTAAAACCGAGGAAGTCGAATGTTTCCGGTTTGCTACCGCCAGCAACATCATTATCATCGTCATCTTTCTTCCTGGCATTTCGCCCAAACGCAATAATCTTAGATTTCTCAGTGGACATTTCTAGACCAAATTTATTGAGTCTTTGAGGTAGTACGTTGTAGAAGGCAATGGCTTCTACTTCATTTTCAAAGCAAAACACATTATCATCGGCGTACCTAACCATGAATGCTGCACCCCGACACCGCTTGCGGACACACTTCTCAAACCACAGATCAATCACATAGTGCAGGTAAATATTGGCAAGTATTGGTGAAGCAAGGCCCCCTTGTGGAGTGCCTTCTGTTGTGTCGTATTTTATTCCCTCTTCCATTATACCTGCTTTCAGAAATCGCTTGATAAGTCGTATAATGTTGGGGTCTTGGATACGGTGTTCGATGAATTTTATCATCCAATCATGGTCGACGTGGTGGCTGGTAGGTCCCGGGCCTCGAACACCATCTAAGTGCCTTGTGCCCGGCCCCCCAATCAGATCCCGGCGTGCAGATTTCCCGCACCGGGCTCCCCAGAGCGCGTCACAGCTCCGAACTTACTAGACCGTTGGGTGAAGAGTTTTAGCGTAAGGGAGTTCAAACCATTGTCGACTTTTGAGATAGCACCAGTACATTTTATGCCGTTGACTCCTCCGTCGCAGGCTTCTGGCCCATTGGCGTTCCACCTCCTGGCGAATCCAGTCCAGTTTCGGTTTGCAGTGGTAAAGCGCAAAGTATTGGTAAAACCCATTAAGCATTCTAATGAGTTGCTTTTGCTGATCCCTGCGCTTCCAGTGCATATGTCCCTTTAGCCAGGTATGAACTCGGTCCAGGAATTTTCTGGAACTCTTTATCGTAGGTATTCTGACTAAGGCAAATCTACCTTTGTTATCAGTTCCACATACGTGCTTGAAGCCAAGGAAATCAAAGGTCTCTGGTTTCTCGCCGAATTCTATCCTGCGTTCTTTGGCAAAACGGCCAAAGATTATTAGCCGCGTCTTTTCTGGGGCCAATTCCAGTCCAAACTTACGCATACGTTCCTCTAATAGTATCTGAAAGTTTTCGGCATCCCGTTTGTATTGAAAGCAGACCACATAGTCGTCGGCAAAACGAGTTAGGTATGCCTCCCCCTGAAGCCATTTCTTGCAACGCTTCTCGAACCAGAGGTCGAGAACGTAATGCAGATAAATGTTGGCCAGTATTGGGCTGATTGGCCCTCCCTGGGGTGTGCCTTCCTCACTTCGCACGACTACTCCATTTTGCATCACACCAGCTTTAAGCCATTTTCCTATCAACTTAATAATGCCGGGGTCAGCTATCCGCTGTTTTATCATTTTCATCAACCACTCATGGTTAATGTGGTTGAAATAGCCGCGTATATCTGCTTCAAATAAGTGCCGCACTTTCTTTGTCACAATGTGTGACCTAAGTGCCCGTAGTGCCTGATGTGGGCTCCGGCCGGGCCGGAATCCGTATGAAAAGTCCAGGAAATCAGCCTCAAATATGGCTTCAAGAATCCGTGCAACCGCTCTTTGCACCAGTCTGTCCTCTACCGTGGGTATACCTAATGGTCTGGTCTTTCCCTCGCCTTTTGGTATCTCTACTCGCCGTACCGGCGGTGCTTTGTACTGGTTAGCTTTAAGGCGCTCCCAGATATCTAAGACACGACCGTCCAAATCACGTTCAAACTCTGCTGTAGTCTCTCCATCGACTCCGCTTGCTCCTCTGCGGTTCATAAGCCGCCATGTCTCTTTAAGAAATCCCGGCGTGATTATATGGGCCAGGGATGTAAAGCGAAGTTTCGGTTCTAATTTGGCTTTTGCTGCTATCCTGCTCAGTTGTGTTGACATTCTT
>MVQL01000198.1 GCA_002067205.1 Pelotomaculum sp. PtaB.Bin104
AATCATGAAAAAATATGACCAGAGTGATCCCAACCGGCTTTGCCGGGACATGAAAATACTGCTGCTAAATGAAGCCATGGGTCACGGCCCCGCATCCTGCAAGGGTTTTTTCCTGAACGAGGATATTTCGTTTTTCGGAGCGGCAAGCCTGCTGAATGTACCGGCCGAGTTGCTGGATTTTAAATTCCGGGTCCTGAAGCGCAAGGGCTATAAGATTGACCCGCCGCTGATGGCCAATTCAAATTTTTTAAAGAACATTGATTGATTTGGTGAGGGGCATGAAAGATCGGAAGGTTTATGTGGAGGTAGTCGCTGTTTTTAACAGCGAGGGCAGATTGAGCCCTCTTTCTCTGACTTGGGAAGACGGGCGTAAATATGAAATTGACAGGGTTCTGGACATCCGCCAGGCAGCTGCCCTGAAGGCCGGCGGTCAGGGTGACCGGTACACAATTCGTGTGTCGGGTAAGGATACCTATCTTTTCTTTGAGCGGAATGCGAGTAAAAGCGGCAATAACATAGGCAGGTGGTTTGTGGAACGGAAATAGCATCTATTAAGTTCCACTTAATCTTGCCGCCTTTATAGACTCGCATGTTACCCGATGAGATTTCGTCTATCAGTATCACATTGCCATCATTGTCAATGCCGAATTCCAATTTGATATCGTATAGCTCCAACCCTTTCCTCTGAAGCACATCACTAATCAAAGCCGTAATTTTCTGAGTGCTTGCTTTGATTTCTGCAAATTACGTCATGGAGCAGCTGCAGTTAATTTTATAAAGGTAGTTCCATTTAGAACCGTGCTTTAATTCATCCGTATAGATTTCAGTTATCATGTTTCTATATGGTAAGAATTCAAGGCCAAATAAAATTTTTCTATATCTTTCTACTGCAGCCAGCTCTCCGAACAAGGCTTTTGTAATCCCGTTACAATAACTTTTAGGTGGCTGGAACGCATTGTTCTGGGGCGTTGTTATTTCCTGTCCTGTCAGCTGCCAATATAGCTCTCTGAGCATCTTATTATGTTTAATTTCATCATATCGAATAGCTGCAATAATTTCTTTTTGTTCAGGTGGAGCAACATTAAGCATGTAATTATAAAATAATTCATCTTCTCTCTCGCCACTTACAGATACGACAACTAACCTTAGAGCTTCCGGGTAAGCATAGTGTTCATACATGTAGGTAGGGTAATATTTGTAGTTAATGCATGGATATCCTGGATACGGTGTCTGCAATGGATTAGTCCCCGGCCCGCAGGAAGGGCAATTATTATATACAGTGTTTGTTTTGATTTGTTCCGCCTTATCTTTATTATCATTTTCTTTGTTGGGAATGTCAGTCATAGGAAAACACCTCTTTCTGGTAACATATTATGACAATTAGAATAAAATGTGACAGTTAAACTAACTAAGCTAAGGTATCTAAATTTTGGTATGCATGAAAAAACACTCACATTTGAGAAAGGAGTGTTCAAAGACTTTCAACTATTATATTAAATACATATGCTGGAAAAAATGAAGAAGCCGACCCAACCGACGCGATGGTGCCCTTGAAAACGCTGACAGGTTAGCTTTTACTTCATGATGTTAGAGAATCTTTCTCTTTTGGCAAATTGGTAGCCCTTTTCGCCAGCTTCACCAACTCATACCACAATACAGCTACTGCTGCGATACCAAAGGCTTGAAAAAATTGTCCGGCGCTGAGAGGCGCGAGCTTTAAGACTTCATGTAACGGGGTGTATAGAATCAGCATAATGCCTGCCACCGTTCCGATATTTACCACCCACATTACCTTGTCCTTGGCCAGGCGTTTTACAGACTGAGTCACAAAGTCGAGGTCAGAACTGTTGACCTGAACCAGGAACCGGTCTGCAAAAATGATTATGACCAGACCCATAGCCCGGGCAAGCGGTGCATCACCGGGGTTTTGAGCAAGCATTGCATAGTAAGTGCCAAAGGACGCTGCAAAAATCACAATACCTTGCAGCACACTCTTAAATATAATCCTGGCGTTCAAAAGTTTTTCTCTCGGATTACGGGGCTTTCGGTCCATAATATCAGTTTCTGCAGGCTGACGCTCTAAAACTATGGAGCAGGTCGGGTCAATAATCAGTTCCAGCAATACTACATGGACTGGGAGTAAAAGCAAGTTTGCCGGATAAATGCCCAAAATTGGTGCCAGCAGGGAAGCAAAGGCAATAGGTATGTGGATGGCGAACACGTAACCTACCGCTTTGCGGATATTATCATAAATCCTCCGCCCATCCCGAATAGTATGGACAATGGTGGAAAAGTTGTCATCCATCAGAATCAGGTCGGCTGCTTCACGTGATACCTCTGAACCCCGCTTGCCCATGGCAATACCAATATCCGCATATTTTAAAGCAGGGGCATCATTGACCCCATCACCGGTCATAGCCACAATTTCTCCGTTTTCTTTAAACGCCTTCACGATCCGCATTTTATGCTCCGGTACCACCCGGGAAAAAATGCTGACTTCCTTGATGCGCTCCCGCAGTTCCTCGCCGGTCATTTGGTTGATTTCGTCACCGGTAATGACGTGATCGCTGTTGGGCATACCGATCTGCCTGGCAATGCTGCTAGCGGTAAGGCCATTGTCCCCGGTAATCATGACCACGCGCACACCGGCCTTCGTGCATTGTTTAATGTCTTCTTTGACTGATTCCCTCGGCGGGTCAGCAAGACCGATTAAGCCACAGAGGGTAAGCGTGCAGGCGGTAAGCTCGGCGGGGATATCGTCCGCGCTGGCAGGCTTCATCATCCCCACCGCAATCACTCGCAGGCCTTGTTTGGACATGTCAACTAATTTAGCTTCAGCTGACCTCCGTTCACTATCATTAAGGCTGCAAATTGTCAGAATTCGTTCCGGAGAACCCTTGGCAGCTATAATGATTTCGCCGTCGTGCTTCCAAACATGCCCCATCATTTTCAATTCATTGGTGAAAGCGTATTCAGTAAGCAGCTCTCCACCAAATACATGATCTTTAGTGAAGCCAAAATTCTCGCAATAGGACAGCATGGCCTTTTCCATCGGGTCATAGGTATCCATTTCACAGCCCAGCCCCATGATCTCGCATAAATTCATCTTGTCGTTATCTACTGCCCAAACGTCACGAACTGTCATTTGGTTCTTCGTGATTGTGCCGGTTTTATCGACACAAAGCACCGAAACAGCCCCCAGGGTTTCAACAGAAGGAAGCCTGCGCACAAGGGACTGCTGCTTGGCCAGCCTCCAGGCCCCCATTGAAAGGAACACCGTCAAGATAACCGGAAATTCTTCCGGAATCATGGCCATCGCCAGGGTAATGCCGGAGAGGATGCTCTCAATTATCCGGTCATTAAAGCTATGGTCAGGGATATTAAACCAGGTGATAAAGCCTACTGATGCAAATAAAACAGCAGCGATGCCGGCACAGAGTTTGACCAGGCTGCCGGTTTGTTTCTGTAATGGTGTCGGATCTTCTGGTGCAGCCGCTACATTGGCGCCAATTTTCCCATATTCTGTGGCCGCTCCGATTTTATCCACCAACACATAGGCGCTGCCCTGGGTTACCAGTGTTCCGGCATAGCAGTAATCCTTGCGCCAGTAGTCAGAGGGGGGTTCCGCATTTTCGACGGTGGTTTTCCAAACGCCTTCCGCTTCACCGGTCAGAGAGGATTCATCCACACACAGGTCGCTCTCCTTGATCACATCGCCATCAGCGGGGATTTTTACACCTTCAGAAATCAGCATCAGGTCGCCGGGAACTAAATCAGCACTTGCAATGACCATTTCTTTGCCGTCACGAAGGACTATGATCCGGGGTGCAGATAAATCTTTAAGAGCATTTAGCGTTTTGTCGGTTTTCCATTCCTGGATCACATCAATGCTGATGATCCCGACCACAAAAACCAGCATAATTGCGCCGTCACGCGGCTCACCAAGAATAAAATAAATGATTGCTGCCACAAGGAGCAGTGAAAACATGGGCTCACCAATGATATGCAGCATTTTGTGAAAAAAGCCATCTTTTTTGGCCGCAGTCAATTCGTTTTTTCCGTACTGCTCCTGACGTTTCCGGGCTTCATCGCTCGTCAAACCCTGCAGGGCTGGTTTTTGTTCTGTCATAAAAGTTACCTCATTTTTGCTTTTAATACCTCTCGGCGTTCGCCGCATTAGATGGTACAAGACTTTGTTTGAACTATCATAATAGTTGTGCTAAATTTATATCTCCAACTCCAAGCTCACGTATACCAGGAGTGTCTATACCTGAAGGAATAACGATCAGCTCATGTCTTGTCGTTTGCATATCTCCCATTATCATCTTTTCTCATTTCCCTGGTTTCAAAATAGACAAGAATATTGCGATAGCCCCGGTTAGCAAACTCCTCTTCAAAAGCAGACCGGCAGACTGGTAAAGCTATGCGGAGGGATTGGTATAATAATCTTCATAATTTTTAAAAAAAGGTAATAAAAAAAACCGTAGAACATTTTACTGTCCCACAGGTTTGTTAAAATCCTGCTGCCCAATTTAGGCCCAGCCCCATGAACTTATTACAAGTTCATCGCCTGCTCAGTTTGTACTGTAGATTTATATGCAGTGCAAGTTGATACCTAACGATACCACATAAAAATGAATTAATCAATACTCAATATGGAATAATGAATCGCCAGAATAATGTAAAACATATAGCAACAGTAAATTACAAAAATTTTTATTACGGTATTGTCTAACCCCGTTTGGGGAGGACAAATGTCCTAAATGTAAAAACGCAATTACTGCTGCCACAGACAAGTAGATTATTAATAACATCCTGCATTTTCCACCTAAGCACTACCATGATCCTACTAATTGCCCCGGCAGCTTCTTTTTTTGACTATCACGAAGTCAGTCGTTGATTGCCTCGATGCCGAGCCGGTTAAGCTCGTTAAGGTGATCCCACATTTTCTGTAACTCCTCAGGGGAGTGTCCCTCCCAGTCCAAGACTTCGCCCACTACTCGTAGTGGGTGTTGAGTTCGGTAGGATCTCGTTGGGTTCCCCGGAAACTTCTTGTCCGTCAGATTGGGATCATCCTCAATGGGACCTGTGGGCTCTACACGATAAATTCGACCGGGTTCGTCGCCCACTGCCAGTTCCGCTCCCCATGTGGCCGCATCCAATGTCGCGGTCAGGTAGACGTAGTTGGCCTTCTTTCTCTCACCATAGTTTGAGCTATAGCCAGGTTCCAGCAAGTCTCCCGGCTTCAGGACGGCTTTTGTGCCGTGGTAGAAAGGTCCCGGGTCCAATGCTCTGGACGGTGTCTGTTCGTTCTTTATATTCACACCTTACCCCTTTCTCCTCGTGCGGACAGGCTGTTGCCATTACCTGTCCCTCGAACATTGATAAGTAGCTTTGCAAATTTGTTATTTCATCAACCAATTTTTGTCTTTTTTATATTGCGCCATATCACCAGCCATACAAATTCCGATTGATCACAGCATAAACTGCCAATTTTATACCCACATCCAACCTGCTCTGTCAACCTCAAAAAATCCAAAAAAAACCCACTCTGACCACTCACAAACCCCTTACCTCCAAATTCAATCATGTATTACCCTTGGACGGCTTTTCCAATCACTAAGCCTCATTTCTGCTACATTTTTCAGATCTTTCCGCTTGACTTGGTAAAGCGCAACGGTAAAGCGTGTGGCGTTGTTCACCAAGACAAGCATATCCTCAGCTCGACGATTATCCCATACTTTTGTCCAATTTGCTGTCCAAGAAAACAGCGGATTTACGTCTTCGTGTGCGGATGGAGGTTTTACTCCCATGGCATCCGCTATTTTTTTAGTCAGTGCAATTTGCATTTTCTCACTTCCTTTTGTCAATCACAAAGTTATCATTATCGCCAAGTGTGAAAAAAATATTAATCACGCTTTAAATCTCATTTTATCGCTTCACCAATTGATTCACTTTCGGCCTGGGCAATTGCGCTCAATGCCGATATCAGCATATCGTTATAAAATTGATTTCAGCATGGCAAATGAGGCATTTAAGGATAATGGGATAAAGTCTGTTTGATTTTCCTGCCTTTTTTTCATAACAGCTAATCCTTCCATTTTTTAATTCCCCGGTCAAAATATATCCACATCTGCGATAATAGCAGCGTTAAATATAGGTCGATCTTTTACATCCCGGATCAGTATTTCAGCGTGATAGGCTGCGGGGATTAACTCATAAGAAAGTTCTGCCATAAAGACTTCTGCATCTGGTAGCTTATCAGGCTTCTTCCTATTCAGAACTTCCCGCAGCTCATAAATATTACGGTCACATAAAACCACATCATGATGCTCGGAAACATCCTTTTCTGTGCTATGGGCATTATATCCAGCAAGTTCTGGACAGGCAATACCATCAGCTTTTGGATAATTTAAGTTAGAGCGGAAACACCGATGGTATCCTAAACGGAGCAGGCAATGATCAGACGCCGCTGTGTCTGATACCCCTGGAAGGAGCCTGACCTAGCCGCTTTATCACCAAAAGAAAAGGGCCTGACGCATAGAGCAATAAAGCTACTGGTCAGGCTCGTATGTCTTTTGGCTATCTTTCCAGCCGGATTTCTTGCATCGTGCTCTGTACTAAGTACGGGTGACCGGTAATCCTGGTTAGGTCAGCCGTTGTCACCGCCTGCACTTTTTCTGCAGGTCGTCCTGCTTACCGTGACCACCCATTCAGAGGAAACACGAGAACGTTTTGGCAACCAGGCAGCTATCTACAAATCATTTCTATCCAAGAACAGCGCTGCAGTCAAGTCCAGCGGAGGGAATTCCCTCAGCAGCGAAATCGAATGATCAAATAATCCAGCAAATCCATTGCTGCTTTTGGTGCTTTTAGCTGGTCCGATATATACAGAACGATGTACGCCTATATCCTGTTTTGCTATCGGAAGGTATAAGATATCATACATCGCCTTCCGCCTTTTCCTGCAGAGCCTGCCTTAATCTGTCAAACACTTCTTTATGAGAAAAACGCTGGTTGGTATGCTTTGCTTGTATTTCCGCTTCTTTTAACTTGAGATAGATTTCGTTCTCAAATTGAAGTTTTTCATAGGTTTCAAAACTCATAACTACCATATCGCCATAACCGTTTTTCGTCAGAAACACCGGTTCGGAAGTATCATGTACGATCTTAGAAATCTCTGCAAACTTATTCCGCAAGTCGGATACCGGTCTGATCTGCGGCATAGAAATCACCTCCGCTATAACTTTAGCATAATTTTATCATAATTATGCTAATTCATCAATGTCCGGACTAGACCTGCAAAAAGCTTATTGCAAGGCGCAGGGGAAAGGTATTACCCAGATAGAACTTGCCGCAAATACCGTGCATCAGTTTATTTGCCGCAGCAGCGCTTGAATTTTTTGCCGCTACCACACGGGCAGGGATCATTCCGGCGGACTTTTTTGCGAGTTTTGATGTCAATCACCTCGGTTTTTTCCGGCGCAAATTTAAATTGCTCAGATGGCAGCGGTCTTAAACATTTCTTTTCCTCCTGAAATAGCTCGTTGGGGGTGTGCCCCTTCAGCGCCCACTGGCGCGTATTGTTGTGCAGGTCCAGTTTGATCCGTAACCTGTTCAATTTCCATATAGCCCTGGACTGCCCGTTTAAAAATATTCTCATCATTGACGATGCCGTATAGCTTTTCAATGATGGAAGACCTGAAATGGGATATGTTGTCACTGGTCTTGATGCGATGGTAGGCCTTGGAACCGATGTCCTTATGATACACGAAGAAGTCCTGCACGATCTCCCCGGCTGATTTTTCGTTAGTGATCGCGTCAATATGTTTCTTGATATTTGTATTCAGTTTCTTGAGCCCAACCATCAGCTCTTCAGTATTTTCAATAACGCGCTTGATGATGTATTCGTAGGGCTTGGTGTACCCATCCCCGGTTCAACAGGGTGGCATGGATTTGGGACACCAGGCTCTGATACTCCATTTCCTCATTTTTAATAATCTTATTGAAGGACTCAATCATCGTGGCCGCATAGTCAAAAAGGTTCACCTTGACTTTGAAATCGTTGGCCAGTTCGTACTCGATCCAGCCGCTGTCCTTCAGCCTGCGGATGATGGCGTTGGCCTTGGCTCGTGAATCCCGGGCAATTTCGTTGTCATCCTCATCAAACACCATTCCTGCGGCAGGTTGACTGTCAAAATGATGTTCAAGCTCGGCAACAGTCAATATAGGTTGTATTATATTTGCTGGTTAAAGGTTTGAAGAAATCACCCGGCACTACCTCAAACAGATTCACTTGCCTCACCTCCCTGCCAACGGAATCGTTTTTCAGTAACTTTATTATCGAGTTTCACTTACAGTTTTATGGTTTTAAGTTACATTCTGGATTTATATTATGCTGCAGCCCTTAAGGATATCGCATAGGGTTCTTTCACATTGCCAGTTTCAATATTTGTTCAGCATATGTCATTGTCATACCCCGAATCGGATTTCAAGCAAATTTACTATTACGATATTAGTTTTATTTTATATGCGCATATTTGTCAATTAAATCGTAAACATTTTTATGCTTTTTAAGAGTCCATATTAAGAATATCTCCAAAATAATAAGCCACCAACTGAAGCTCTTACTTCTCAGTCAATGGCTTATTCCTACAATTATGGTCCACTTCAATTGCAACACACGACTTTAACTCGATATCCTCAATCACCTTGATGTTTTCAACATATTTTCTTACCTGGCTATCATTCGTACTTGAAATCAGAAAAGATTGGCTTTCTAATTTTTCCTCAGTTCGTTTTTTATTTTTCCGCAACTATAAATTTTACTATCTTAATACCATGCGTCTTACAGGTATTCTGTTTTCGGGAAGTTATAAACAGGGATCTGAATCGTACGTTTCGCAGCTGGAGGGGTTCTGCGAAGACGGTCTAATTCTTCACATACCTCAGGCTCGAAGTATTGTTCACCACAGTTATCACATACCCAAGCGGGGACATTTTCAATCAGGGTAAGTTCATCACCCCACCAGTTCTCAGCAGTTACTAATTTCTTAACTGTCTTACCACTGCATAAGAAGCACTTTTTAATCATCTTGGCTACTCCCTCCTCGTGTTTTGGAGTCCTTCCATTTTGGCGGTTCGGGGAAATAGGCTGTTACTATTACCAACGTATCAGAAGGGTCAAATGCACAGACCGAGTGAACCGGCTGGCCTTCACTGGTGTGGCCAAGCACCAGACAGCTGTGGCCACGTTGGTCTTCCGGGTAATCTTCAATGATTTCTCCGTTCGCTATTGCAATGACCAGGTCGAAGTCTCTTAATCTACGTTGCCCTGCCCTTATCCTGGCGTGGCGACTGAGAACCCATTCACCAGCTAGGATTTTATTCCGGATGTGTTGGATATTCAAGGTTATGGCCCTCTGTTAATGATAATATTCAATGTAAGTTTTCGTTGGATAAGATAAAATTCCTTTTAGATTTTTGCAAACCCAAACTTTGTTAATTTTCAAAATCAGCGCTGACTCTCTTGACCGTTAGGACATGCTTCAAAAAGAAGGTTTATTCACAATCTTAGTTATAACCTAACTAGCTCCTTTCGAAAACAGTATTTCTTCAAGATTGCATTTATTTATGCAAAGCTAGCCACTTCATTAAATATGGAACAACTAATAATATCTTTCCTCCAGCTTGATATGATCTTTTGCAAAGTCCTCTGGCCTTGGGTCATAGTATTTACGGCTGAACCTAAAAACAAAGTTATTATTTTGATTAACGCCTCCGGCGTCCCACGTAGTATCCATCGTCACCCAACGCCCTTCGATTAAAACCTCATTCCAGGCGTGGTTTTCCTTGAGTTTGTCTTTGATCTCCGACCAGGCCATATCTTATCACTATATCCCCATAAGCAATGTTTGGGGAAAACATAACTGCACTTGTTGCAAAAATTAGCCCATGGATTATTCTTGTGCCCGCACTGGGGACATACTTTCATTTCCTAGAACCACCTCCCGGGGAATCAAAATTTACTACTAGCATTAACTCACTGCCGCCGCCAGCATTCGGACCATTTCCTCTATCTCGGCCTCCATAGGAATGGCGGTCAGCACTAAATTGACGCTTCTCCGGCCGGCATGGAGAGCAGCGCGGTGGTAAAGCCGGCCGCGCTTTTTCAGGGATTCATATGTATGCTTTTGGCAGGGATACACCAGGCAGCTGATAATCCGGCCGGCTTCGGACAAGGTGGAATAGGCCAGCACCTGCAGCAGGTCCGCCCGGTGCCGCTCGCGCAACTCCTCATCGAGCTTGCCCCACCGCTCATAGTTCAGATCTTCCCAGTGCCCCTTATACTTGGCGTCAAAAATAATGGTTTCTTGGCCCCGCTCCGATAAACGCTCCAGGGTCAAGTCCGGCAGCAGGTATTTTTGCGAGCCAACATAGGGCGGGTCCCAAACCAGCGGGGCAATGGTTTCCCTTTTACGGCCCACGTGCAGGACGCCCCCGATATGGCGGGTCAGGGCAGCGGCGATGGTTTCCATCCACGCCTCAAAGAATTCCTCCATCGGCATTACCCAGGGCAGCCCCTGCAGGTCACCCAATCCAGCCAGCCCCCGGTCTTCGACGGTCCACTCTATCGCCTGCAGGCCGTCGCGAAAAACTTTTGTGAGGACCGGGCCCCGGTACCAGGCACCCATGGTAACCGCGGAAGGCTGCTTGGGGGCCACAGTGCGCACCCGCTCCAGCAAACTCTGACAGATACCGATCAACTGCAAGACCACCGGCCCGGCATTGCGCTGGCTTTCTAATCCCGCCAGCTGCTTGCGCAGGGTAAAATGCACCGCAGCCTTTAATTCCCGGTCATCCCTCAGATCGGGATAGCGGCAGGGCACCTCCAGGAACCGGGCGGCAGCCATGTTCGAGGTCATATAGCGGGACCACAGCACGCTGCCCCGCGGGGCAGGCAGGTTCGACTCGGTGAAATCAAACCGCCGCTCCAAAGCGTCCAGCAAGCCCTTAAGGCGCAAAAGGATGGTGGTCGACAACACCCACAGGGGAATTTTCCGGTCCGAGCGCGGCAGCAGGGGCAACTGCAGCAGGGAGGGGAGCACTCGCCACCCCATTTTGCCCAGCATCAATCCTATACCCGGCCATTCAAAGCGGGGCTTGATGATTAGCCCGTAGTCCGGCCGCCCAGTGGTGGGTGACAGCAAGGGAAGGGCGCCTACCCGCGTGCCTGCCTGCAGGACCACATCCACCGCGCTGCCGTCATAATCCAACCCTGCAGTGATACCAAAATTTCTGAGAATGCCATGGTTTTGCCTGATAAAGTGATTGCTCCTGCACCACCTGCAGCTGCGGCCAGAGTTTGATAAAGGCGAACCTGCGCCGGACAGCAACATCAACGATGGCAATGCTGCGGTCAGCGCTGTTCATTGTTCCCAGTATATATAGGTTATCAGGCAAACTTAGCCGGTCGTGACCCGGCTCCCCAAAATCGTAGGGCAGGCTTAATTCCCGCGGCTCATCCGAGCGTGCTTCCAACAAAAATATCGCCTCACCTAGAACCTTCGCCAAATCGGCCCGGTTGACCTCATCAATGTGCAGCAGGTATGGCTGCTCCGGGTTTTCCGCGGCAGCCTTGGCTGCCTGCATCAAAAACCCCGGCTGGGGCGCAAAGCGAAAGCCCATGGCATCGCTGGTCAGCACAGGTGCCAGCCCACCCACGAAATTTTCATAGGTGGTGTTGGGGTGAAATTGAATGGAGAAGCCATTGCCCTGGTAGGAATTTAGTAAAAGCCGCAAGGCCATGCGGGTTTTCCCCGTCCCAGGCGGTCCCTGCAGAACAACAAAGCGTCGCTCCTGGACCCGTTTTATTCCATTTTACTGCCTTTTACTTGAATTAGATCTTTTTAATTGCTTTTAAACAGCTGTATCTTGACTGCAATCCCTCAGCGGACGTTGGTGACCTTGATTTTTTTATCGCTTTTTAACCGGCAGACAAAGGATTTGACCAACCTGCAGATTATCAGGATCTACACCTGGATTAGCCGCGATTATTTCTTCAACTGTAAGTCCGTACCAGATGCCTATTTGAGATAAAGTGAAGCCTTCCTCGATTACAAGAGGATAAGTATTTCCAGTGCAGGGATTAGGCGGGATGCAGAGGACCTGCCCGATTTGCAGGTTGGAAGGGTCCACACCCCTGTTGGCGGCATACAGCAGTGTAAATGGAACATTTAATTTCTCTGAGATTAGATATAAGGAGTCGCCCGCCATGACGGTGTATGTTGAACTTCCCGGCGGGCAGGGATTAGTTTGTAGCATTTTTTTATCTCCCAGATTTTATTTATTATTTAAGAATATGTTTGTGTTTCAGGAACTGTTCTTTTATGTTAGTTATTAAAAAAACCCCGTAAAATTTAATCTAAGAGATTTATTAAATATTATTGTTTTTGACAGGACCAGCATTTTCTGAAACGGGATTTATTTTGGATAAGTGACCGTGACCATCTGCTGACCCTAGTCCCAGTCCACCTGGCAGTCCATTTGCTCCGCCCAACTTCTCATATAGACATCTTGTCCGTTTATGGATAATGCGAAATTTTCAATTACGCTTAATAATCGATTATGTTAATATACAAAACTTAGGTGGAAATGTATTGTAATTGTTTTTCTAATTTTACTCGTCTTCAACCAGCCTCGCTACATTATTACCGCATTTTTTACATTTAACTTTGAGCAAGACACCATATTTATCATTATGTAAACTGTATTCAACTCAACTTTGACACCTGACCTATAAAGAAGCCCGGAATATCAAGGTTTTCCGGACATAGAAGATGACGTACCACAACATATTCCTTTATATGGTAAGGTGATTTTATTTAATTTGAGCTACATGGTCTGGCGGCCTCAGCCCGATCGCATTAAAAGCTTCATATGAGCAGCCTGGCATTTCTGTCCGAATTACACGGAATATGAAACATTCCCGAACATCAATTGCAATCTGCAGTCAATTCAAATCCACTTGCAATGATGTTTAATTAATTTTTCCAACCCTTATCTTATAATCCTATAAATCACGGTCGCCCCCCTTGACAATTGGGGCACTTTCTTTGCCAAATATCTGTTCAATTTGCCTTGTACTTAAAATTACAATTTCTACATTCCATTAAGTAAAACCACTGCATATAATCTGATCCTGGCTCACCTGTTTGTCCGATGTTCATTTGATTGTTTTTATTTATATATCCTGGCTGAGTAGTTTTTTTCAATTTATAAGCCTCCCCACATCAACCTATCATATTATCAACATTTAGGGTTTTATGTTCTTTGCCTCCATCATTTTATGAATAATCCGCAGTTCAAATACCTGTTTTCGCTCAATTTAACTCAGTCTTATACTTGATAATCAACCCCGATGCCCAATTGAACAGCAATTCAGAGAGCCGTTCAAACTCAGCCTGCACCATATTCGGCTGTTTCTTGAGCGTAATGCCGGTCTGCAGAATCTCCCGTTCCTGTGGTTGCAGCATGGGGATAAGCTCGGCCTTTTGCTGTATGTAGGTTCCCGTTTGGTCGTAATAGATTGCCTGCACGGTGAAGGCGGCTGATTTATAAAGGGCTTTCAATATCTCCGCATCTTTCTCATGCACCATGTTGTGGCCACACATGTGGTAAATATTGCAGACCCCGATCCGAACGGCACGGTGAATATCCTCCTTACCGATCAGTGGCAGCAGAAAATCAATACTACCGAAAACCGGCGTGGTATCATGATAAAACTGGAACAGATCGGAGCGTTCCCAATTTAGTAGCTCCTGCCGTCCGGAGATAAATCCACAAACTTTCTCCCGGTTCGGAAGCGTGTCCAGCATAGCACCGTATGCTTTCAGATCTCCCGGAGTCGCCAGATCCAGTATGACAACCGCATCAATGTCGCTGCTGTCTGTTGCTTCGCCCCGACCATAACTTCCCTGAAGCCCGACAAACAGCAGACGAGAACCGAACAGAGCTTTCAGTTCGTCCAAGTATCCTTTCAACCAAGTGTTTATATTAAAATCCATTCTTTGCTCCTTTTTGTTGGTTTCATAATCCCACTGCCAAACTGGAATTTGTACGCTTCTCATTATGCTCAAACCAAGAAGTTACTCTAAAATAAATAATTCTTCTATGGTCGTATCCAATAATCTAGCCATTTTCATAGCTAATTCCAGCGTAGGATTATATTTGTTGTTTTCTATTGCAATTATTGTTTGCCTTGAGACATTTAATGAGACAGCCATATCTTCTTGTCGTAAACCTTTGTCTTTTCTTAATTGCTTAATATTATTCTTCATTTTTTATATCCCAGAAAAGACTATCCAAGCGCCAATCGAAATAATAATCGCAGCGACAATTACACCTACTACGATAATTTTTAAAATTGGAGTAGTATCTTTATATTCATCATCACCTTTTACAACTCTTTTTTGTAACACGAGTTGTGATAAAATTAGTACAAAGCTGGTAGTTACTAATAAAAAGCTGGGTACTGAATTGAGAGATGTGTGTTGTGTATACACTTTGAAAGATTCGTAGAAAGACCATATTGCTAAAACCAATAAAACATAAATCAAAGCATTTCTTTGTGCTTTAAGGGCAATGTCCTTCTCCATTTCATCCATTTTACGAAAGCCTAATTTTGAAAATAACGATTTCATGATACACCTCCAAATGTAAATAAGTCTTTACATTTATTATGTATATGAAAATCAAGAATGTCAAGAACGTTTTACATTGGTTATTGTAAGAAATTCTCTGCATGTTTCATCATGCAGAGAATTATATAAAGAATACGTACATATATTACTTCAAATTACGCTTTTTCATCATTGTGATTGCTTGAAGTAAACCACCTGTAATTTTTCCACGACTTGTGTTTACTTGCATTTGGTCAAGATCGAATCTCTCAACGCAATAAGTCCTCTTGATCAAATGGCTACTGGATCGGAAAAAGCTAATGGTTGAGGTTCAAGATATCTTCTTTAAATACGGCAAAAACTATCGAACCAAACACAAGCTCACTCTTGTACAGCATAAAGCGATGTCGGCCATTCAAAAATGCAGAACGTCAGAGTTAGGCGGTCATAAGGAGGTTTGTGACAATTGTGGGCATACCCGAATTTCATACAATTCTTGCCGCAACAGGCACTGCCCTAAATGCCAAGCTCTCGCCATAGAACGATGGATTGAAAACCAGAAAAGCAATCTGCTCAATGTTGAATACTTCCATGTTGTATTTTCAATCCCTGATACGCTCAATTTAATGGCCTATCAAAATCAAAAAACAGTATATATCCTTTTGTTTAAGACTGTTGCTGAAACACTTGCCGAATTAGCTTCTGATAAAAAATATCTCGGTGCCAAGATTGGCTTTACATCTGTTCTGCATACTTGGGGACAAAACCTCATGCACCACCCGCATATTCACTGTATTGTACCAGGAGGCGGATTATCCTCCATCGGAAAATGGGTGAATAGCAGAAAGAAATTTTTCATCCCTGTTAAGGTATTATCCCGCAAGTTCAGAGGTAAGTTTCTGTATTACCTTAAACAACTCTACGGCCAAAATAAGCTAGAATTCCACGGCAGTCAAACATATCTTTCCGACGAAAAGGAATTTGAAAAGCTGCTTTCCTCTCTCTATGGCAAGGAATGGATTGTTTACTGCAAGCCACCGTTTAATAATGCAGCTTGTGTTGTTGAATACCTGGGTCGATATACTCATCGAGTGGCTATATCCAATAAACGTATCGTTAGCATTGAAAATGATACGGTTTCTTTCAAATGGCGTGACTACAAGGATGCCAATAAACATAAGGTGATGACGATTTCCGCCGATGAGTTTATTCGCAGATTTCTTATTCACATCCTTCCGAGTGGCTTTATGAAAATCAGGCACTACGGCTTGCTAGGCAATCGTAACAAGATAATTAAACTGAAGATTTGCAAACAGCTTACCCATACGCCTCTTTTAACCAATGAAAAAGCTTCTACGCTTCAACTCATCCAGAAGCTCACTGGAATAGATTTATCTAAATGCCCTATCTGCGGATCGGAAAAACCTAAACGGTTTTTGTGCCTGGGTAAATCTCCCCCTATCACTAATAAAACTGCATGTGTTTAAAAAATTGCCCTGTCATGGGGAGGGGGAAACTATATCTACAGCACGATTAACGCTGCTCTGATACATTTTGCTACCGAGTTTTCCTTAAAGTCATATAAATTAGACAGAAGATGAGATATTCAATCCCCATATCAATAAGTTTTTACGCCTAACTTCGGATAATTTGCTAGACATTAGGTTCAATTATCCGCTTTTCATCATAGACCCCTAATTCAATTTTTCATCAATAAATTGATTGAAATTATTGAAGCTTAACAATCCGTCACCGTAAAGTTAATCAACCATGTATCTTGCAGTCCCTTTAAATACCTCTCTTACATGCCAGTTAATATAGGATTCCTTTGGCTTGTAAAGAGGGCTCTGGGGAGGTCTTATCTCCTTTCCGTGGTAACGCATCAGCCATTCATCAAACCCTGCTGTACCATTAGCTGCTTCTGCAACTTGAAACTTCAATGATTCGCTTAAGGTAAATACTCCACGGTCAAACAATTTATGATGCATGGCACACAATGCAATTCCGTTTTCCTCTTGATCCGGTCCCCCAGCCTGGTGCCACTTAATATGTGCAGCCTCAACGGCAATTAATATATTCCCCAAACGGACATTGAAACCGCAAACAGCACATCTGTATTCATAAGCCCTCAAAATGCGTTCCCTAAACTGAGGATCTCGAGATAATTTACCAGTCAACTCCATGTCCAGGCCAACTTCATTGAGGATATCCTGGTGCATCGTCTCCGGAAAATTTTGCTCTAATAAAATACCTGCCAGTTCACGAATAAGTTTCCTGTCCTTGGTTAGCTGGGAGTAAATTTCTTTTGTAAATCCCCCATAGGTTTCGTTATTAAGAAGTACCTGATCACTCCAATCCTGTTTTGGATCTATTTCATTTTTGCCAGAAAGCTCCCAAATTCCATCATTGGCCAGGCGGAGAAAGGGATAACTTGATTTGTAGTTGCGCCTGTACGGTCCAAATTCCACAAGAAGATGTTTGAGATTTTCCTTTACATCTTCATATGAAATAAACCTTGGCTCTTTTCTAACCAGACGGCCAAGGGCATAAAGGAGTAATAACGGTTTGTGTGGAGCCCGTTCTCCACCTCGTTTCCAGGTAACAATATTTGAAAAAATATTTTTCAGTTCTTCTGCCTTCATTATTTTCTCCAACACAAATTTAAAAAGATTACATCTTATCCCAGATACACGTTTTCATTATGCCAACGAATAAAAAAGCATCCCATGCCAAGGAAACCGGCAGAAAGGCATGGCGCACAAAAAAGCCGCCACCGGCAATATAGTTTAATGGACTATGCAGCTTAAATAAAAATAGTTCATTGGGTTTTAAGACCCGGAATGCCTGCCTCCCGCCTGGTTGCCAGAAGTTAACTTCATCGGGCTGCTTTTCTGCCAAGAATGTGTACCAGTTGCCATCGGTCACGCCAACATATACACTTGATTGGCTCATATTGCTATACCGTCACACTAAAAGAGTTCCCTAACTTGCCACCTCATTACCTCTTGCAGTAAATTTGCAGTAGTAGACTTTAGAATCCATAATGGTTATGAATACCTTTTTATGCTATTGCTTATAATTATAGCAGCATTTCTACAACAAGATCCAAATTTCTTCAAATGATGGTCACTTCCACGTTTATTGTGCTGCTACCGGGGTGGCTGTCCGGCTGCCGGACGCGGCAGAAGGCGGAAGTAAAAACCTGACGGAAGCAGAAGCAACTCTACAAAATCATTGTTTTAAGCTGAAAAACTACACCAAAAAGAACGCAGGCCCCTTATTTCTAAGGGGTCTACATTTTAACACTTTTGAGTGATGATTTGCTCTCGCAAGCGCCCGGTTATTCTTCCCAATCCGGCTCAGGGTACTGCTCCGGTGCTGCGCCCTTGCTTTCAATAATTTTCGGCTTTGCAGGCGGGATATCCGACTGCATAATTTCTTCAACCTTAACTTCAAATTTCCACTCGTCACCGAAGTCAAATAAATAAAGGAACCTTTGGCCTCTTTTCAGCCCCAGAGCACTGATCATGGCTTTATCTGCATAGGGAGGCGGTTCGTCTCCGCCGCGGCACCAGAACACATCACTGGACCACGGCCTGCCATCCATGAAGAACGCGTAAAGGTGGTCATCAGCAAAACCGAATGCCTCCTGGATTGCTTCATGCAGATGGTCCAAGGTGTTCAACGCGCTCAGCCTGATGCGCCGCCAAACGCCTCTTTTGTAGGTTACCTTAAAAATATAAACATTGCCGCCGATATCCACCGGCACGTCGCCATAACTAAACAAATCATCGATTGCCGCCAGAGCAATCGAACCAACCGGGAATATGGGTAAAAACGCCTTTTCAAAAGGCTCGAGCTTTGTTTTCTTCGCCGGTCTTGCTACACCAAGCTTGTCCGCCAGCGGCCGATAGTGTTCATCGTGCCACAGTTCATCTATCTTGGCAGGATTAATCTTCTCATTATAAAGCTCGTAAGGACGTTTCAGGCAGGCATTGATCATGGCGATGCCAAGCTTTGTCGGTGTTATGGCCTTGACGCGCAAATCTTTCTTGGTTTCACGCCCAAACTCGGCAATGTGCGCTCTTTCATAATCCCAAAAACCAAAATCACGCAAATGGTGGATAACCATCCCGGTGCTGACAAAGAACCGGTGCACCGGGTCCTGGTTGTCATAGCCGTTCCGAAAGTCTTCGACAGCGGCAAATATTCTCTTGCCCGGCACGGCATTTTTTAAGGCAGCAAAGGCGAGCTTGGTGTCCATAAAATGATCAAAGAACGCCCCTGTGTCCCAATAAAGAAGGTCGTAATCCAGCTTCGTCCAATAGGTCCTGAAAAGGAACATGTATTGCGAAAACTGGTTTAGCTCCTTATACTGCTTGAGCCTGGGTGACGGTACAATAAAAAGGTCGCCGTTTCTTCCCGCCTCCGGCACAAAAAGGCCGGTTTCCATAACAATCTGGAAAAACAAATTAATAGTAGGGTAGGCATACTGGAGGTACTTCGGGGCGTCCAACTCCATCGGCTTGGCAAGAAGCTCATTTATGGCAAAACAGTCTTTTTTGCCAAGCTCCTCCCTCACCTTGGTCAGCCTGGGCATCTTCTCCTGCAAGTAGCTGCAGAATATGCCGAAATCATCTGTTGTAGGTGATAAATCGTTTAAGGAAGCAATAATATTTTCCACATCTGTTCACCGCTTTTCTTATTCACCTGAATACTTACTTTATTACCTTCACCTTCCTTAACATCCAGGGCTTTCCTAAGCTCAACAGGTACTGTCACCGGTCAGGCAAGACACCGCTCACCACCAATGATGCCGTGACACCCAGCGGCAATTAAAACCAGTGCCGCCAGAACTTCCTGGTGACAATTGTTGTCCCATGAGTCAGACGCAAATCCAAATAAGGAGATTACATACTACAATTTCCTTTTTTTATTCTTCTTGCCCGACTTTTTCTTCCTATTACCGCCTGGCCGGGAAGACGTTTTCCCTGCAGTTTGACTGATTGCAGAAATGCTCTCGCCGGGCATCTGCGATCCGGTAAGCAACTCTTCACGACGTTTACCCATATACATTTCGGCCATCGGATAGAAACTTTTCGGATTACCGGGGTATATATTAATCTCCCTCGATACGACTGTGCCGGATGCATAAGCAGCCTCACCCGGCGGTAACATATCAAGCTCCGTTGGTAAGGATGCTAGAAACTTTTCCATATCGCAATGTATTTGCAGAAGATACTCAAATGTACTGACCAGCATGTCGCGCATTCTTTCCGCCTGCATCCGGCTATAACGGTGAGCACAAATCAGAGCCTGGCGGAAGTGCTGTGCCGCCGCTGCTTTTTCACCCGCATTAAAAAGCGCTTTGGCCAGGGAATAATGCGATTCCATCTGAGCCGGATCGATAATCAAAGACTGTTCATAAGCAACCGCCGCCAGATCAGGCCGCCCGCCCGCCAGGTAAGTATTACCGAGCCGGTTCCAGGTAAAAGCGTCATCCGGCTGTCCGGCCAGTTTTTGCAAGTAATATTCCTCCACATCTGTTGCCCAGCGGTGCCTGCTGCCATCTGCAAGGACAAACCCCCCATAAGTAAACTTCTGTTTACTTATATCCTTTGGGCTGAAGAACGCGGCGCCGATACCTCCGAGGTAAATAGCCCTTTCAGCACTTTCGGACAATTTCCAGTGCCCCGCCGCATTGCACTGCCGGCAGCGAAAATAGCCGGTGGCCTGAATGCAATCTAAAATGCTCAATGTTTCGGTCCCCGCGGGTACAGAGTCATCGTGCCCCAATTTCTGGGCCTTATCGCTATCTATTGCCACCAGGCCCAGGTCATAATTGCCGCTGCGGCCACAGCGGTTACAAACAAGGCGCTGGATATTTTCGGGATGCTCCCGGGGGCCTTGGTTTACCTTCTCCGCTATAATTCTGCCATAGGAACCAGGCAGCATGGAGGCAGTTGGGCTGTCAGGAATATCAGACAGGTCCCTGTTTGTAATTACGCT
This sequence comes from Pelotomaculum sp. PtaB.Bin104, assembly GCA_002067205.1. Taxonomy (GTDB): domain Bacteria; phylum Bacillota; class Desulfotomaculia; order Desulfotomaculales; family Pelotomaculaceae; genus MVQL01. The sequence continues at coordinate 20,691 of MVQL01000198.1, forward strand.
GATCAAGCGTGGATTAATCCCGTATTTGCTGTTGGCTGTCATTTTTCTATTTTGCCACTTCCTAATATTTTTTGACACCTGAAAAACACTGATAAGCCCTATTATAATTTCGACCGTTTTCTACAGTTTACCTTTATCCATATGAAACGTTTGAGAGATTAATTTCGATCCCGCGAGTTGGCTTTATCTGGGGATATCCAACTTCCGGTGCGATCCTACCCCTCTCCGGAAAATCCCGTATGCTCCGGCATACTTCCAGTAGTTCATCCGCAAACCGGAATTTAAAATTGAATCGCTTCCTGCTCCAACTTGCAGTTATGCTCCAGCATATAGCCGATTACTTCTTCAAACTCGCT
>MVQL01000199.1 GCA_002067205.1 Pelotomaculum sp. PtaB.Bin104
TGATCGATGAGTTTATTTCCTGTCTACCGGCATTTTTAAAGGGAAGACTTCATCTTGCGTCCTGAGAAAGTTGAGATATATATAAATAGCCACCTGATTGGGCACTCCCAGGTTAACTGTCGTAGTTATTATTATTAGAATAATACAAAAATAAAAAGGAGTCTATCGACAAGCGACTTATAAATTGCAGGTGCCATCGTTGGAGAAATGAACTCCATCTTCTTAGGTCTATGGCCCATATTTATTTTTGTAATACGCAATAATAAACCTATTAATATAGTTAATTGAATAATTGGAACAGCTCTTCCGTTTCTTTATATCCACTTTTGATGAAGCATTTTTCATCATCCCCTGGGGGGATAAATCTCAACTCAACTAAATTTGGCTGAATCCGGAGCTTCAATAAGACAGACAGCCGGGAAAGTAACAAATGCTTTGCTGTAATTAGGTAAGGGATTCCACCTTTTGATTGTGAGAATCCCTTACTTTTATGATAACAATATCGCTGCTCAATATTTGAAAGATTGGTTTTCGATTAGATTTTTACTTTAGTACCATCAAACTTGGTTACGAAAAAACCGGCAATTCTTTCGTTGTAGGTTTTCTTGTAATCCTGAAGGATACCGATTGCCGCCCTTTCTCCCAAATACAGGCTGCGCATGTCCGAACGATAGTGTATGCCAGCGGCATCGCGGCCGAGGGTGATATTTGCGGCCAACTTGTTCAGTTCCCCGCCGACCGTTAAAGGCCCCCCTGTGTAAGGAAGCAGCGAAAGACCGTCGGAGCTGGCTTCAACCGGGTTGGGTATAATAAAGGATTCCCTAAAGAAAGCCTTCAGTATAGTTACCCCGGCTCCAACAAAGCAGGAGTGCCCACCTGGGAAGGATGGATGTGCCGGGCAACCTCCCGGATAGGCCTGGGGCAACAGGTAGGTGCCATATTTGCTGAAAGCCCCGGCCACTGCCTGTGAATTGAGCAGTTCCTTGTTGATCGGGTAGTCAGCGGCCCCCGTGATCAGGTTATGGACCCGGCCTCCGAACTCCTCCGGTCGGAGCCGGCGGTGCATCAGCCATTTTTGGAACCAGGCGGCCTCCAGCGCAAGCCTAGCCGATCTAGCCACAAAGTCAAGTATATGCGGCGCGCCGAAGGTGGCAAAACCAACCTGCGTCGCCGAATTTAGATAAGGATTGCACGGCGCCAGCACCGCTTCTCCAAAGCCGAGCAGGATCAAACAGGCTGTGAGGACTGCTTGAAAGGGGAAATCCCAGCGCACATATTCACCCAAATCGCGGCCATTACGGATATAGTGGGGGGCAGTGTCGTATAGACCCGGGGTTGACGGGAGAGAGCCGTTCTCTATGCCCAGCCAATCATCGTACGCTGTCATGTAATCAACGCCGGACACGGGAGTACGATAGCGCTGGTCAACAGTTTTTGCTCCGAAGGGAAAGTCCTTCAGCAGGAACTGAGAAAGATAAGGTCCGTTCTGACAACCGGGGGCATTCCCCCTGAACAAAGTTTGCGGTGTAACTACTCCATTAACTTTCGGGCCGCAAAAAACCGAAAAGTTCGACAGGTCAACCGCAGCCGCATTAGTGAGTTCGTTGGTTCCAAAATCCGCATAAGGCACATCACGGGTTAACGCCTGCCAGTAAAGTTCGGCCATATCGCCTGCCATACCGGCACTGCTGAAGGCCGGCGGTGGCAAGATGCTTAAATGATGCGAATCCGGTCCAGCAAGGTCATACGCATATGCAGCCTGGGGGTTGACGAGCCTTGCAGCCCCTCCCATAGGTATGGTTTCAAATACGTCCGGATCACCTGTCGCTAAAGCCCTGATTAGGGTTTTATACGCTTTAAGCTTTACTTCACCAAGTTGATTGTGTGGCAGCGCTTTGGAAAAATTCGCTATTTTTTTTGGATAGAGCTCTTCATCATCGTTACAGGGATGACCTGGGAGAGGACGGTCTTTTTGAAATAAGGCTGCCCTTACACGGACTTTATAGGCCTTTTGATTACGCTTCTGGGCACTGGTTGGTCCTATCTTACATGAATCGGCCGGGTTCGGGCCGGATAATATATTATCGTCCATTTTCCATTCTTAACCTCTTCCAATAATTAATTTATTTAACATATTTTATGGTATAAGAATGGAAACTGTTCTTTATATTTTGCTGTTGGTCAGAACCCTATAAAGAAAGACTATCGCAATTATAACCGGTTGATGGATAAGATATATGGCCAGGGAGTGTTTGCTTAGGGTCGTTATATATTTATTATTAAAACTAACTCTATAAAGGCTCCGTTTTTGATAGTAATAGCTTCTGTAAGCAACAATGCCCAGCATAAAAACCGAAAAATACGGAATTAAAGGATAATAGTCAAGTGTAGTGAAACCTCTGTACATCACGCCAAAAGGAAGCAGCAAACTTGTGTTAACTAAGGCACTCTGCACTGGTATTGCGGCAAAGGCAATCACCGCTGCACAGATCAGCAAAAGCAGATTATTCATTTTTATAACTAATGGAAAAAGAAGCATGCTTATCCCCAATAGATGCAATATACCAAACCGGATATACTGTTCTTTAAAGAAAATGTATGTCAATAGAGTAATAAGCATTCCATATGCCAGCACCTTGCCCCCTCTAGTTAAATTATCCTTACTGAAACCGCTGCTGAGACCTGCAAGAAATATAAAGATCAGTGCTGAAGCCTTGCCTTCCCAGTACCAGAATCCGTTCAAATAATCGATGTTCGTGCCATAATATCTATTCAAATCAACAACCGTGTGGAAAATAACCATCAATACTATGGCCATAGATCTAAATAAATCTATTTCCCAAATTCTTAAATTTCCCATATTATCACCCGTTTCTACCAATGCCTTTCTCTTTCTTGCTTTCGTCACTTGCAATCCACGAAATCCCTAGCTGCTATATAATCAGCAGCCACCTCGCAGTCAAGCGCAACAATTTTGACCCCATGCTTTGCGGCATTTGCCAGGGCCTCGCCAAAAGCCGGGTGGGTCCACTTTGCCCTCAATTTCTATCCGGGCAATAAATCTGCTGGGCCGGGAGAGAAATTTCGCTTTTCTAATATTACTGTACTGCATGGCCTTCCTTTCATATCCCCAAGCCAATAAGCCAAATGATGATTAATAAAAGCCCCAATGACGGCTTACGGGAATATTACCGCCACGATCGGTAACGTAATTCTAGCCGTTGTTGTGATTTACGCAGCAGATACAATGGTAAACGGAGTTTTGACCTTAGACGCTACGGGCTGGGTGCTGGCCTTAGGCGGAATAGCCATTGGGGAGTGGTTATTACATAGGTACCTCAAGCTTACCCCGGCACCAGATGAACCGGCAAAAGAAGAATTGAAATAAATGTTTCTAGCCAAAAGCCAGGCAGAGAAAATCTCCTGGCTTTTTATTTGCAAAGTTTAACCCACTAGTATTGAATAAATTAATAAAATTTTAACATAATAAGTTCGTCATTAAAATATGGAAGGAGAATCTGTTATGGCCGCAAGTTTAGGAGCTCACGAAGTAATGGAACTGCATGAAATTTTAACAAAAACAATTGACGGTATTAATCATTTTCAACTTTACCGTCCACATGTAAAGGATCAGCAATTGGGCACGATCCTGGATAACCAGCTAAGATTCATGATTCAAGAGTACAATAATATGGTGCAGGCAGTCAGCCAGCAGGGCAGAAGCGAGTCAATTCCATACCGGACCATCAAAAATGTCTCACCGACTTATGGATTAAAGAGCCCCCTGCCACAGGCACCCAACACTTCAGCAAATGAATTAGACGATCGGGACGTGGCCAGTGGAATGCTGGGCTTCCACAAAGCTTCTGCTACCTTGAAGATGATCGGCGCCCTTGAAATGGCAGATCCAAGTTTGAGGCGGATGATGCAGCAAAGCGCCATCAATTGTTCCGAACAGGCCTATGAAACCTGGAGTTATATGAATCAGAAAGGCTACTACCAGGTACCAACCATGAAAGATATGACTACCCAGACCATGATTAATGGTTTTACCGCCACTAACATGGGTCAAATGGGCCAAATGGGCCAAATGAGCTAATTCGGCCACTTTACCGGTCAAACTACCGGCAGGAGGTTTATGAGTGGGCGCAAAAAATACGAAAAGTAAGAAAAAAGAGCCCATCCTGGCACCTGGCGACAAAGGAATATTGGAAAAGAGTGCCAGCAAAGAAGATCTGATAAAAGGTAATTTCACCCGGGTTACTAATTTATCCTACAATGAAGTTGATCCCGGTTAGAGCACATAAAAAGCCACCTCCTCAGAGGTGGCTTTTTCTTTAAGCAAGAGTCCCTGGGTTGCCTTTTGTCCCAAACATACTCATCAACTTTCAAACCTTGACCTGAACGGAATTTATACCTCTATTAAAAAGATAAATATTTTTCTACCCATATTAATTTTTTCCAATATTTTAAAGGATTTCTTGTTTAATATGTCGAAATCCATCCCGAAAATGTAATTTGAGGGGGGGGTCGTCCTTTGAATAAAGTACCTACCGGAATCAAAGGCTTTGATGAGCTGTTGTACGGTGGTATTGTGCAGGGCAACTCGGTTCTGGTAGAAGGGGTTCCCGGTGCGGGTAAAACCACTTTTGGCATAGAGTTTGTTTACCGGGGAATTACAGAGTTTAATGAACCAGGAGTTATTGTTACTTGTGAAGAATTACCCGAGTCCATATACCGTGATGCGCTTAACTTTGGCTGGGACCTCCGGGCACTGGAAGAGGCCAATAAACTGCGCATTTTATGTACGTCTCCGGAAGTGCTTATAGATACAGATGTCAACCTTGTTGAGGAGGTTGTTCGTGAAGTTGGCGCCAAGCGAATTTTAGTGGACAGCATTAGTCATTTTCAAAACGTTCTCAATGATCCTATTTCGCTGCGCAGGACTGTCTATGGTTTTTGCAATGGGTTGCGCCGCCTGGGCTTAACATCCTTTCTGGTTAAAGAAAGGGAAAGTGAGGGAAGGCGGGAATACGCCTTTGAGGAATATGTGGTAGACGCTGTGATCCGTTTAGAAAACAAGGAGAGACCAGGCTTGCACCGTCAACGTGTTCTGGAAATATGCAAAACAAGGGGACAAGAACATATTCCGGGTCAACAAACCTTTAGCATAACTGACGAAGGGATCAAGGTTTTTACCCTGATCGGAGCATTAAATTCTAATAGCGAGATAAAACAGGAAATTGAGCTGCTGCATACCGGTGTGCCGGGACTTGATGATTTATTAAAGGGTGGTTTGCCCCGGGGTATTACCGTCGCTGTGGCCGGCAGTTCGGGAACTGGTAAAACAGTACTGGGCCTGCAGTACCTGGCAAAGGGCGCCATAGATTACGAGGAGAAAGGAATTTTCCTGTCCCTGGAGGAAACACCGGCACAATTATTGGCCAACGCCCGCCGTTTTAACTGGAATATACACAATCTTCAAGAGCAAGGTCTAGTTAAAATTATATATAAGCCGATTTCCAATATGGAAATTGATGAGACTATTATCTGGCTAAGCGAAATTGCCAAGTCATTCGGGGCCAGCCGGTTGGTAATAGATTCCTTTTATGCCTTTCTATCCCGTGTAGATAATACTGCTGTTCTACATGAAAAGTTCTATAACCTGGTCCGCTATTTAAACAGGCTGAACTATACCACTTTATTACTCGGCCCCAGTTTGGAGCTGTCTGGCGCCGGGAAATTGGAAGCAATCCACTCTATTGTTCAGGGTTCCATACTGCTTAAATCAACTCTGATGCAAAACCGGAGAGTCAGGCAGCTGGAACTTTACAAAATGCGGGGAGTTAACCATGTCATGGGTAACCACCTACTTGAAATCAATACTTCAGGTGTACAAATATTCCCCCGGCTGGGAGGGTAATAGCTATGCGTAAAGCTTATTTTGGCATTGAGGGTTTGGATCGCAACCTGGAAAAAGGGGTGTCGTACGGTTCTCAGCTTGCGGTGGAGGGGGACTCCGGTATTGGTAAAACCGTAATGGCGGGAGAGTTTATCAAAGAGGGGCTGCGTTGCGGTGATACCTGCATCTACGTGGCCTGTGACGAACCCCCTGTGGTGATGCGGGAGCACCTGTTGAGCTTCAAGGTAGGAACCCCTGCCTATGAGGAAGCGGGTAGACTAATATTTATCGATGCTTATGAAGAAGGCGAAAGTGCAGAAAAATACGCTCTTTCCGACCACCGTAACCTGGAAAAGTATTATGCCCTGGAAACGGAAGTATTACGTAGCTGTGCCGGGCGCAGGGTTAGGTTGGTGGTAGACAGTTTGAGTACCCTTTTGACTATGATAGACGCTGCCGAAATTTTGGAGTTTCACCGGACCCGGATCAAAAAACTCCGAAAAAATGGGATCCTAACAATGGATATATTTGTTAGTGGGGTTTTAGATCCCAGGCTGATGACCATAACCGGTCACCTTTATAATTTAATTCTGAAGATGAGTTTCAGTCACTCCAAGTACAGTACTATACGTCAATTACAGATTGGAAAGGTGAAAAGCCAGCAATTTGTATCTTCCCGCCACATATTTACTATTAGTCCAATCTATGGTATCTTGGTGACAGCCGATATGGGGGTGGGCAAATGAAACATGATGATTTTTCCATAGAAACAATTTGCCGCGTATATTTCGGTATGTATAAGACGGTAGGCCAACTTCCCTTCAGCGGTCGCCATTGGCTTGAGCAGTTTATGCTCGAGATAGTCCACCGCCTCCTTGACGACCATAAAAATGAATATCAGTTCACATCAAAGAAGCCTGTGGATGTTTGCAGGAATTACTTCGAATTCTTAAATAAATTATATACCAGTTGGGTGGAATACCAGTTGGAGGAGTCGGGGGATAACCTGCTAGTACATCTTAAATGCGACAATTGTGTTTACCAGAACTTCTGTTTACAGGTCCAGGCGGAAGGCTTGCCTTTTTTCTGTATACGTCTCGGTAGTATGCAGGCGGCTTTGCGCGTTGTACTTGGTGAAATTTTTTCTACTTCAGTGGAGATAGATGAGGAAGGAATATGTCATGGCAAGCTATTCCATTCTACACAGCCGAAGGAAGAAATCGTTATCCGGGAAGGAAATACACTAAAAATTGCCGGCCGGAGGGCGGTCCTTTTCCCGCAGGAAATATACGCTTCCCTTATGACATCGATTAGGGAGCACGCCCCGCACGCTATAAAACACGTGCTTTTTGACGCCGGTTACCAGTCCGGGCTTTATACGGCCAATAAAGCCCGGGTTTTGTATCCAGACATAGAGGAGTGCCTACGTTTTCTTCTCACAGAAGTGGTAAATACAGGGTTCGGCAAGGCAGAATTGGTTTCGCTTGATCTAACCCGTGCCACGGCCAAGATCCGTTGTTATGATTCTTTCCAGGTCGCTGTTACCAATGAATATGGACAGCTTTACCGCACTCCGCAGGTGATTTGTGACCTGCTGCGGGGAGTCTTTGCCGCCTACTTGAGTGTTTTATTGGAAAAAGAAATTATTTGTGAGGAAATGAGCTGCCAGTCTGCGGGAGGCGATTTCTGTGAGTTCCTCGCTATGCCCCTTCCGCAGGAAAAGGGTAGCGAGGAGAAAGCTCAGTGGGTGAAAGAATGAGCGAAAATATCCATGAGGAGTTGGACCCTATACTACAAAGTATAATCAGGATTGAGATGTTAGCCTTTTTTCAGGCTAACCCTCATACGCGGGATACAGTCGAAGGTTTAGCCCTCCGTTTAAACCGCTCCCGTTACCAGGTAAAGATGGCTCTTCACGCCCTAAGCGCTCTTGGCATTCTTGAAATGGGTGCCAAGAAGTTAACGATTTATCGCCTACGCAACGGTGGATTGATTAGCAGATACTTTCAGGAACATTGCGAACAGGGCTTTTCCGAACCACCTTTTTAGTTAGCCTGCGTAACTTATTGCTTTGTGGAGGTTTGTAGATGATCGGATTAATGGAAGGATGGTCGGATCTAGCCTTAGACCACCTGCCTGTAGGGTTATTAATAATTGACCAGGAGGGCTGTATTAGGGGCATTAATCAGGTTCTGACAGGGTTGACCGGAGTCAAAAGGGAGCAAGTCACCGGCCTACCGTTCCAGGAAATCTACGAGGTTGAGCAAACCGGCTCAAATAAATTGCTGCAAACTCTTACATCGGGCAAAGAGTTTCAGCACTTGGAGCCTGAAGCTGTGATTCCCGGCATCAGAACTAATGGTTATACCATAAGCACTCATTCCGTTAGGAACAAGAGTGGTGTTATTATAGGCGCTTTGGCTTTGTTTACTCCTGTAGGAAGGCTGCAGGAATTGGAAAACGCAGTTATCAAAGCGGAAAAGCTGGCCTTGCTCGGACAGCTGGCTGCGGAAATGGTGCATGAAATTAGGAACCCGCTTACAACCATTAATGGTTTTTTGCAGTTACTGCAGAAGGACTTAAAGGGTACTACCAGGGAAGAATATATTAACCTAATGTTGACTGAAATGATACGTGTTAACGGGCTGATTAAACAATTTTTGCAATTGTCCAGGCCGGGTTATTCCAAGCGCAAGCAGTTTTGCCTGAATAAATTAATGAACGATATATCCATGTTGGTGGAAAGTGAAGCTATGCTTCGCAAGCTGGATATTCACTTAATGACAGCACCTGATATCCCACCTATTCTTGGAGATAACGAACAGTTAAAGCAAGCTTTTCTGAATATTATTAAGAATGGTTTTGACGCCCTTTCTAAGGGGGGAAAACTCTTTATGCAAACATCATGGAACAGTCATGAAAAGTTTGTGAAAGTGATGATTAAGGACACCGGTGTTGGCATGGATAAACAAACCATAGCAAATATGTTTTACCCCTTTTTCACGACCAAAGAAAGCGGTACCGGGTTGGGAATGTTAATCAGCAAGAAAATTATTGATAATCATGGTGGCCAAATTGATGTCCAAAGTGAGCCGGGTAAGGGAACCATAGTGTCTGTGCTGCTGCCGGTAGATTAGTTATTAATCATAGCCAAGTTTTAGTTACCAAGTATGATTAAAATAAGCATTCGCAAGACAAAAAAATCATATAAAATGGAACAGGAGACACTCTTGAGAGGGTGTCTCCTGTAAATTTTTAATAAGGACTTTTTACTTCCTATCAACGATGCTGAAATACCAACAGGAGGTCGCCAGGCATAAATTTTTGAGCGTAGATTGATTGTGATTTAAATAAATTTTTAAAATTTATGAAATTTTCTGTTATCTAGCAGGATTTTGTTGTGGCCTATAGAATCAGTTATTATCAAGAATAAATTAAGGGAGGATTATATTATGTATGACAAAATTTTAGTGGCATTCGATAATGGAAATCAATCACAAAAAGCGCTGGACAACGCCATCAAGTTAGCCAGGAGCCTAAAGTCAAAAATTAGCATTGTCACTTCGTTTAATATTTCTGATTATACCCTATCCTTTGGTGAAGTTGCAGTGAGAAAAGAAATTGAGGACCAAACACGCAGCCACATCGAAGAAATACTAAAAAGCGCTGCTGAAAAAGTTGCCCAGGAAGGCATCGAGGTTAACACAGAGATTTTATATGGTACTCCCGGTGAAGCCATTGCCCAATATGCTAAAGACAAAAATGTTAATTTGATAGTAATTGGTTCAAACAACCGTAACGCCATTGGTAGAATGTTTCTGGGTAGTGTGTCTAATTATGTGGTCCATCATGCCCAGCGCCCTGTCTTAGTGATTAGAGAATAACTAATTAATCGATACAAAAGGTGCGGTTCTCTTGCACATTATCTACTGGACAGGTAATATTAACAATAACTTAAATTAAGGGGGTTAATTTATGTTTAATAGTATTCTAGTAGCGTTCGACAACCAAGCCCAATCAAAAAAAGCACTGGATATGGCCATTGAGGTGGCCAAGAAGTTTGAGGCCAATATTTACCTGGTCACAGCTATAAGCGTGCCAGCAGCCAGTAAACACGAGCTGCTGGACTACAAAATTGATGATCAAGTACGCAAATATATTGAAGAAGCATTGAAAGCCACAGCAGAAGAGGTTGAAAAAGAAGGGGTCAAGGTTGAGCCAAAGGTTCTATACGATTTACCCGGTGAAGCCATTGTCCAATATGCTAAAGACAAAAATGTTAATTTGATAGTAATTGGTTCAAACAACCGTAACGCCCTTGGTAGAATGTTTCTGGGTAGTGTGTCTAATTATGTGGTCCATAATGCACATAGCCCGGTAATGGTAATTAAAGAATGACAGTCTGAGGTTACACTTTATTCGGACAAAATCCAAACTTGTATATATCTGTCATATGCTTAATGGCAATGATTGTGTGCACATCAGGCAAGTATTTAAATTTGTCTAGAAACATGTTAACCAGTCAAAGACATTTAATATGATCTACAACAACCCTTTAGCAAAGATTTGACTAAAGGGTTGTTTCCACTTCCTTCCACCGCAAGAATAGCACCCGGGACGACACAACATTCAAAATATTATATTTTCAGCGTAAACATTTGAAGATGGAATATGTTATTGCCCGCTTTTAAGCAGGCGCCACACCGTCATCGCTGCCTCCGCCCTGGTAACGGCTGCTTTGCGCATTTGTTGCTTGCCCGGCGCTGCCCGCTGCCGCTCCATCACTTGCGGCCACCTCCGACACTTCCACACTGTTATTCTCAACCGCCCAGGCCGGCTGCAACACAGCCAGACTCAGGACCAGGCACGCTGCTGTGATTTTTACACTCTTTGTCCAACTAATTTTGGCCACCCCCCATCAATCAGACGATTTGAAGACTGCAACGGTTCACCAGAATTAAAATAATATCCATGCCAGCGAAGATGTCTCGCTTGCTTCTAAGTTTATGATGAATAAGAATCTTCAATTTACAAAAAATAAACAGCAAATATATATAATATAACGGCAGGGAAGGATAATATGCTGATTGGAATTATTCGAACAATTATTTTATTCGTTGCGGTGGTGATCAGTTTAAGAATCATGGGCAAAAGGCAGATCGGTCAGCTCCAGCCATACGAGCTGGTGATCATTATTATGCTTTCAGCCATCGCTGCCGTGCCCATGGGTAATTCCGGAATCCCGTTGGTTAGCGGACTTTTTCCAATTTTAATTTTGTTAGTAGCCCAGGTCACGCTGTCGTTTATCTCTTTAAAAAGCGAGCGGGCCAGAGGGATCATCTGCGGCACCCCCAGCGTGTTGATTGAAAATGGAAAAATTATCGACAAAGAGCTAGCCCGACTGCGCTATAACATCAATGACTTGCTGGAACAGCTAAGATCTAAAGATATGCCCAATGTTGCCGATGTGGAGTTTGCCATCCTGGAAACCAGCGGCCAATTAAGCGTTATCCCAAAATCACAAAGAAGGCCCGTTGTTCCGGCTGACTTGAATTTGCCAACAACGTATGAAGGTTTGCCGGTGACATTGATTATTGACGGCTATGTTTTCCACAAAAACCTGCATAGAATTAACCTTGATTTGAGCTGGTTGGCATCGGAACTGAAGAAATTTGGAGTGAAAAGCACAAAGGATGTGCTTTTTGCCAGTCTCGACACCGAGGGAAAGCTATTTTTTCAAGTTAAATCCAAGGCAATATAATAATTTCACCTGGTACGGTTAAAATTATCAAGGAGTTTAAAAAAATGAGGTTATTATTAACGCTTCTGGCCATATTTGCGGCTGTTGTAGCACTGGGGTTTTGGACTAATCAACAATTAGAGGTGTCCGCTGGTGAACTGCTGCAAAACATTGAACAAATAGAAGAAGATTTGGAAAGCAACCAATGGGATCAGGCCTATGCACAAACTGCGGAACTAGAAAAGTCCTGGGAGAAAGAAGCAAAATGGTGGCCCGTTGTTTTGGATCACCAGGAAATTGACAACATCGAATTTTCTATGGCCAAGGCTCGGGAGTATGTCGCGAAAAAAGATACCGCCCTTACCTGGGGCCAGTTAACTGAGTTAAAGTTAATGATAAATCACATCCCTGAAAAGGAAGCCGTCAGGCTCAAAAATATATTTTAGCAAACAAGTTAAAAATTTTTATTGTAATCTGTTCTTGCGTCAAAGTTATAATTTATTAATATTGATAGTATAGATGGCTCTGTAGTCCGTCAATACCGCTAATTCAGCGCTTCCAAATAACTATCTTTCTTTGTCTCACCTGAAGCAAAAATTGCCGGAATGTCCGTGTATAAAAATTAACTAAGGTAAGGTTGAGGGCAATGGAAAAAAGGATCATTATTATCGGGGCCGGAATGGGCGGGCTGGCTGCAGGCATTTATGCACAAATAAACGGCTACCAGAGCAGTATTTTTGAAATGCATGCCTTACCCGGCGGGCAATGCGCTTCCTGGAAACGCAAGGGCTATACCTTCGACGCTTGCATCCACCACTTGATGGGTTGCTCCCCTGCCACTAAAATCAACACTTTATGGCAGGAGCCCGGCGCGATGCCCAGGGACTTGACATACACCCGGGAATGTGTCAGTGTGGTATCCTCGGAGGGCCGGCTTTTCAATGACTATTATGACCCGGAAATGCTCGAGCAGCATCTCAATGAGCTGTCGCCGGGGGACGCGCAGGTCACCCGGGAGTATATCAAGGCTATTCAAGCTTTCACCAGGGGCGACCTTTGGGGGGACATGATGACCGGAACGGTATGGGACTACCTCAAAAAGACCCCGGCCATGCTGTCCGTCAGCAAGTGGTTCAAAATCAATATGCAGCAGTTTGCCGAACGGTTTACGGATCCCTTTCTGAAAAAGGCCTTTCCCCTGCTGGAATACTCCGCCCCGGAAATTCCCCTTTTCCTGCACCTGGCAAAACACGGGTACGGCTATAACAAGGATATCTCCTGGCCGGTTGGCGGCGCGCTCGAGTTTGTCAAGCCGATGGAACAGCGTTACAGGGAGCTTGGTGGAGAGGTCCATTACCAGCAACAGGTGGTGAAAATATTAATCCGGAACGACCACGCAGTGGGAATCCGGACTGCCGACGGCAGTGAACATCTGGCGGACATTGTCATTTCCAACGCGGACGGGAGGAAAACTATCATGGACATGCTGGAGGGCCGGTACATCAATGACCGGATCAGAAGTTACTGTGGGGAGCCCCAGGATGAGACCAACTGGGCGGTGCATGTTTTTCTGGGGATAAACCGGGACCTTTCCCATGAGCCGTCAGCCCTGGTAATGCTGCTCGACCAGCCGGTTGAGATTGCCGGCCATGTCAACGAGAGCCTGGAAATGCAAATATACGGGTTTGATCCATCGGTGGCTCCCGCAGGCAAGGGGGTAATCAAGGTCGAATTGGTATCACGCTATTCTTACTGGAAGAAGCTATATAGCGACAGGGCCCTCTACAAGGAAGAGAAAGAAAAGGTAGCCGAAGAGGTAATTAACCTGCTTGAACAACACTTCCCCGGCATTAAAAGCCAGGTGGAAGTGATCGATGTGCCCACCCTGATGACCTGGGAGAGATACATGGGGGGGACGCATGGCTTTGCCAATATGCCCAACAAGAAAATTAACATCATGAGTACCTTATTCAGCAGGGGGCTGGAATCTACACTGCCGGGACTGGCCAACTTCCACCTGGTGGGGGTGTGGGTTACCTCAGCCGGTGCGCTGTTTATGAACGCTTTGTCAGGAAAAAAAATAATCCAGTCGATCTGTAAAAACGATGGAAAGAGCTTCATAGCCGCACATTAATAAATATGGAAAAATGTCCTGGGTCACGTGATACTGAATATTAAGTTAAAAAAACTTTTTGCGGGCAAAAACGAAAGCTAAGATGATTGATAACGTTATTGAGATCATTAAAGTCAATGTAAAGGCATGCTGGTAATTCTGGAACGGCAAATCTACGTTCATACCATAAAAGCTTGCGATCATGGTGGGAATAGCCAGCAAAATAGTAACCGAGGTTAAAAACTTCATCACCACGTTAAGGTTGTTGGATATTACAGAAGCAAAGGCATCCATCATCCCGCTCAGGATGCTGCTGTATATATGGGCCATTTCAATTGCCTGCTTGTTCTCTATAATTACTTCTTCGATAATTTCTTTATCTTCCTCATACATCTTTAAGTAATTAACCCGCATAATTTTTTCCATAATAATTTCATTTGCCTTCAATGAAGTGGCAAAATACACCAAACTCTTCTCTATACTTAGCAGAGAGTATAGTTCTTCATTTTTTAGAGATTTATGTATTCTATCCTCAATCTCATTAGTTTTTTTATTTATTTGCTTTAAATAACGCAAGTAATATTTAGAAATTAAATATAGTAACTGTAGTGAGAACCGTGTTTTCATATATGTATTAAAACCCTTGACTTTGTTTTGAATAAAATCATTGATTATGGCATTAGGTTTTAAGCAAACGGTCATAAAATATTCATTTGAAATAATGATTCCTAAAGGAATCGTATAGTAAAAACTTGATTCTGCATCATCTTCAGAAAAAACAGGTATATCAACTAGTATCAACACAAGATTATCTTCCTTTTCAATTCTCGATTTTTCTTCCTCATCCAGAGCGTCAGTAATAATCTCACTGTCAATATTAAATTTTTTTGCTACATACTCAATCTCTTCATGAGTAGGTTCTGTGAGATTGATCCAGCAACCTTTTTTAAATTCATTTATTTCCTGTAGAATTCCCAGCTCATTGGTGAAATAAATATTTGTCATTAATTTTCTCCTGAGTGAACATTCTTTTCACAAGGAACATTATATCATGATAGGTTAAAAAAACAATAAATTGGTAGGATAAACAAGTATAATCATGTACATAAATGTAAACGCTGCCCGGCCAGCATATACAAAAATTCGCATCAGATCAAGGAAAGGGCAAGGGATTTACTTAGTATTAACATTGATACTATGAGATATTGAATTTAATATCTATCGATCTTGACAATAATTGAAAGACGTGATTTCTGCACGTTATTCCACTTGATTCCTGATATATTTTATTTAAATTTGAAATTATCGCAGATGCGGTGAACAGCTTCTGCCAGAATAGTTTCATTCCTAACCAGGGCAATCCGGACGTAGCCCTCCCCCTGCCGCCCAAAGGCCACACCGGGGATTACAATGACACCGGCCTTTTCAAGGAGTTCAGCGGTAAAACCAGCAGAGTTCTGATAGCCGGGCGGCAGCGGCGCCCATACGAACATGGAGGCCTGCGGTTTGGGCATAGGCCAGCCCAGGCCCGCCAGTCCGTCCACCAAAACATCCCGCCTTTTCTGATAAGTGGCAGCGGTTTCGGCAACACACTCTTGCGGCCCGCTTAAAGCTGCCACCCCGGCCTCCTGCACCGCATAAAATACCCCGTAGTCGATGTTGGACTTGATTAGCGCCAGGTCCGCCAGGACGGCGGCATTGCCCACGGCGAAGCCGAGGCGGCAGCCGGCCATGTTGTAGGTTTTGGATAGGGAGTAAAACTCGATGCCCACCTCTTTGGCGCCCGGTGTTTCCAGAAAGCTCACCGGCTTAAAGCCGTCATAGGCCAACTGGGCATAAGCCACATCGTGGCAAATCAAAATATCATAGCAGCGGGCAAAAGCCACCGCTTTCGCAAAAAAATCATTGCCGGCAATTGCCGCAGTCGGGTTATTCGGGTAGTTTAGCCACATCATTTTGGCCCGGCGCGCCACATCTGCCGGGATGGCGTCAAAATCCGGCAGAAAGCGGTTGCCCGGCAGCAGTGGCATCGGGTAAATTTCACCTCCGGCCAGGCGGATGCCAAACTCGTAAATTGGGTACCCGGGGTCCGGCACCAGGGCGATGTCTCCCCTGTCGATATAGGCCATCGCCAGGTGGGCCAGACCGTCCTGGGAACCCATTAATTCCAGCACTTCCCTTGCCGGCTCCAGGTTGACATTAAAGCGCTTCTTGTACCACTGCGCCACCGCCTGGCGCAGGGACGGAAGGCCGCTCAGCGGGTAGATGTAGTTCTCCGGCAACCCTGCCGCCCGGCGCAGCGCCTCCATGATATGAGTTGCCGGGGGCAGGTCCGGGCTGCCTACACCGATGTTAATCACTTCCAGCCCCCGGGCCTCCACTTTTCTTTTGCGCTCTTCCATTTCACTAAATATCCCTGAAGCAAGGCTTGCCATACGCTTGGCCTTTTGCATAATCTCCTCACATCCTAAAATAGTATAAAACTTACTGGATATAAGACCTGACTTTATATGACTATATTACCAGTTAGTTATATAGAAAACATCTCGCACAATGAAAGATCTATTGCGTTGAAGATACAGTTTACTAATCTGCCTCCGAAGGGATAAGAAAATCCTAAAATTAAGTTAATATGCACGAAAGCCGAGGCGTCGAATCAACGCCGGTGTATTCAGTTTAGATCCATCCTTTTTTTCGGAACCAGTAATACCCGCCAGCAACCACACTGAGCATTAGCCCCCAGACATAAAGATAACCGTACCGCCATTTTAATTCCGGGAAAAATTCGAAGTTCATTCCGTAAATTCCCACAATAAAGGTCAGCGGCATAAAGAATAGAGACAGTACGGTGAGGGTGCGAATGATTTGATTCGTCCGATGAGCCGAGAGTGTCATATAAGCGTTAAAAAGGTAGTTACAGGAGTCAACCAGCCGGTCCAATATTGACAGATAACGCTCGACCCGCTCCCGGATGTCCTGATAAAAAGGTGCGATGAACGGATCTTTATCCTTGTCCCAATCGCCAATGACCTCGTAGGACTGCCAGAGTACCTGGGTAAGCACTGTCAACTGGCTGCGCAGGAGGTAAAGGTCGCTGATAATAGCAGCTGAGGCCCGGTCCTGAAAGACGATCTTCTCCAGCCGGTCAATTTCAGCAAAGGCCCGATCCCAAAACGGCTCATAGCTCCAGACCACTGCCTTTAAAATATCATAAAGAAGCAAGTTAATGTTAAATAAAGCTTCTTCGCCGCCCGCTTGCTGCCATTTGCTGTAGATCTCTTGCATAAAAGGCAAGTCAAGGCGGTGCACCGTGAGTAACAAATTATTGTCTTCGCTTAAAAAAATAGCCACCTTGGAAGTGAGGCCCTGGACAGTGTTCGCTGCCGGGCCGGCCATTTCCAATAAACGCAAAAGGATAAATTCATGATCTTTGTGAGCTTCAAATTTGGGCTGATGGTGGGGATCCAAACAGTCCTCCAGGGAAGTAAAGTGCAAATCATAAAGAGTGGACAAGTCCTTCAATTCTTTAAGCGACGGGTTGGTCAGATCCAGCCAGGTCAGGCCTTGCTCTTCCTGGCCGTTAAAATATGTAGTGATCAATATTTCACCCCCAAGTAACAGTTTATCACTATTACCGTCAATTATCACCTTGCACGACCTCATCGTGGGGAAATGGTACCAAGACCATTAAATTAGTCATTGCCTTGTTAGATGAGACGATCTTATAATAACATTTGTAGGAATAGTTGCCCGTGCTGCTCACCGCATCCAGGTATAATAAATCTTCAGAATACTAAATGGTATATGTTGAAATACCCTATGGTTTTTATTGACGTCAAAAATCTTGGCATTCCTACAGGAGTGCCTTTTTGTTCGGTCATTACAGACTTTAAAATAATATTGTACCTTTTAGATCTTTAACAGAATTAGCTGGGGAGAGCCCATCGTTCCGAAATCATTGCACTCACCCAAAAACGTGAATAGGGGATCAATTGCGGAATTTTTGGTTTCATGGTGTTCTACAAAAAACAGACCATAACCATAATGCCAGGTAACAATATGACGTCGCGCAAGGAAAAACAGCTAGGAAAGGAACATGTTAATGAAGGCTGGTTGTCGGGTTAAAATTTGCGGAATTACCAACAGTGATGACGCAGGCATGGCTGCGCGCGAGGGAGCCAGCTACATAGGTGTGTTAATTGAAGTTTCTTACTCGCCGCGTTCACAAACGGTGGAAGGTGCGGTGCCTATCTTCTTTTCTCTACCTATCCCCGTTGTGGCCCTGGTGCACGAAATGCAGCCTAGTCGCCTGGCGAAAATTGTGAAGCTTTTGAGGCCGTATGCCATCCAGTTCTTGGGTCAGGACGGGGCTGAAATGGCGGAAGAGCTAAAAAAGCTGGCCCCGGAACTGCAAATCTGGCAGTCCCTTTTCCTGCCGGCAGCAGGAGACGCTGCCAGTGATTTTGCTCCGGAGCCGATGCTCCGGCAGATCAAGCGCTGCCGCGAAGCCGGGGTGGATGCCGTAGTCCTGGACACTGTAGCTGTGATCAACGGGATGGTCCAGCAAGGCGGCACCGGCACCACCGGCAAGTGGGACCTGGCCGCACAATTGGTGGCAGCCTCATCCCTGCCTGCCTTTCTGGCTGGCGGACTCAGCCCAGACAACGTCAGGTTGGCTGTCGAAACAGTGCGGCCTTATGGAATTGACCTTTCCTCCGGGGTAGAGTTGTATAAGGGCAAGAAAAGCTTGGCCAAGCTGCAGCAGCTGATGAAAGAGGTTCGGAAGGCAAAGATAGCGGACAATTATTAAAGAAAGCAGCTGTCTTGGCATAACCGCTTTCCTGCTGCCTGGCTGCTGACCACGGCATTGTGACGGACAGCATCTGGCTAACCGCACATTATCCATAAAAAGACAGGTCCACCGCCCTATCGCAGAAATTTCAACCCTGTCCAGATATTTTTCTGACAGGGTTGAAAGAAGAGGTTATAAAAAATGAATATTTTGGAATTATTTTATAGGAATTGATATTAAGAATTTTTAAGAAACCTCACCCACCGTTTTATTGCTTCCCTTCCTAAAGAACTTAATTCTTCCCAGCCTGTTCGCGATAATTCCTCCCAGATCATCAAAAGTTGTATAGACCACCGGTACCAGGACCAGGGTGATCAGGGTGGAAATAGCCAGGCCGAATACCACCACCACTGCCATCGGCTTCTGTCCCTCGGCCCCTTCCCCGCCGCCGAAGGCCATCGGCAGGATGGCCAAAATTGTGGTCAGTGCCGTCATCAAGATCGGCCGCAGCCTGATTGGCCCGGCCTCGAGCACGGCCTGGTTGCGCTCATAGCCACGCTTTCGCAATGTATTGATATAATCAACCAGGACGATGGAGTTGTTCAGGACAATACCCACCAGCATAATGGCGCCGATGAAGGCAGGCACACTCAAGTGCTGGCCGGTCAAACCCAAGCCCAGGACCACCCCGATAAAGGTGGGGGGCAGCGCAAACATAATGATAAAAGGCTGGAACAAAGACTCAAACTGGGCCACCATGACCATGAACACCAGAATAATTGACAGCGCCAGCGCCATGCCCAATGACCCGAAGGATTCAGCCATATCCTTTGCCTGGCCGCCGGACTCCACCAGATACCCTTCAGGAAAAGTAAGTTTATCTAATCTTTCCTGAATATCCGCGTTCACGCTGCCTACATCACGCCCGGAAACATCTGCGGTAATGCTGACTTCCCGGTTTTGCAAACTCCTGGTGATCTGCTGCGGCGCCTCATGAGTTTCCAGCCGCGCCACCGCGCTGACCGGCAGTCTGGCCCCGGTAGGCGCTACTATGGTCAGATTGGCCAGGGCATCAGCCGTGGCTGCGACGTCATAGGAAGACACCAGCCGGATATCCACCTCGTCATCACCGGTGCGCATCCGGCTGACCACCTGGCCATCGAAAGAAGTGCGCACCACTGACATCACCTGGCCTGCGGTAAGGCCGTAGCGCGCAGCTTTTTCCCGGTCTATCGCAACCTGTAATTCTCTTTTGGTTTCAGTGAGGGAATTCTTCACATTTCTCGTGCCCTCAACCTCTTTTACCACATTTAATACCAGGTCACCCAATTGCTTTAACACCACCATGTCCTCGCCGCGGATGGAAATTTCCACAGCTGTGCTGGTCGGACCGGCAATAGTGTTGGTGACACTGACCGTAAACTCAGCACCAGCCACATTGGCCAGTTTCCGGCGTAATTTTTCTGCAGCATCCTTGGTGGTGATTTGACGCTGCTCCAGCGGCTTCAGCTTGATCTGCAAGGTGGCTTCATCCCCGCTGCCGATACCCATCATGGCAAATTCACCAGTGCCGACGGTGGTAAAGATATAGTCGATCTCGCTTAATTCATACCTGACCAGGTTCTCTAAATTTTGAGCCATTTTTGAGGTTTCGCTGACTTTGGTCCCGTTGGCCATTTTCACATTGACGGTTATTTCGCCCTGGTCCATTTCGGGAATAAACTCAGTGCCAATTAACGATGTGGCGGCGAAGCTCAACATCAGAAGTACGGTAACCAGCCCGATCACTTTCTTCCGGTTGCCCAAAGACCACCGCAATAGCTTCCCATAGAACTTGTTCAGGACATGTAAGAAACGCCCGAAAAAGACAACCGGATTCCGTGATGTACCTTGAGCAATGACATCATCTGCAGGTGATACATTCTTCAATAGCTTCGAAGAAAGCATGGGCACCAGGGTTAAAGCCGCAAAAAGGGCGGCGATATGCGAAAAGCTCACCGTTAAGGCCATTGGTTTGAACAAGATGCCGGCAAGCCCTTGCACAAACACAATCGGCATGAAAACAACCACCTGGGCCATCGCTGATGCGGTAACGGCGTTGCCCACCTCAGCGGAGCCCAGCTTGGCAGCCTCAATTATGCCGTAGCCGTTTTGCCGGTAGCGGTAGATACTTTCCAGCACAACCACCGAAAAATCCACCAGAGACCCCAGGCCCAGCATCAGCCCGCCCAAAGACAATAAGTTGATCGTCTGGTTGCCAAAATAAAGCATGGCAAAGGTAGCTATAACGGAAATCGGAATGACCAGGGCCACTACCAGGGTGCTGCGCAGACTGCGCAAAAACAGGTAGAGGATGGAGACCGCCAGGACCGCGCCCAGCAGACCGTGGCTGGTCAGGTTATCGATAGACTGCTGGACGAATTTGGACTGGTCCAGCACGGTTTCGACCTTAACGCCGGCAGGGAGGCTATGATTGAGCGCGGCCACCTCCGCGTGCACTTTTTTGGCCGCCTGGACGGTATTGCCGTCCGACGCTTTCATTACATCCATGCCCAGGGAGGGTTCCCCATTGACATAAGTAAATTTAGTTTCCTCTTTAAAGCCGTCCTCGATGCTGGCCAGATCATTCAGGGCAATGGAATTACCCGCTCCAGGGAGGCTAACCCTGACCTGGCGCAGGGACTCCAAGCTGGTATATTCGCCCAGCACCCGGACGGTTATTTCGCTGGAACCGCTTTCTACCGTTCCCGCAGTGCCGGAAATATTGTCTCCGGCCAGGCCCTGCACTACCTGAGCGATACTTAAGCCATAGGACTCCATTTTTACCGGATCCAGCTTTACTTTTATTTCCCGCTCTTTGCCCCCGCTAATTACTACCGAGGCGACCCCCTCAATTCGCTCCAGGCGGGGCTTAATTGTATCTTCAGCAATCTTATTCAACCGCACCAAATCTACATTAGTTCCGGAAACGGAAAACGAAATGATCGGCATCGAATTGGGGTCCATTTTAATAGTTTTGGGCGACTGCGCGTCGTCAGGCAGCATGCCTTCGACCAGCTCAATTTTATCCCGCAGGTCATTAACGGCGTTATCCACATCAGTGCCCCAGTTGAACATAAGAATCACCATCGAGTTCCCATTTTGGGAAACCGAATATATTTCATTAATATTGCTCACGGTCGCCACTGCCGACTCAATGGGCTTGGTGATTAGTTTTTCCACTTCAGCCGGGGCGGCGCCCTCGTAAGAGGTCATAATGGCCGCCACCGGCAGCTCCATATCCGGATACAGGTCGACCGCCAGGCGGGGCAGGGAAAACAGCCCCAGCGCCACCAGGGCTAAAATTAACATGGATATGGCCAGCGGACGCTCGATGGAGAAATCGGCTATTTTCAATCAGAAGCACCTCCCTGGCCGCTGACTACCTTGACTTTTTGGCCATCAGACACCAGGCGGTTGCCGCTGACGATGACCTCCTGCCCTTCTTGCACGCCTTCTTTTATTTCAGTTAATTGGCCGGAGGTAATCCCCGTTTTGACGGGGGTTTCTTTGGCCACCCCGTCTACCAGCAAAAACACCGAGTACTGCCCTTCGCGCTCAATCACCGCATCTGCCGGCACGGCCACCGCGCCCTGCGACACGCCGGTTTCCAGGCGCAAGCTGGCCACCATACCGGCCTTTATGTCGCCCTCTTTATTGTTAAGGTTAATTTCCACCGGAAAGGCCCGGGTGGACGGATCAACCTGCGGCGCAATCGCGGCCACGGTCCCTGTGACAGTCCTATTTAATGAAGTTATTTCCACCGGAATTGCCAACCCTGGCTTAATCGCACCAACTACATTTTCGGAAAGGTTTACCTTAACCTTGACTGAATCCAGGTTAACCAAGGTCACAGCTATGGTCTGGGGGCCGGCTATTTCACCGCTTTCTATATTAACCGCTGCCACCAGACCGGACATGGGCGCAGCGACCACAAAGTTATTGAGGCTCTCGCGCCCGTTCCGCACGGTCATTTCGGCCTGGACAAGCTGCTCTCGTGCTAGCTCGACACCAAGCAAAGCATTCTTCAATGCGCTGTCGGACTGATCCAGCTGAGCTTGCGAGATCGCCCCGCCTTCAAATAGAGATCTCGAACGATCGTAATTTAACTGGGCATCTGCCACTGTCTGTTTCGCTTTATTCAGCCCGGCGCTGGCCACGCCGACGCCTGCCTCAGATATTGACAAGGAATTGCGCGCCTCAGTGCCGTCTAGCTCAAATAAAGCTTGCCCCTGACTTACCCGGTCTCCCAGTTTCACGTGCACCGCCACTACCCGGGCAGTAACCTTGGGAGCCACAGCAGCCTCGGCGCTAGCGATAACTTCTCCGGAAGTGTTCATACTATGAGGCAGATCCGCAACACCGGCCCTGACGATTTCAACAGGAACCAGGGCTTCTTCTTCCGGTGTATTGGTTTTTTCTCTACAGCCTCCCAAAAGCAGTATAATTAAAAGCAGCATTGCCAGAAATATGGAACGTTTCAACTTCATATCTCCCCTCATGAAAAGATAAGATAAACTTTCATGCCCCGGCAGGTTAAAGATTAGATGGAAATACTTTTCATAAAATAATACAAGGCCTAAATGTTTGACGGCTTATTTTTTAATTAATAGATTATTTATTAAGAATTCCTTCCAGGTAAATGTTTAAAGCAGTCCATGCGGTGCGTTCCAATAATAGCTTGTCTTGCTGATTTACAGACCACAGCATGCCTATACCTTCAAACATACCAATGAAAGCATAGGATGCTTCTTCCACGTCTACCGGTTTAAATTCACCTTTATGTACTGCCTCAAGCACAACATTCTTAATAATCTGAAATCTTTCAGAGCCTGCGATTAAATCATTCAATTTATTTAATATAGTTTCATCCTTTGCCTGCATTAAGAATTCTTTAATTAAGGCTATCATCGAAACATCAACTTTTTCCAGGTAAAACTCAACATATTTGTTTAGTTTATCTCTGGCCGGACAATCTTCTGAAAAAGGTGCTACAAGTTCCTGGTCATATTCTTTAATGCATTTTTTAATAAGATATAAAAAGATATCCTCCTTACTTTTGAAATGCCAGTATAAACCCCCTTTACTAATTCCCGCTGCCCGGACAATATCATCAACAGAGGTGCCTCCATAACCGGTCGACAAAAAACAAGTTAAAGCAACATCCGCAATAAAGTCCTTTTTTAATTCTTTGCTCATAATCATCCACCTTAGATACAGACTGGTCGGTCTGTTATGATTTTACGATTTTCCCTGTCCCGTGTCAATATTCTAATTTACTATAACAACCGCCAACTAATTGCCGGTCATGGATGCCGCTGGCAGGGATAAGCCTGGGCCTCCTTTTAGGTAGGGCGCGTTCTATGATGGGCTTTCCTTCTGATCAGACCGGCAATCAATAACAGAGTGGGGATCAGGTATTCAAAGAATAATCCCATACCAGGTAAAACTCTTGATATCGTCTCAAACAAGTCGGTGCTGTTTTCATAAAATGTTAGTGAGAAGACCACCAATAAGACAGCAACCGGCAGGATAATCGGCCTCTGCTCCCGCAAGCCCAGTAATTTAACTAAACCATCAGTAACCACAAATTGGGACAGGGCAGCTTTCCCCCAAAAGCCAATGATCCAAGTGAACACGAGAAAACTTTTTATGCCGACAGTCGGCAGAAAATCGGCGATGTTAAAGGGGGTGAAATAAGACCGGGCAGTAATACCTACTCCCATTACGGTAATAGCGGCGATTAATGTGACTAATATAATAAATGTCGTCATTATATTGGCAATATTAGCGCTGAGCAAGGCTTCCCTGGAACTTCTGATATAAGGGCTGAGCATGGCCAGAATGATATATTCGCCCCGGAAACCATGTGCAACAAATGAGCTTTTTAGAATGTCATATAGCCCGGCTTCCCCTACAGGCAGCAATGCTGATACCTTTATATATGGTAAAACCTGAATAATAAAAATTAAATATATAAGAACTATAATTAGCCAGAATAAACTCATGACCCGGCCGATGACTTCCAGCCCGTGAGCAGTAGCGTAAGTGGTGGCAATGATTAGCAGCAGGATCACGATTATTTCCGGGGTAAGCGTAAATACGCCCGTCCCAAAAATTAATGCTGTAAATTCCTTGATCACCGTCGCACCAATCCAGGCAAAAAATAAAACATAACCAAGGCCTACTGCTTTGCCCAGGATATTGCCCAGTAGTAAAGGAAGATACTCGATTATTGTTTTCCCCGGGTATAATTTATCCAGCTGGTAAACAACAAAAATTAGATAGGCTGCGCTCGGAGTTACAATAACCGGCGACATCCAGCTGTCATGGCCGGCTACTCTTACTGGAGCCAAAACCAATAATACCGCTGTAGCGTTAATATAGTTTAAAAGCAAGGCAAAGGTCATATGCCCATCAATTTTATAACCGGCATGATCATTACTCATAGCAACAATCCTTTTTTACTTGTATATTCGCCCAAACATTTAAGTGAGCAAATGCTCCAAATATTGGGTAACAGGAAAAAAAACGGCTTTTAGCACATTAACGGGATTGGGAAGCCGCCAGTTTAGCGCCAGACCAAAGCTATAGACCATACCCACCAAAAGCAGCACGCTAAAAGCAGCCGCCTCACGCCACAACCTTTTTTTTATTAACCGTGGCGCCTCAATAGCGATGATCCCTACAATCACCAGGCTCACCAGGATAATCAAGCGCACTCCCCCTAATCATTATTTCTCACTTGGGCTCGGCCGGGCTGGCAATCATGGCTGTATGGCGGATTTTAGTTTCCACCTGAAAACTGACCTGCACCCCGGAAAATTGTTCCGGCCAGGTGTTTTTTATCTCTTTCCACTCCTCGGGATACTTGCGGTGTACCGCCTCGCCAAAGCCGAACACATCAGACTGGTATTCCCGCTGAGCCTTATCCAGGGCTGCCCTGGCCTCTTCTTCAATGGTTCCGGCCTGAGCGGCTTCAAGCCGCTTGACTGTTTCAACATCAATCGGCTCCCGGGTTTCTTCCAGATAGGTTTCTGCCTTAATCTTCACCGTCATGTGAATTTGCCCGTCATTAATTTCCGGCTGCAGGGTTGTTTTGGAATGCAGGATTTCCGTGGTAAACAATTTCCCGGTCCCGCCCGGGCCGGGAAATTTAAGATAGCCATCCTTGATTTCTCCCCTTAGCCACAGGAGACCCCGGCTTTCCTTTTCATTAAGCCAGCCCACCATTTTATCCTGTCGGAATACGGCCGTACCGTTCAGCTTAAGATTACGGCGGACCTCCGGGACGTTGCCGGTAGATAACTCGTCGTGGCCTTCTTCCCCAGGAAACGCCAGGTTGGGCTCGGATTCCAGAACCGCAGTAAAAGGCTGGCTGCTTTCACTTTCCATTAATTTATAAAAGTCACCCAAACGCAGCGGCGCGTACACTGACGCAAGAGGCTGGAGTTGGATGATGTTTCGTATTCGTTCAGACGGGATGGTGTTGAGCTGGCCTGGCTCGTCCAGCAGGCTCGCCATATCACCTCTCCCAACTAGGAGCCAGACGGAGCGCCGGGCCTCCGGGTCGCGCTCCAGCAGGTCCAGCAAATCCCTCAGCCCCTTTCGGGCTAAATCTTCAGATACAATTACCACCTGAACAAAGTCAAAAATGATTCTCTTGCTCGACAGCACTGATACTTTTCTAACCGCCTCAAAAATGGTGTCCCCCTCCGCTGCCAGGTTGGTGTACGGCTTATTGTAAGGCGTGCCCTTGCCACCGGACGTGCCAAATGCCTGTGCTGCGGGGTTAACAACCTGATAAATTACCCGAACTTTTCCGTTCTCCGCAGATTCTATCCCCTGCGCGAGCACAATACCCAGTTCTTCCGTCTCCTGCTTGTCCCAGCAGCCAGGCTGAGTAATAACAAAAAAAAGCGCCAGCATGAGCAGGGCGACACGTCCGGCCATCTACCGCCCCTCCTTGCGCCGCCCCGGACCTGGCGGAGCAGGCTTCAAACCTGCAACCTGCCGGCGGCGGTTATGCCTGGCTATATCCACCGGACGGTAGCCCATAGCCCACCAGGGGGCTCGTACCAGCACGTCTTTTAGATCCCCGGTATGCAGCGGCGCCAAAGCGGACAGGTAAGGCAGTCCGAAAGACCGCAGGCTGGCCAGGTGAATCGTGATCATTAAAACACCGAACGTTACCCCAACCAAGCCCAGGGTACCGGCCAGGAGCATCAGGGGAAAGCGCAAAAGGCGCATACTAATGCCCAGATTATAGGACGGGTTGGCAAAGGATGCCAGGCCGTTGGATGCCACCAGGATCACCATCAAGGGCGAAACCAGTCCCGCCATCACGCCTGCCTGGCCAATAACCAGGGCACCCGCAACGGACACCGCCTGTCCCACTTGGCGGGGCAGGCGGGTGCCGGCCTCCCGCAGGACCTCAAAGACAAACTCAAGCAGCAGAGCTTCCACAAGGGCCGAAAAAGGGACACCCTGGCGGTAGGAAGAGATGCTGATTAAGAGACGGGTTGGGATCATTTCCTGGTGAAAGGTGGTGACAGCGATATATAGAGACGGGAGCAACAGCGAAGCAATCACAGAGATGTACCTGACCCATAAAACAGCGGTACCGATAAAATAGCGCTCATAGTAATCCTCGGGGGCAGTCAAAAAGGCAGTTAACTGGGCAGGCACAATCAGCGCAAAAGGGGTGCCGTCGGTAAGGATGGCTACCCTGCCCTCCAACAGGGAGGCAGCCACCCGGTCCGGCCGCTCGGTGTGGATCAGTTGGGGGAAGGGAGAATAGGGACTATCCTCAATTAATTCTTCCAGGTAGCCACTTTCCAGTATTCCGTCGATATCGATCCGACGCAGACGGCTCATGACTTCGTATACCAACTCCGGGGAAGCAAGGCCTTTGATGTAAAAGACCCTGACTTCTGTTGCGGTGACCCGTCCGATGCTCAGGGGCTCAAACATTAAGTTAGGGCTCCTCAGCTTCCGGCGAAGCAAGGTGGTATTGGTAGCTATAGTTTCAGTAAACCCCTCCCGGGGACCCCGGACTACAACCTCGGCCTCGGGCTCGGTAATATTGCGCATATCCCATTTTTTCAGGTCAAAAACCCAAGCCTGCTCCAGGCTGTTAACAAGCAGGATCACTTGGCCATACAATATACCGGCTATAACATCATCTATTACCCGGACACCATGGACATTAGACACTTGCAGAATAGAGCCGGTCAACAATTCAGGGAGGCATACCCCAACAGCGCGTTTATCGCCAGACTGGCTGATTTCAGAAATAAGTGGCTTGATTACATGGTTATTCAGTAAATCTAAGTCCACCATACCTTCAATATAAACGATAGCCGCTTCAGCTTGTGTCTGACCCAGTTTGAAGGAGTGAAAGATTACATCTTTGTTTTGACCAAGGATATTTTTCAGCACGGCCAGGTTTTCATGAAGCCTGGAGGTAACTTTGATCTTTTTTAACTCCTCGGAGCAAAAAACCCGCTCTTCTATATGCCTGCTTTTTATATTATCGGCAGGTTTTCTTTTCATGAGCTTTTTTAGTGTTCTTGCCAATGATTTAATGAGCACTTCAGGATCTCCTACTCATAAAATAAGAATTTAACAATAGCTGATGCGGTGTTTTCGAGGTATACTCTGATAACTACACTTTCATTACTTGATAGTGCTAGGACAACAGACTGGTGGCATCTAAAATTGTTTCAATTATATATGGCATTCTCGTCCGAGCCTCTTTAGGTACCAAACAAATGAAATTTAAGCTTGTTTCGAAACAAATCACAGATTAACCACTATTTTTCATTTTTAGTATGCTTGTTTTTCAAAAAATCAATCATAGGATTTCAGATTTACGTAAATGGACGCAAGAACGGTTTCCGCCGCCTCAAAAAAAGGCCACACGGGAGAAATTTCCCGTGCGGCCAGTATGTAAGTACTAGCGCCGTCCGCTAATTATATTACCGGCCGGCGACAAATAATCCGGAACTATATTCTATACCGCTTTCATATTTTCAAAAACAGCTTCAGCACATTCCTTGCAGACCATTTTCCCACGATAGATCTGAACCCCAACAGTGCTCCCACAAAAAACACATGCAGGCTCATATTTCTTCAAGATAATCTTATCGGCCTCGGTGTAAATCTCAAGAGGGTCTTTTTCACCAATACCCATAACGCGCCTGAGCTCAGCAGGAAGGACAACCCTGCCCAGGTCATCTATTTTTCTAACCATACCAACTGCTTTCACTGTTACACTCCAGGACCACGTCAAAGTCAATTTATATGATTAGACACCGATTAGTCCCAATGCACGTTCAGGATTCCAGCTTAGTTTCCGTAAACCTGAAGCTATGCATTTTACTCCATTTAACCGCAATAAACTGATGGCAAGATTACGTATGCTTGCAAAAACGCGGGGTGCAGAACCAGTCCGGATCTGAGAACGGTCTTCGTCAAATGTTACGTCACGTACCCAATGAAGAGAATTCTCAATTGACCAGTGCCCACGGATTGATTCCAACAGATACCCGGCGTCTGCCCTTTCCGAAGAACGACTGGTAACCAAATAGGCGATAACTTGTTTGCGATTACTTCCCTTGAGGTCGGTAGTAGTGCGGAGTAGCTTAATAAATTGAGCGGCGTAGGGAAAATTTGTTTGGCCCTCCTTTACGGGTGCTACCTGGATTTCACGTTTTTCTATGCGGCCATGGCCTTTATCTAACGTTTTATGTGGAGGGGGAAAAATCTTTCTCATTGATATTGCGTATCGTTTCGAAGAGATTACCTTGGTTTTGTTTTACCGGGAATATATAGTCAGCACTTTTGTCTTTAACGATAAACCGGGCATTTTCTACCTGAGTTTGCATGGCGTCAGCCGTAATAAGCTTACCCTTTAAATCCAATGGCTCAAGCAGTGGCTTAAAAGCTTTGATTTCATTGCTTTTTCGGTCGACCTGCTGCTGGCCAATTACTATTTGCTCATGATGCAATAACGCTGAAACAAGATGTACAGGCTTGACGCCTGCCGCCTTTGAGCCGCGTAAAACCTTTCCGTCTACAGCGATAATATCGTCAGCACTCTGAAAGGCAAGCCATTCACCCACTATCCGGTCAACCTCATCAGCATTTACCGACTGGATGGTACGGCGTAAAGTGGGCTCACTTGGTGGAACATATTTTCTCAGCTTTTCACTGTACCGGCAGCTAAGCCGCTTTAGTAACTCCTGCGATAAATCAGCAGCCCATTCGCCAAGGCCAATAAAGCTTTTCGCCCCGGACAATAGAGCACAAATTGCCACAGCTAGGATAGATACCTGACCATGGCGAATGCCACGCGGTTTTCGGGGATCCCGGATTCTTGCCAAATGCTCTAAAAGGCCTCCTTTGGACTGAATAGGGACTGAATTTAAATCAATCAACGCTTTTTCCCCTCCCTCATATTCAGTGGAGAGAAATGGAGCAGATAATATTTGCCGGGTGTCTTTGTGAAGTGGCTTTACGAAAATGGTCTTGGTCTCTCCGTGATAGTAATAGACACCAGCCTTGCGCCCATAACCACTGGTTTTCCCAAGTGGTATCCATCCGGCAGCACGGTAGCATGTACCGCTAAAACGACTGTGATCAACAAATGTTTCTGCCAGCAGGACCGGGTGTCCATGCGCTGCCAGCCAGTCCGACGGTAATCTTTTCATGTTAAGCGCGAGAACCTTCGATGCCAAGTTTTTGATTTGTATGCCGGAGAGAATCAAAAATCGCTGGTTGTTGGCAGTAAACTTTAGCCGCTGTGTTTTTTGTTCCTGCGACCAGCCAACCCATTTTTCGCGGTGTCTGCTTTTCAGTACCGCAGAGCCCCACCCAATAAGAGCGACCCATTGCCCCTCCAATAAGGCAACATATTTAAGGGTCTCGCCAGTAAGGCTCTGAAAACCCAGGTAATGTTGTTTTTGCATCAGGTTATTCCAGGTGATTTCTTCCTCTGATGCAATCGGGCGGACTATCAGTGAATTAAGGCTGATATGTATTTTGTTGTCGTTTTTAATATGGTTTGTGTTTGCTCTATTTTTGTCCATAAGAACATTTTAGATCACGTTGCAGGAAATCGCCAGTCATTATTTGTAAATTAGAAGGCTATCAGATATTCTTTTACTTTGACGAGGCCGTGTGTTACACTCCCCTTTTTAGACAAATTTATACAGAGATTATACCAAATAATGCCGTAAAAAGTAAATAATATTATTTACTTTTTACTTTATATTAATTAGGAATCAACAAGACTTGACACTGTTAAATATTAACATTGTAAAGAATCTATACTAAAGATACTATTCACTATTTCTATGCATAAATTTAAATAAGACTTTATTAAGGAGGTTTTTTTAGTGGTGAAAGAATCAATGGAGGCCATGAAGGAAGCCATGGGTGAACTCGACCGTTCGGCAGTCATCTCAAGGTGCTCGTGCACAAGTCCGACTTTCGTCTTTTTTATTTTTAAAGATGCCAAGTGCGTAAATGTCTTTAACGGCGCCTGCGAAGACTGGAATCCCGGCCAATGCTCCCCGGACGATTTAGATGCCTGCGACTAATCACAATTAATATTTATAATTCTACCGCCGGTCTAACCGGCAATTTTTTTTGCCTGGCAAAGCTTTTCAAACATATTTTTTCATCCCATACCATATCTTTTATTAAAAAAAGGAATCATTTTACCCTCCCTTTTTTCATAAATTTTTTCGTTTTGGCTGCCTGCCGAATTCTAAAAAAAGGAGATCATGAATGGTTAAAGATATCATAGCGGCAATGGAAATAGCCAGGGACTTCATGGATGAGCTACATCAAGCTTACCTGCAGGTAATTGCAGACGAATTGAAAGGCATGCATAATAAGACCTTTAATAATAAAAAGACAACTGCCGCTAAAAAAAAGAAAAACATTGAAATAAATGTCAACGAGTGGAAAAGTGTTGTTCAAGAAACCATCAGTAACCTTGCCCAGAAATCGGCTGGTGATGGGATAGACTGCGGCCCAGTGACTATTTGTTTTGTCCTGAAGGATGCCGAGGATGTAAGCATCTATAACGGGGCCTGTCAAAAATGGGATACGGGAAATTGTCCATAAAGAAACTGTCTGCCTTTATAAGGGCCACCGTATCTTTATAGCTAAATAAAGGCTTACCGGGAGGGATTTTAATGGCTATTTCAACTGGTTACATAATGTCAACACAAAATAATTTCCTGCTTCTTCACCACCTGCTCCGGGATTCAACCGGAACCCTGTGGCTTTTTTACCTGACTCCGGAGGGTGAGATCAATTATGGCACCTCTGAGGACGCCGGGGAATCCTGGTCTGCCCCCGCCCTCCTGACCGATGAAGTCACCGGTCCTTTCTCTGTTGCCATAGACCAAAATGATGGGCTCCACCTGTGCGCTATTAGAAAATTAAATCAACTGACCTACCTGCAAAGGCAGGACGTGCAATGGTCGATAAACACCCTACCCCTTGACACTAATAGCGGGCAGCCCTTTTTCCCCATTGTGCATGTCAATGAACCGGGCATTGTGAACATCGTCTGTGGGTTTAGAAAAAACAACCAAGCCTGGTCTGTGGAACATTACCTAATCCACCCCAGGGAGTACCAGTTCGCCAGGACCCGATTTGACGTCCCTTTCGCTTCGGATCTGCACCTGGAGGTAAACACCGGCAAGGGTCCTGCGCAGAGATATGTTTCCTTTTTATGCGGCAGTGTCGACAGCGATGCCGCAGGCAACCTGCACCTGATCCACCGCTATTTTGACGGCCGGTATTTCCAGCTCTACTATAATTGCTATAATTTTGAAGAAAGCCAGTGGGAGCGGCCCCTACCGCTGGTCAATGGTAAAGGTAACTGTGGCATTCCGGCAATTGCTGTTGACCTAGATAATAAGGCACACCTCCTTTGGGTATCTGCACAGGAAAACAAATTCAGGCTGAATTACCGGCAAAATACGGATGACTGGCAGCCGCCATCAAAGTTGCCGGAAAGCAGTGATGTCAAGACTGCTCCGGTCTTACTGCCGATAGCAGATGAACTTGCTGTCTGCTGGCAGGAAAGTGGGGAAATCTTCTACCTGCCTGTAGATGGTAACGGCTATGGGGTCAGTATCTGGACCTGCCCGGAGGACGCCAGGCATGTCAAGATCCACCCGCAAGTATGGCGTGCTGATGCCCAAAGGGTATTGCCACTCACGTACGCTTATAAGGAAAACGAGCACTACCTGCTTTATTTCGCCGCCGCCTTTTTGCCGGAAGATATATCAATTGCGGATGGTAACCAGAGCCTCGCACCGGACGTTGAACCGATTCCCCCGCGGTCCATAATTGATATTACCAACCCAGATAATGAATGGGAGACAGACCTGGCTCCAGATCCGGACGACACGCTGACGGAAACGCTGGAAGTAAACCAGCAGGAGCAAGCTTCGGAAGAGCCGGAGGACGTTGCGGCTGAAATAATTGACCCGTCTCAGCTAACAGACCAGCAAGATGATCTGGAAAAGACTGAGCCTAAATATGACTTGTCTGAAAAAATTACTAAAGCTGAAGTAACCGCTGTAACTATAAACAGCAAGCTAATTACCTGGAAAATTTAAATAAAATCGTACCAAGACCTTGCCGCCCAGGACTCGAATCTTCGACAGACGCGAAAAAGAGCTAACGGCAATCTTTACACAACGAGTCACTTATCTAAATAACCAATAACTGTAATGACGTGCGGAATTTCCGCACGTCACTACAGTTATCTTATTATCAACACCTTTGCTCATCTGCTGATAACTTCCTTTATGGAGCTTATTCTAATAAAACCACTGGCCTTACATGGAAGATATTTTCACGATGAATGGTACATTGATAATGATTGGCCGGAACAGGACACCTTTCCGGGATCCATTAGGCTGCAAGTATGGAGATAAAAAAGCCCCATGGTTATTTACCATGAGGCTTTAAAAATTTTCTGGCAACGACCTACTCTCCCAGGGGCAAGCCCCAAGTACCATCGGCTCAGGAGGGCTTAACTGCCGTGTTCGGGATGGGAACGGGTGTATCCCCTCCGACATTGTCACCAGAAACTCTATGCTTTTTTAAGTTCTCTCAAAACTGTACAGCGTAGGATTAACAAGTTCTTTTTTAGGTCAAGCCCTCGACCTATTAGTACCGGTCAGCTAAACTGGTTGCCCAGCTTACACACCCGGCCTATCTACCTGGTAGTCTGCCAGGGGTCTTACTAGCTTATGCTATGGGAAACCTCATCTTGAGGAAGGCTTCGCGCTTAGATGCTTTCAGCGCTTATCCTGTCCAGACATAGCTACCCAGCGCTACCGTTGGCACGATAACTGGTACACCAGTGGTCTGTCCATCCCGGTCCTCTCGTACTAGGGACAGCTCCTCTCAAGTTTCCTGCGCCTGCGACGGATAGGGACCGAACTGTCTCACGACGTTCTGAACCCAGCTCACGTACCGCTTTAATGGGCGAACAGCCCAACCCTTGGGACCTACTACAGCCCCAGGATGCGATGAGCCGACATCGAGGTGCCAAACCTCCCCGTCGATGTGGACTCTTGGGGGAGATAAGCCTGTTATCCCCGGGGTAGCTTTTATCCGTTGAGCGACGGCTCTTCCACTCGATACCGCCGGATCACTAAGCCCGACTTTCGTCCCAGCTCGACCTGTACGTCTCGCTGTCAAGCTCCCTTCTGCCTTTACACTCTAACGCGCGATTTCCAACCGCGCTGAGGGAACCTTTGGGCGCCTCCGTTACTCTTTGGGAGGCGACCGCCCCAGTCAAACTGCCC
>MVQL01000200.1 GCA_002067205.1 Pelotomaculum sp. PtaB.Bin104
CCCAAAATGCGGGCTTTTTATAATTCAACACATTCTTCACCCTCTCCACGTATATTTTACCAAAAAGACTGGATTACCGGAGAGTAAATAAACTAAATGACTACATTATGTACATAATTTTTGAGCATCAAGAAAAAATACCGCTCCAACGATGAACCCCTTCATCGCTTACCCCGCGAATGGTCTTTACCCATTAATATCTTCGCCATTATTCCTTGTGAAAGAAAAGAAATCAAAGCTTTCCTCACTCTCATTAATAATCATGCTGCGCATCTTTTGCGGAGGCTTCTTTATACTTCTTATCTTGAGATAATTGGCCAGGGCCACCCCCAGCGGGATGAGAGACAGTCCTACAATGGCCTTATTGTTGGGTACAAGCTTCAGGTCCAGCAAACCAAGGACCACCCCGGAAGCCAAAAGAACAATGCCAATAGTGAGCGCGATCATCATCTTTGAATTCGATTCCCTGATTGTTTTCTCAGTATTCATCCTCATTCCTCCCAAAACAAACTGCCAGTGAAGTGGAGCCGGTATTAGACCTGGTCATATCTATATATGAAGGCCGAATCAAGTGCATCGAAGACGTGGAAAAGATTAGGGAGCAATATGGCCTGAGTCCGGTTAACTGGATGAAGGAAACCCTGGCAAAAGCGCAATAAATTATGGAAGGCTGGCTACAGTATATAACTGAACCAGCCTTTTTTATATAACAAAAACTTAAACCTAGTGGCTTCATTCTGCTCTCACATCTAAGAAATTTGATTTTACGAAAGGTATTGCCACGCAGTCTGCCGTCCCCTAGCCTCTACTTATTAAAAATAAGAATCGCCTTGAAGTGTGGAGAGCAAGGCGTAATCGTTTGAACCCAGCAAAAAGAACTGACTATTTCATCTTCAAGGTCTCACTCAAAGAGCAGGAATTTTTTCTCATTAATTAAATGTTTTTGCTTTCTCAGCCCACAACGACTGAACTTCTTCAACAGCCTGTCGCGCATCTTCTATACTAACATGGGGCTTGAGCTCATGGATTCGCCGGGCCAGAGTTTGAACAGTTTGATCATCAGCTTTTTCCAACTTAACATATAAGGCAGTTGCTAATCGCTCCAGTTCAGCAACACGTAATAAAGCTAGTCTCCTCGCTATAAAATCAATTTGACGTTCGTATTCCTTTGTTGTCTTCGGATAAAGTTCTTTGATCCTTTCCGCCGCTTCCCCAGGATAATGAGACGAGCCATATGGATATGGCTTACTTTGAATCTCAATAATCATATTTGCCCGCATAACACTAAGCTCGTCCCTCAAATCAAAGGAAAACGGCCCGTGCTTATAAAGGATAAAATCATATTTTGTCGGAACCCCTAACATTTCCTGCAGAAAGTATAGACTTTTTTGTATGTGGGTCTCGCCGCACCAACTTCCGTAAAGGTCCATTTTTTCAATCAATGATAACACTACTGCCTGACGCCTGGCATCTTCCATCGATTAATCCTCCAAAGGGGTGACTTTAATGATCTCATTCCTGTTCTTTTTTAACCATTCAGCTGCTACCGATATTAAATCAGGTCTAATGAAAATATAGTCAAATGAAGCTATAGGGAGCCTTTGTATAGTTTCTGATAATTCATAGGATGAATATATCCGTCCGTCACTGCGTAAAACTGGGAATTCTACTACACTGTTTTTGGCCGTATAAGAATCCCTTCGAACTGCATCATTACCGTAGGTGAATTGGAGCGCTCCAAATATCAACCGCCCTGCCTCAGGATTTATCCTTATGTCTTCCGGATTTTTTTCGTACAGCTTCCGGTAATGTTCCCGCTTTATTATCCGATGGGCGGGGTTATGGCCTTTACTGTCCACAATCCTGGCTGCCGCTAAAATTCCCGCCAGAACTTCGTTATCAGTTAGTGCCAGAAGTCTTTCTATGTCGACGGGGAATTTTCCTTCCGGCAGCCATTCAACAAGAAAATCCTTAAGGTGAATATCATAAATTCTTCGCACGGGATGAAAATATACCTGAGTATACATGAAATAACGGGCAAGCAGAAGGGCCTCTGCCGAATGAAGGCCACCTTCTTCAACCCCTAATACAGGTTCAATGGAACCTAAATCTTCACCTGTTGACCTGGGCAATATTCTGAGGGTTTCAATTAGTCCCAGCCTTCCGGCAGCAACTCCTTTTCCGCCGCGTGTGAAAACGGCAGGTGTCCCAGGTCATGACAAAGCGCAGCCATGCGAAGAGCGCGTCGCCAGTAACCAATTTTGTTATTATCGCTTATTTCGGAAATTAATTCTTTTACCGTGCTATGTATGTTCACTGCATTGGTTACAACATCAAAAACCCTCCCGGCCAACTCCATGACTCCGAGAGAGTGCTCAAACCGCATATGTGTTGCGCCGGGATAAACCAGATAGGACATCGCCAGCTGATGAATATGGCGCAAGCGCTGAAATGGGTATGAATTCAGAACTTTTCTTTCGTCGTTATCCAGTTTGATAAAAACATGTACTGGATCTCTTATTTCATGGTAAAGCTTTGTCATTTACTGCTCTCTTTCTAGCCTTTATGGCTTAAATTTTAGCATGCCTTAATTACCAATATTCTCTCCTACCATTAAGAGATCAAGAAATCTTTGTTTACATCCGACTTCCTAGCGTCACCTGTTATATACTCTGTGTCCCATCCTAAATAGCTGACAATGATCTGAAGGTCCAGAATGTTGACATCACCATCCCAGTTTATATCACCAAATTTCGGTTTCGGTGGTTCGTCTATTTTATCAAAAACAATTGGTGCCGCAGCGCATTTCTGAATTTCTTCTTCCGGTAAAAAAGCGCCTTTTTCCGTACCACCCATAATACCTGCGTGTTTGAGGGACTCGATTGCGGTGAATGCCCAGTGCTCTGCGGACACATCGCTGAAGGAAGGGACATCGGGTATGTACTGGGGTATGTTAAAGACATGACATATCAATTCGGCGAATTCTGCCCTATTGATAAGTTGATATGGAAGAAAAACTTCATGCGCGGATGATATAACAGGATATCCATTAATTAATCCTTCATTTACGGCTGCGTAGATATAGCCGGCCGCCCAGTGGTTAAGTGGTACATCTAAAAGAAATGGTTCCGCCGGAAGGCTTGGGGTAAGATTAAATTTTTCAGCTACTATTTCGGCTAAATCAGCGCGGCTTAGACATTCGTTGTCGTTGCTGCTATTAACTTCATATTTGGCTCCATTGGCTGTGATAAATATATTGCCATCAAGATCGGTTCTGAATATTTCCGCTCCGGCGTTCTCAATTCTTTGCAGTGTTTCCTGAGCCGGATGCCCGTAACTGTTATTGGCTCCAACTGAAATAATAGCAGTGTGTGGCATTACCCTGCCGAGGAAAGCGGTGGATGATGATGCAGATCCGCCATGATTGCCTACTTTAAGTATACTGGCATGTAGTTCAGTATTAAAGTCAATGGCTGCCTCCGCCGGTTCCCCTGCGTCACCGGTGAACAAGAAATCAGGTCCCCCCACAACCAGGCGGCAGATCACCGAATTATCGTCAATGTCACTGAACACCCCTGAACCTGTAATTATCTGAAACGTTTCCGGGCCGAAAGTAAACAGTTGGTGGTCATCCGAAGCCCAATCGGCGCCCTCGGCAGCCGCCTTGGCGGCATAGGCTTGATATATTTCACTGTTTTCGGTTATGCCGCTGTCGATGATCTTTTCCACCGTAAAGGCATCGAGGACAGCAGGCAAACCGCCAATGTGATCCACGTGCGGATGGGTAGCGATCATTAGTTCAATGTCGTCCACCCCGTGGCTGTTTAGATAGTCGACTACTTTTGGACCATCGACCTCGCTGCCGCCGTCGATTAGGATATCATCGCGATCCGGCAGGGATATATAAATAGCGTCACCCTGGCCTACATCAATAAAGTGGACTGTAGTAATTTGCTTATTATAGCTGCCGCTGCTACCGCCGCCATCGCTATTTCTAACGCTTGCTGAACTAGGACCGGCGTCAACCGTGGCAATGATCAAATCGTCTTCAACAAATACCTGACCGGAAGGTGTGCCAATAGTGGCAATATCGCCGCTTACATTGGTGGGAACTACAAGGCTCGTGCCGCTGAAATTAGCTAGATTACTGCCGATTGGAAACCTACCTGGGTTACCGGCATTTTCGGTAGATTTATCTGTAGTAAATGTTACTTTTGAATCCGACGCTAAAGACGGCATCACTTTAAATTTTTCGACACCTTGGACCTCTGTCCCGGCGTACAATGTGCCGTTGACGGTTGACGACTGCTCAGCATATCCCGAAGCGGTTATTCCCAAAACTATAAAAGCCATTAGAGTCAACGCTATTAGCAACTTTTTCACAGATGACCCCACCCATTTAAATGTTCTTCTAAAAACACCCGATATTACCTCTTTAATAATTCACGGCCCTCAGGCGGGGCGTCGCCCTGGTCACCAGGGAGGCCAACTCGGCCCAGGTGACGGGGTCATCAGGCCGGAAGAAGCCGTTTGCATCCCCCCGCGCCAGGCCCAAGCCGTAGGCTATGGCTACGTAATTGCGGGCTTTTTCTGATGCTAAATCGGCGTCGGGAGCATTTAATTCAATCCTTGCCGGCATCCCGGCAATCTCACCATAGCCGAGCGCCCGCACCAGCCAGACCACCAACTCCTCCCTGGCCACCGGCTGATCCGGCAAAAAGCGCTCCCCGTCTTCCAGCACGCCCCGGCGAACCGCAGCCTGGATGACGGCGTAATCACGATCTTTAGGTGTGACGTCAACATAAGAAATTTTTCCGTTGCTTTGCCGGTAGGATTGGTAGCTGCTTTCAGTTGCGCTCATCAGCGCCCGAACGGCGTCACGGCTACTAACCGGCCCGTCCGGGTCGAAACCGTCAGACGGCAAGAGCCCGCTGGTAGCCAGAACGGTCAGGGCATTATAAGCCCAGTGACCAGCAGGGATTGCAGAAAGATCTTTTGTCCAGGGCAGCAACCCTCCAAATTCCAGCGCCAGCGGCTGTCCGGTTACGGCGTCTATTCCTTTAAGATTTTCGTCAAAAACCAGGCACAAGGCCGGTTGACTCTCCGTTGAAGGAAGCTCCAGCAATTCCGGTATAAAAATCCCCCGCCGCAGATCTGACTTTTCCGAGGGATAATAATATGCAAATTTCAAGCGCATGTTTTCTAAAAAGGCCTTTTCCGCATCCGCGCCTGTGATTATCCCTGCAGTGGAAGGGAAACGTACTTCATGCCACTTGCAGTCGTAGCTGACTACCTCGCCGCCGGCGTCTACTGCCACCCAAATTCCATCACGCAGAAAAGGCACCCCGTTAACCAAGCGCGCGAAATGAAAATTATAGGTCATAGCCGATGCGTTAAAGCCGTATTCGTATATGTCGTCCCGCTGCTTCTCTAACAATGTCTCCAGCCTTTCAGGATGGATCAATTTGATCATTTCCAGGGCTTTGGCCCGCGCGGCGTCAGCAGAAATTGTCTTTTCCGGAACGACCATATCTTGTCGCCCGTCATAACTGCTGGAATTCTGGTAACTCATTACGTCGCCGGTGCGGGTATCTATATCAACGCTGCGGGAACGGCGTTCCACCCCGTTTGTCGGCCGCTCATCGTTCTTCAAACCAAAGTTCATTGATTCATAAAAAAATATACCGTCATTACCGCCGCCTTCGCCATTGCGGGTGACTTCCCCTTCAAGGCCAAGCTTTTTAAAGAACTCCTCGGCCTTCTTTTGGGCGTCGGCCTGGCTTATTCTACCGGAAGACGGGCTGGACACCAAGGGCTCAACCCCGTCTATTCCACCGGATGGAGCGGGCAGCCCGGAAAAAAGCTTGTACTGCCCAATCGGCGTCTTTCTTCCTTCCGGGGTCAAGGCCTCTTCGCTGGATGGATCGATTTTTAATTCGAGACTATTCAACTGGTAAACCAGGGATGCTCCCGGTACCCCAGAGGGATCCTCACTGCCGGCTTCGGTCACCTGGTAGCAAAGCATGAGGCCCAGTTCCTGCAAAACGCGGGCTTCGAGCCCTTCCGGCAGCGCTCCCGGCTGCGGGAAAACCGCGTCGTCATGCCAGTTGACTGAAAAATTAGCCAGTTTACCGCTATAGACGTCGATTCCCACGTGGATGCCGTCCCCTTTCACCGGAATACCGTTTTCCCCCCTCTCCCAGACAAAAGCATAAGTGGTCCCCATCATACCGCTAAGGCTAAAATAATTCTCGTTCGCCGGCCTGGTGCGGGCAAATTCAGCCGGCCGAAACTTTTTAGCATACTCTTCCGCCTTCTGCAGCGCCGCTTCCCTGCTAACCACAGCTGCGCCAATTCCATCACCGGCAGTGGCGCTGTTACAATACATGTTGACCAGCGCCCCGGTTTCCGCGTCAAGCATGACGCTTATGTGTTCCACCCGTCTGCCGGAGTCGAGAAGCCCGCTCCAATTCAAGCGCCAGGTCTTGGTCCGCCCCATATATTCACTGAGTTCAACATCCAAATCTTTACCATC
Organism: Pelotomaculum sp. PtaB.Bin104; assembly: GCA_002067205.1. Classification (GTDB taxonomy): domain Bacteria; phylum Bacillota; class Desulfotomaculia; order Desulfotomaculales; family Pelotomaculaceae; genus MVQL01. The sequence goes on from MVQL01000200.1 coordinate 6,536, forward strand.
CAGCATTTCCGGAAACATTTCACGGGCGATCTCCACGGCCCTGTCCCGGGATATAACCGGCGTTCCAAGCTTCGCGCCCTGTTCCGCCGCCGGCGCCTCTACTCCTCCTGCCTTTGCTGTGCCTGTTCCCCATACTGTGCCCCCCGCCGCATTTGCCGCTTCCCCTGCCGCACATACTCCCATGACAAAGAGCAGCGATAGCAACATCGCCGTAACACAAGACAACCTATTAATACTGAACCCCTCCCTTTTTTTAAAACAGTTAATATTCCTATATTTTTCTTCTTTACGGTTGTTACTGGGAATAGTGGTAAGTAATTGGTTAGACTTCTTCAGCAGCTTAAAATTTCCTGCTTTTGATGGAAGGAATCAATGCCCACCCTACTTGTTCCTTATCTGTCTGAGTCGCTTCAAAGTAATACAGGCTACTGTACCCAGTAATAACTCCCTGCAGCAATCTTAAAGCTACTAATTGATATACGTTTTGCGCAAAGCCTATACTGGATTATAAAATTCCTTCCAGTTCTGGTGCATATTTTAATCCAGTGCCTTCTTCAAGTAAACTCAAACTTTTGCTTCCAATGACCGATTCCCTATATTACTCTTTCAATGAATAGATCCTTTTTGAACTCTTATCAAATATTGCTCTTAAACCTCTTCCTATACAAATATCTTAAGGATAAAAATGGGCTTTTCAACATCATTCTGGGGCCTGAAAAACGCATAACTTCTCTGATCCTCATTCTCATCTCCGGCTTATAGCAATGAACCTTACATTTTGAACAGACCGGCTTCTGGTCTTTATAAAAGCATTTGTCAATACGTTGTTTGGCATAATTAAACAGAACTGAGCATTCGGCGCAAAGTTCATTTTTTTTGGTGTCATGCATTTCGTTGCAATAGAACATGATCATTTTTTGGACGGTTTCTGTTTCCAAGCGTCTGGAAAAAGCCATATCACCCTCCACCATTACCGGTTTTCTCATCAAAATCTAAATAACTGTGCAGCATAAATCCCTCTAACTTCCAGGTAATAAAAGGTTTTTTTCTTATGCAATATTAAAACCGGCCTGTTCACCGCTGTGTATAGGTCCGGCTTTGAAAAATACAGGATGTTATTCACCAATATTCTTGGCCAGAACACGTTTTCTGCGGCCACCGTCAAATTCACCATAAAAGCCAAAGTCCAATTTTCCCTGTGTAATCGCAACTACCACTTTCCTGCCCATAATTGAACGTTTCAGACGAGCATCAGCTCATAATCGTTATGCCGGTAACGATCATATGGTTTTTCCGGGGCTAGGCCTTCCAGCCAGGTTTCAAAGTCTTGGTGCAGGCCTCCTTCATCATCATTAATGAAGACGCTGGCAGCAATTTGCATGGCATTGCAAAGCAGAAGTCCTTCCCGGATTCCGCTTTCCTCCAGGCACTTTCTTACGAGCGGAGTAATATTGATATATTCCCGCCGTTTCCTAGTCTCAAACCAAAGTTCTTTGCGATAACTTTTCATAGATTTTGCCAATTGGATTAGAAAGGATTCACACCCAGTTGCTGCAACAAGTTAAGAACATCTAACTGAGCCCATAATTCTACGGCCTTGCCATCCTTAAAACGAGCAACGATCAGATCATAAAAAACTATTTTTTTTCCTGTGGCAGGAATCCCCTGAAAAGTTCCCTGATGCGTACCAGTTACTTTTACAACACTGGAAACCATATCATCTTCAGCCAATTGTACTTCCACAATGTGATGTAAGTCCGGGAAAGCGGAGTATAACATTGACGCGAAATCAACAAAAGTTTTCCGATCTGTTGGGGCGGGGAAACCCGGTAAATGCCCAATAAAGTCAGGGGCACAAAGTTCATCTATGCTGGCAAGAGTGTTTGCCTCAATAAGATCTTTAACAATAGCCTTATTGTTTTCGCTAGTCATAATTTAACACATCCCATTTTTTTAAAAATAAAATTTAGATTAGAAATCCATTACTATTTTCAATGCACAGTATCAAACGTTAGCCTACTTCAAATGCCTTTTCCAGAAGCATCCGTTTTGATAATAAACGCCTGGATTACATTATTTTCATTTTCGCCATAGTTTTTATAACCACATAGAACATAACCGCCATCATAACAAAGACCAATCGAGTTTAACCAGTCAGTAGTTTGAGAATTATAAACAATTTCAGACAGGATATTACCTTTACTGTCCAATTTGACCAGGTAAGCTTTACGGTAGTAATTAGTTGTGATACCATGATCAATTGCCCCTACAACAACAAAATCCCCCTCACCTGTTTCAATTATTGAATTGGCAATTTCATTCCCTGTGTCACCATAAGTTTTTTGCCACTCAATCTCACCATCATAGTCTAACTTAACTACGAGAGCATTCATATCCTCACCAGTACCAAATGATTGAATTTTTCCTGCTATTACAAACCCACCGTCAGATGCCGGTTGAACTGCATTGGCGTAATCATACAAGTTTCCGCCACAAGTACGTTCCCATTCAATATCTCCCTGTTCATTGACTCTTACCACATAAAAGTCGTCTTTCAGTTCTGAATTAATGTTCTCGGTGCTCGTACTTCCTGCTAAAATATAACCCCCACTGGATACCTGTTTTATAGAATTAAATTTATTACTTATATTATGTCCGTAGGTCTTTTCCCATTGGATCATGCCTTTTCCATCCAGCTTAACCATCCATGCTTTGCTCTTGCCTACTTCGTAGTCCTTTTCTCCAACAAATATACATCCACCATCTTTGGTTGCTACTACCGAAGTTGCGCTCTCGTTAATCCACTTTTCCTGCTTGCCAAATGTTTTAATCCACTGCATTACGCCGTTTTCATCAGTTTTTAATACAAGGGCATCAGTATTAGTACCAATTTGATCATTGACAAAGAAATTTCCCACTCCGAAGATAATATTGTGGCCGGTACTATCTCTTATAACAACTGGGCGCGTAATTCCAACGATTATATAGCCGTTATCACTAGTTTGCTGAACACAATATCCAATATTCACTCTCATTGAACCAGCATACGTTTTTTCCCACTGTACATTTCCCAAAATATCAAGCTTAATTAAATAAAGATCTCCTTTGTTATGACCGGTCAATATGTACCCACCATCTTTTGTTTGCTGCACACAATGGAGCACATTAAATCCTGACGTGGTTATGGTCTTAACCCAGGTCTTCATTTGTGGAAGTTGTTCTTGCTTTGCCAATTCTGAATCTTCGCCTTTAGTAGATATATATATTCTTTGATTTGCACCTTCCCAATCAACCTTACAACCTAATGCCTCAGAAACAAAGCGCAGTGGGACCACAGTGCGATTATTAATTAATTTGGCAGGTACGTCTAATGGTACCTCCTGACCGTTTTTAAAAGCCTTTCCGCCGATAATCAGTTGAATTTCATTGCCATCCTTAGTTGCCGTGATATTTTGCGTGCTGCCATCCCACTGGACATCAGCTCCGAGTGCCTCAAATATAACCCGGAGCGGTACCAGCGTGCGGCCGTTCTCTATAGTCGGTGGAACATCAAATGAAAGAGCTTGACCGTCAAGTATAACCCGTGGGGCTGCTTGGGCTATACTAGAAAAACACAGTGTCAGCAGGACGAGTATGGGTATAATTAGAGATTTTCTCATGTTAGCACTCCTAACTTTAATTACCCTAGTATATTTACATTCCTTCTCATTAGTTGTAATTAAGGCCAGAGGATTACTGACATGATAACATTTTCTGTTATTCCAGAGTAATCCCTTAAGTACATTGGAATACCAACCAGGAGTCAATATACGGGCTGCACCGGAAAAAACTGATGCCATTTTCCGCAATGCCCCAAAAAGATAAAATAGATTGTTAAGGTCCTCGGGGCTTCGTTTTCCAGAGCTGCTTTACGGAACTGAGTAGGCTATTATGCTGCCGGATAGTTGGAATACACAAATTCATAGACTTTTTGCCGGTACAGGGTTAAGGCGAAGTCGTCGTAGCTTTCCGGCAACTCGCTCCACAGCGTGTCACGGATCAGCACATCAACGACGGCTTGCGTTTCCTCTTTGTCCGTCCAGTGGTCCAGCTCGGCGATCTTCGCTTTTATTTTTTCCAGCAAGGTCTTGGAAAGCAGCTTTACTTTTTTAATTTCCTGCGGGGTCAGGGAATCTTTTAAGAGCAGGTCGTACATGGCCAGCTCCTCGTCGTTGTCAAACCCTTCCCGGGCATAGCGTTTTTCTTCTTCATCAAGGTCCTTGACGAGATTGGCCAGGTCGATGAAGGTCTTTTCAATGGCTGCCTTGTCCTGTTCGGCGTTAAAGGCCTCAATGATGACCTGGTAGCGCTCGTAATAATTGATGCGGGTGGGATTCCGGCTCATCATGTCGGCCAGGCGGTCTTCGACCAGCTCTTTCAAGTCTTTCATCAACAGATTCTTGTTGCGCGCCCTGGCAAATTCCTGCTGCAGCCGCACGAAGTCGATCCGGCTGATGTCAAACCTCTTTGCTTCTTCAGCCACTCTGGAATTGTCAATAACAGTAATATAATCGCTGACGATATGGTGCAGCTGAATCATCAAATCCGTGGTGTTCGAATGCTTGCGCTTTTCCTGCAACTGGTCATATACGGCGCTGATCGCGTTTTTATAAGCTCTGTGGTCATCGCTGACTTCGTGGCGTTCAACATATTTGAACAGCTTAAAAAGCTCTCTGGCCATGATTTCAAAGCATTTTCTAACCTCACCGGACGCACAGACGGCGTTGGCTCCTTCCTTAACCAGGGCCAGCTTGTCAAAGCCGGCGGAATGGACCAGTTTTGATAAGTCAAACCCTTTCTCCATCATAAAGTCAGTGATTTCCTTTAGGAGCGCAAAGATGCGCGCCAGCAGTTTTTCTTTATCCGGCGCCGGATCGGAGGTGTCTCCCCCCTGTGTTGCCGTATAATCGGCCAGCGCCTTGCGGAGGGCTTTGACCACCCCCACATAGTCCACGATCAAGCCGTTGCTTTTACCTTCATAAACACGGTTGGCCCGGGCGATTGTCTGCATCAGTGTGTGGGCCTTCAAGGGTTTGTCCAGATAAATGGTAGCCAGCGATTTTACATCAAAACCGGTCAGCCACATGGCGCAGACGAACACGATGCGCAGCGGGTGCTCCGGGTCCTTGAACTCTTTATCCATCTCCCGCTTTTCCATCTTTTCGCGGTGTGGCTTGATCTCCAGACCCCATTTTTGAAAGGTGGCGATTTCATTTTGCTCCTGGCTGACGATCACGGCCATCTCGGTGTCTTCCAGCCATTTCAGCCGGCGGCTGATCTCCAGGTGCTCCTGCTGTGAGGCGGTTTCCAGCGACTTTTTCACTTCAGCTATTTTTAAGGCCCAGTATTTTTGGGCCAGGTTGTACATGCGGACGGCGGTAACTTTATTAACACAAACAAACATCGCTTTGCCGGTTGTCCAGAGGTCGCTGTAGTGGTCGACAAAATCCCGGGCGATTTGATCCAGCCGCTTTTTGCTGGTGAGGATATGGATGTCTTTGGCCAGTTCACGTTCCAGTTTGGCCTGCTGGTCTACATCCAAATCAGCGGCTTCAATGGCATCCAACAGCCGATCATTGATTTCGGGATTAGTGATCTCCAAAAGGTCCGCGCGGTTTTCGTAATAAAGCGGCACGGTGGCGCCATCATCGACAGCCCGTTTGAAATCATAGATAGACACATATTTGCCGAAAGTGCGCTCCGTGATGTGGTCATAGGAGAAGAGCGGCGTTCCGGTAAAGCCGATCCGGGAGGCGGTGGGCAAAAGCGCGCACATGATGTCCGCAAAAATGCCGTTTTGGGTCCGGTGCGCTTCGTCAGACATAATAATGATGTCATGGTCCGGCATGATCGGCTCAACATCCGGCTGATTGAATTTGTGGATCAGCGTGAAAATATAACTGGGGTTTCCTTTAAGCATTTCCACAAGCCTGGCCCCGCTGGCAGGGATAAACTGCTTGGCTTCCACATTGCCCAGGCAGCCGCAGGCCTCGAAGGTATCGCTGATTTGCTTATTAAGTTCCTCGCGGTCAGTCAAAACGACAAAAGTTGGGGAGCCGGTGAATTTGCGGCGGATTTTTTGAGCAAAAAAGATCATGGAATAGCTTTTCCCGCTGCCCTGGGTATGCCAAAAAACGCCCAGTTTTCCCTTTCTGAGCTTGCGTTCCTTATACGACGCGACAGCCTCGTTGACCCCGAGAAACTGGTGGTTGCGGGCCAGGATCTTTGCTGTTTTGCCGTTTGACCGGTCAAAAAGGATGAAGTTCTCAAACAGGTCCATGAAGTTTGTCTTATTGCAGATGCCGCGGAGCATTTTTTCCAGATCAACGGTACCGGCGTCTTCTTCCTGCAAACGCTTCCATTCATGAAAAAATTCATACTTGCTGCCGAGCGTGCCGACTTTTGCCTCCAGTCCGTTGGACAGGATCAGGAAAGCGTTGAAATGAAACAGCTGCGGGATGGTATCCTGATAATCCGTATAGTTAAGGTCATAGGCATCCTTGACGTCAACGTTCTGTTTTTTAAGTTCAACAAAGAGCAGGGGGATCCCGTTGACAAAACCAACGATATCAGTCCGGCGGCGGTAAAGGCTGCCGTGAATTTTCATTTCCTTTACCGCCAGGAAATGGTTTTTCTCCGGCTCATTAAAATTGAACACCTTCACCTGCCGATCTTCAAATTCACCGTTTGGCTTTTTGAAACGGACAGGGATGCCATTTGTTAGCATGGTATATTTTTGCTGGTTGATTTGCTTCAATGAATTGGAAGAAGAGTAGGTCAGCAGGTTTTTGACGACTTCCTCACACAATTCCGCCGTCAGCCAGGTGTTGTTTTCAAAGAGGGCTTTTTTGAGATAGCGCGTCAGGACAATTTCCTTATACGTTTTTCTGCCCAGGGTGCCATCCTGGCCGAGAACCTCCTTGTTGTAGGCAAAAACAACATCCCAGCCCAATGCATCCTGCAGCAGGTTGCCGGCGCTGTTTTGGACTAAAATGTTCTCCGAATATTCCCAGCTCATCGAATGGCCTCCTTCTTAAACTTCAATTTCGCCGCTCATCAGCTTGGGGAGCAGTTTGTCGCGGGCTTGGCGGAGATTAGCAATAACTTTCATGCAATTTCTTATCTTTAGAATGTATTTGTAAGTTATTGAATTATATTCTTTGAGTAAATTATCATTTGGTACGATAATCTCCATATCACGAAAAGTTGCCTTATTGATTTCTCGATAAGTTGTACCGCCAGCTTTTTGGAGAATTTCTTCTCGCCGCATAATCAAATTAAAAAGCAGATACATTCTCATTATTTCTTTATTGGGAATGCAGGAAATAAAACCTTGATTTGTGCACACCTCTTTATCTATCAGAGCAAAGAAACCTATACTAGCTCTACTTGTCATAAGAATAGTGTCGGGTGATAACATCTTTGCTGAACTATTTTTTAGACCGCTTTCTGTAATCTTTTTTTCTGTATCTAGTAATATTATGCTTTCATTGTGTGTAATATCTGTTGGTGTTACCCAAAGTATATTTCCGTTTTCATAATACGATGCAACTTTTGTTGATGGTGTGCCTCCGCCGATAGTCTGACATATTTCACCAACCTTACTTCGTGCCCATTCCTCCGGCACACCATCAATAATATTCGTTGTTTCATATCCCGGAAACCGCAACTTAACAAACCACTCTTTATACAGCCGACTAGCGGCCTCTTCAAGCAGCATTATTTGCTTTTGGTTGTTTTCAATTAGATCATCGTAAGTTGCAAGTATTTTTCCGATTTTTCGCTGCTTTTCAATATTCATTTCAGCAAAAAGTATAATTTTAGAAAAAGTTGTTTTTGATACATGGTCACGTCCAGATGCGGTGCCATTATTATGAACTACCAACAAATGAAGATTGTTTTTTAGAAGATAAAACAAATATTCTTCATCAATATTTTCGTTTGGTATTACTGCGTTCATTGATTGATTTGTGAAACAATCACAATGCGCCTTAGTTATCTTTTTCCCAACGCTTCCAAGTGTTACCACACAAGTTGCACCCTTGGGAATCAAACTATTTTTATACTTTTCATACGCTTTTTCAGAATAATATTCTTCTGTAACATAAGTGTATTTAGAATCTAAAGCGATATCTGTCGGCTTAATAAATAATGCATATGTTCCATAGTATTCTCGATTCTTTGTCGGCGGCGTATGACCTGTGATTATTTCTCCTAAATCAGCCACACATATTTGCTTTAGACTCATAACGATAACCCCTCATAATTAGCCGAAATAGTATCCATCAGATCATTTGCTTCTGCCTGCAAAGCCAGTAACTCATTATGGATTTCTGCCATTCTTTCCGAAAAATTCTCATCATCTTCTTTTACAGGAGCAACACCCACGTAAGCACCGGGAGTAAGCGAGTAGTTTTTCTCTTCAATCTCTGAGAGCAAAGCCAGCTTACACAAACCAGGCACATCTTGATAAATACCTTCGCCGAATTTATCGGTCAGCCATTTAGCTTCCTTGATGATTGTGCGGCAGGCTTTGATTTCTGCAATGGTTGCTTCAAAAGCAGCGGACGCTGCCCTTTTGAACTGTGCCCAGGAAGATGATGTATCGCTGATACCCTGCGCATAGGTTTTAGCCTCACTCTTCTCCAGTCCATCACCATAGGAAAAGAGTGCCTTTGTCTGTTCGTTTAAAATTGATATGTATTTCTTAAGCAAATCATTAACGGCGTAAAAATCCTGAAGTGCGGAGGCGTTGTCTATGGCTGATTTGATTTCTGCCTCAAACAAGCTAAGCGGATCAGCGAAACGTTCCAAAAGTGCCAGGTCATTTTTCATGGTCACGGATAAAACGGCGAACCGTTCCGTGATTTCTTTTTTATACTCTGCCAGCTGATTGGCATATTTACCAACATCGCCACGGTACAGCCATACAATTGCATTCAGGTTTTCTAGCTGCCAGGGGCTCCACTCATTAAGGGTCCGGTCGACAACTGTGAAATAATTGCGGGCATCGATAAACAACACCTTGTCGCGGATACTGTCTTTTTTGGCCCGGTCAAAAAACCACAGGGTGCAGGGCAGGGATTTTGTGTAAAAGAAATTGTTGGACACAGACAGGACCACGTCCACCGCGCCTGTTTCAAGCAACTGCCTGCGGATCTCCCTATCTTTGCCGCCGCTATCGGTAGCGGAAGACGCCATCACAAAGCCCGCCCTGCCGTGTTCGTTCAGATAGGCATAGAAATAGGAGATCCAAAGATAGTTGGCATTGGATACTTCCTTCTTCTTTTCATTTACACCGGGTAAACCGAAGGGTAAACGACCCGCATTGTAAGCGCTCTCGGATTTTACCTTGTCCATATTAAAGGGCGGATTGGCCATCACATAGTCGCATTGGCCTGCGAGATTGTGTGTATCATGATAAAATGTATTAGCTTCATCGCCGGACTTAATGTTTCCGCTTAAACCGTGCACGGCCATATTCATCAGACACAGCCTGGCGTTGTATTCTGCTTTTTCCTGCCCGTAAAAGGTCATGGCGGTGTTTGCGCTTATGCCATGAGCATTGACAAAATCACCGGTCTGCACAAACATGCCGCCGCTGCCACAGGCCGGATCCAGCAGGATGCCGCATTTCGGCTCGATGATATTGACAATCATCTGGACCAGTGACTTGGGGGTAAAGAACACCCCGTCATCAGCAGCAACAACCGGTGCAAATTTGCTGAGAAAATATTCATAAATGCGGCCAATAACGTCGCCGCCTACTTCATCTAGTGTTTTATTATTAAAAATGCGCAACAGTTCCCGGAGCAGATCTTTATTGAAAGAGGTGTAGGTTTTTGGAAGGATACCTGCGAGCTGGGCGCTTTGCTCCTCGACCAGCTCCATTGCTTCATTGACGGCTTTCCCGATGTCTTCATCATCCGGCAGATCAAGCAAATAATCATACCTTGCTTTTTCCGGCAAATATAAGGCATTTTTGGTTTTAAAATCGATAGGCTCGACAGGCAGCACGCGCCCGCCGCGCACCGGACGGTCCTTCAGAATTTCCCTTTCTACCACCTTGTACCGGCTGTAGGCGTAGCGAAGAAAAATCAGTCCCAGCACCGGCATACAGTACTCGTTTGACGTTAGCTTTGAGCCTTGACGAAGCAGGTCGGCGGATTCCCATAATTCGGTTTCTAGTTTCCTAATGTTAATCATTATTGATTCTCCTCAATATACAATGAACTATCAGATAGCGATATGGCTTTATCCTAGATTCATAATTACAAAAAAATTAGCTACTCTTTCTATACCCTTGCATTGTTAACATTTGTGCCAAATAAAATTAACTCTTCTTTACTTATTATATGGATAATGTACAGTTTAACGTTCTCTAAGACTTGATATATTCTAAACATAATGGGCAATTTTGATTTTAATATAAGAATAAATATATGATTAGATATTCAGAAACTGCAAAAATAACATCAATGTACTATTTTTATCATATTTAGTTGCTTGAACGATTATAATAAATCTACTTATTAAAATTACGTTTCTTGTATTTTTACACATATATGATAAAGATGTGTAGTTTTACCCGAACGATTATGGGTTGTTGTCATAAATCTGATGTCAGAGTATGAGTAATCTTTATCAGCATTTATATTTGACGAAATAAGCATTACTGGGTATACATGCTTTTTAGCATGGTCGCAATACTTATCCCAAAAAGAACCAAAATCTCTCACTTTGACATATGACAAGCATACATTGAACGCATTCCCTGCTGTGTCATAAGAATATATTTTGTCAAGATGAGTATCAAGATAAGTAGTGTTCAAGCTATCTAAATTAAGAGCTTCTATAATAGTAAACGGCATACCGTTTTTTTCAACAAAAATATCAACTTCGCCAGACGATTTTCCTGCTGCAGAACTTCCGCGTCGAGTTTGATCTTTTAGTCGGTATCCGTTTGTTTCAAGTAAATCTGCAATAAAGTCATTACGCTCATCTTCTGTAACATTCGCATAAAGCTTGCGTGTTTGAAGCTTAATGCAAGCCAAATAAAGATCACGAATAAATAAATCGGTTTGTGATTCTGTATTCTGCGTAGGTTTGAAGAAAATGTCGCTTGTAATCTTTTTTACTTTGATTGCATAAATATTTTTACCATCAACCGTAAGGCGCCCGAAGTCTATTTTCGGTTGCTCAGACAATATACCGAGTGCCCGTTTGATGGCTTCATCTATCTTAAATCCAGCACTTATTCCATTAATAGAATAATTATCTGTATTTTTGCTTGCTCCGATTACAATGTAACCGTATTCCTCTGTCGTGTTTGACAGAGTAGCGATAAACATGGCCAAATTTTGTGGTCTAAATTCTAACTCTCTACAAATAAGATTTTTTGAAGACGGGTCTTCCAACAATTGTAACACTTCATTAATATCAATCATTTTTCTCTTATGCTCCTTAGTGGAATTCTGTTAACGCCAGTTAACTTTAATATTTTGCCAAATGTAATTTTTTGCGGATTGCTTTTTCCATCTTCAACCCACAATTCGCAATCCTTTTCGTAATCAAGAACATCCAACTCAGAATCATAATATAAAATTATTTGGCCATAATCAGAAGGGCGTGCAATTATGTAAATTTGAATATTATGTTTTTTTACTATAAAAATCGTTTTACTTATTTCGATGTAATCTGAAACATCGTACCCCGGTTGTCTGCTTAAATACTCGATAATGTTCTTTTGTGAACGCACGAGAATTTCATTTACATAGTTAAATATTTCGAAATCGGTTTTAGAGTTATGTATAAAATCTGCGCCGAGAACATTATTAGCTAATGCTCGACTTAAATCATCTTCAGTTGCAATGCCCCATTGTGCAAGAAGTTCTTTTGATATTTCCACCGCTTCTCTTGAATTACTTTCAATATCTGAGCGATACAATATTCTTTCTAATTCTTGCATTCCAGAAACACCATATTTTTTTAATATGTCGTTGTATTCTTCCACTTTGGACATGTTTTCGGCGATATCATTATCGTTGTAAAACCAATGTAAATTAGCTAATAAATCTTTGAAGCACTTTTTAACCGCTTCATTATCCAAATTCTCTCTAAGCCAAAGATATGTTTTTTGAAAAACCTCTTTCTCCTCGGATTTATTCTGTCCTATGCTGTTTTTATTCTCCTTCACATAATTAGTGATCTTCTCGGAAATGTTCTCCAAGTAGACAGTTCTATTTTTAGGCAGATTCAAATAAATGTCTTTTAATAACAATGTTTCACGTACATCATATCCGGCATATTTACACGCATCCTTAAGAGTTTCTTCAATTTCGCCTGAATCAAGAGACAATTCTGCGCACTTTTTAAAATCACCATATTGATCAGGCAATATAGCGATTCTATCAAGTAAATTTTCTTGCTCATATTTCACTAATATTTGAATGAATTTTGACAGCCAAATAACTGCCTGTTGTTCATTTGAAAAACCAAATTGAGAAGTAAACTTTCCAACGCATTCACACGAGCCTATCTGCTTGCTTATTTTCTCTCTCCAAAATTTTAATGCTGCTTTAAGAAGTTCCTTTGAATGTTTTGAAACTTTATTCCTTTTCCAATAATCTTTATTGAGAAGACTTAAAAAATCGTCTTGTTCTTCGTTTTGTTCAGCTTGCAAGCAAATGATATTTTTATAAAAATACTCTACTTTCGGATGTGAACTCTGTAATTTCTTTTCAATCTCTGAATAAACATCTTCTAATGTAAATTTCTTTACATTAGGCAAAAATTCATATTTGATTTTTCTATCCAATAATTTGCTTTTGAAATCAAGGTCAATAATATCCGACATTGTTTTGTAGATTTCATCAATACTGCAATCAAGCGAAATTGTATCTATAGTGCAAAATTCACCATGCTGATTTGGTAAAACACATGGGTTTCTACAAAGGCTGTTAGCAAAAGCATTTTCTTTTGCATAAAATAACGCCAATAAATTCATTTAGCCAATCCGCTACATTACCAATAACATTTTTTGATAATTCATCAATATTATTGAACGTTTCTACTCTTTCAATTAAATCTGCTATACTATAGTTGCGACATTCCCCCCATAAGGAATTGTACCAACACTCTAATTCTTCCCGTTTTGTAATCATATGGGGAATGATTTTGCTTGATAGTGCCCATACTTTGTCTCTTACAGTTTTATCTGCATCTTTTGGAATAAGTACGCAGGGGTCGCCCCAGTCATCAAAAAGAGGTCTTTTTTCGCCACTATGCGCATAAACAAGTGGGATTTCTTTAATGTGGGATTTTAATGAATCAATCACTTCTTGCTCAAACCATTCTTTCGATATCCAATCTTTATCGGGCTGCTCAGGAATTTTTACAATGTTGTAAATACCTTCATAACCTTTTCCCAAAAAATAGTCCAGCATCTTAATATAAAGCTGGCAAGCCTCCACCAATCTTTGCTTGTTTTCTGTTATTTGTTCATGACCTTTATCCGTTAGATGAATTCCATTTCGCGGTTCTGTTGGATTGAACAGTGAACTGTTTATTACTACCGGGAATGAAAAATCATTTGTTCCCAAGAGCGGAAAGTCGCAAAATATTCTTGGTAACTGGGGATCGAATTTTGCTATAAAATTATATTTTTCGTGCGTTTCAACTTCCATAGCAATAGATAAATCATACGTTCCCAAAACACAAATATATCTGTCTTTGTTTTTGTTTTTTGTTACGATCGCAATTCTTGTTACCTCCGCATTTTCGAGATCAGTTTTGATTATCTCTCCACGGCTAATTTTTTGGATATATTGGCCGCTTGTGACTGTTATCGAACTTATCTCAGGAACAAAAGCAAATACGTAGGGTGCAGAAATAAGTAGGTTTTTTAGACCCTTCTTCGCAGTTAGCACTCCAGATTCATCCAAGATATAAGTAAAGCAAGTGTTGAAATTTTTTTCATTTATTATTTTGCCATTAGTCATGGTAGTGCTTTTATCTAACTGAGAGCAGCTCTCTTGTATCGCATTTATTATTGATCTTTTATCCGTACCGGATCGGTCTAAAACAACACTAAATGAACACGGCTGTTCACTAACATCCTGCAAATATCCGGATACCCTTACTTTTTCTGAAAGCAAATGCGTAGTTAAGAATCCCGTTCCAAATTTTCCTGTAGTCCTCTTATTTTTTGAATCCGTTATTGTGCGATCTTTAGTGGAAACTTGTTCTATAAGAAAAACAATATTTTCTGTTGAGAATAGTTTTCCGTTATGTTTGAATTCAATAGATTTGTTGCCTTCGTCAAAGTTGATAATAATGTCAACCATGCCAATAGAGTTAACAACATCTTTTGCATTTTGAATGAGTTCCCAGATCCATCTGTGAGAAGTTGTATCATCATTCTTCAATTTTAATTGAGTCAGCATATCGATAATTCTATTTGCAGCTTGAGTTTCTTGGGCTCTGTTTCGTAATTCTTGTATTTTTTTTGAAAACTCCATTTCTATCCTCCTAAATAGCAACCTATGCCCTTACAAATGTTTTGCACAATAGTAACGGTTTTCCTCAAAGCTTAAATCTTGCCCCTCAAAAATTTATAACCTCATAGCTTGAATCATAGGGATTGTGCTTTTATTACATAATAGTCCTATTGTGAACTTCTCATTATTGCTATTAACAAGACCTTTATAGAACTTCCCATTATTAGCCCAATAAGTATATGAATTAGACTCAGTTGTAACTTCTTCTAAGGGTATTTTCATACGATTGGCTTTATCGCAAACATATAAGCCCTCCGTCTTTTGTAGTCCACCCCGGGACTGCACGCTGAGCTTCAACCCGATAGCCTGGACTAGTCTTTGCAATACCAGTCTTTAAAACTCTGATTCGGTTCTTTCTTCCTGTGCTCAAGCAATCGCATTAAAGCACTTGGATCCTTTGCATGCTGGATCAGCCTGAGCTATATAACCCCACGCTTCTACCTTTCATGACAAATTTCCTTCTATAGATTGTAAATCTTGGCTTAAGTATGCGTGAAATCATTTCAATATAGGTAAAACCTTTCTGATAAATTTAGAGGAATTTATTGATATCTGTTTAATTATATCAAAAATTTAAAGAACGATGGTAAAATAAAGAGATGCTTGTACACGAATGGCAAATGATAAATTTAATTAAATGGAGGGTAGTAGATGCAGCTCAATATTGAACAGCGGAAGATTATTCGTTCAAAACCATCGGGCCACTCACTTATCAAAGGAGTTGCCGGCTCAGGGAAAACAACTGTGTCCGTCTACAGAATACCCTTCCTGCTCAACCATTACTGCCATTTGAACGATGATGCTATACTGATGCTTACTTTTAACAAAACCCTGTCTAACTACATAAAATACCTTTATGAAAAAATCGAAGATGAAGACAAAGTGGAATTTCTGGATCTTTTAGGCGGGAATGAGGGCAAAGTCAGCATCGAAACCGTTGACCGCTTAATCTTTAAGTACTTCCTGAAGTACAAGATAAAGAATAAACTTAAACTTGAAATAACAACCGACAGGAATTTAAGATACCAGTTAATTACGCCCTGCCTGCTTGAATTAAAAAAGATTTACCCGGAAACAAACATATTGCAGCAAAAGTCCTTTTTTGCTGGATGAAATCGACTGGATTAAATCCTGCAACTACATGGAGCTTGAGGAATACCAGAATGCGGACAGGCTCGGCCGGATGAACAAAAATAACCCGGAGGGCGGCCCGCAAAGGCTGCAAAAGAATTCGAATACAAGAAAAGCGATTTTTGAACTGATGCTGAATTACAATAAAAAGCTCGAGGAGCTGGGGTTCCTCGATATAAAGGACGCGGCTATCTTTGCCCTGCGCGAGGCCAAAGAGCGGGTAGAAAAGAAGTACTCCCATATCATTGTGGATGAAAGCCAGGACCTGACCCGGGTGCAGCTTGACTTTATCTCCTGCCTGTATCAGCAAGCCGAATACTCCAGCATCATGTTTGTTTGCGACACCGCTCAAAGCATTTATCCCCACTCCTGGCTGGTCAAGGGGAGGTCGTTCACCAGCATTGGCTTTGACATGACCGGCAAAAGCAACTCCCTGAGCAAAAACTACAGGACAACCACCCAGATTTCAAAGGCAGCCTACAGTTTAATAGAAAAGGACCCGGTAATATTTGAAGACGACAACTTCGTCGCCCCGTCTTTAATCGACAGGCAGGGGATTTACCCTGTTTACAGGTCATTCACCAGCCCCCTGGAGGAAGCAAATTTTGTAATCAGTGAAATAAATGACTTTCTAACGGAAACCTATGAATTGAAAGACATAGCGGTTGTTGCCAGGAACAATAACCAGCTTAAAGCGATGAAAGACATTTTTGATCAGCGCGGGATTAAGTCCAGCATTGTCCATAAGGATGACTTGAATTTCAGCGAGATGTCAGTAAAGCTTTTGACCATTCATTCCATTAAGGGATTGGAGTTTAAAGCGGTATTCATTATCGGCCTGAATAAGGACATCATCCCATTGATCACCTACCAGGAGCCGGAAGACCAGCAGCTGCAGGTCACAAACGACAGGAAGCTGCTGTATGTGGGCATGACCAGGGCCAATGAACTGCTGTATATGTCTTCCAATAAAGTCCCTTCACCATTCATCGGCGATATTGACCCCAAACTGCTGGTGGTCTCCGCGCGCAGCCAGATCAGCGCCTTTTACAGCATGAGCATTGATGACTACTATTTTAAGGAGCAAATAATCAACCTTTATTCCAATGAGGAAAAAGTGCGGCAGTGGTTTTTGTCTGAGCTGATCAATACCTACAAATACCCGTCCAGGCTGCTGCAGATTGAATACCCCGTGCACTCTTTTTCCCAGGCCGGGGCGGTAGATATTGCAGTATGTATATATAAAAACAAAGGCCTCAAATCGCCTTTTATATTTGTTGAAATCAAGGCTTACGGCAAAGATATTAAAAGCGGCTTAATCCAGCTGAAAAGTTATATGAGCAACGAAAAAACCTGCAGCTACGGCGTTGTCACCAACGGACGGGAGCTGATCATGATCAACAATGAATTTGAGCTGATCGACGATATCCCGCCGTTTAACGCGCAGATGCTGCCCACGAGTTTTGAAACCTTTGACTT
>MVQL01000201.1 GCA_002067205.1 Pelotomaculum sp. PtaB.Bin104
GCGGTCAAGGATTTTCACCGTGCCGCACCCGCAGCTGCAGCAATATTTTTTATAGCCATTTTTTTCGACAAGTTCCTTTTCTGTACCGGTGACTTCAAAAGGATCTCCGCAATCCTTACAGCAAGGGCTGCAAGTCAATTCGCCGCAACATTCAAGGGATTTTCCGGGGTCAATAGACATTCTTACATATCTGGTCGCGCTCATGGCTCCGGCCACAGCCGCAGCCTCACCGGCTGTTTTAAGCTTTTCCGCGGCCGCCGCCCGTCGCGTGTAATCCACGGCAGCAGCGGAGATACCGATCAGTATCACTATTACTACTGCCATAATAGGCAGGATACTTCCACGTTCGTCGGACAAGATTTTTTTAATCATGATGTCTCCTTTCCTTAAAACCATTAAGGGCTTTTCTTCGTGAAGTCCCACCACCCGAAGTCGGCGGCGGAGTTGATATTAATATCGCTCAGTGATGCCTGTCCCACCAAGGTGGGGAAGGTGTAGTTAAATAAGTTGATATGATATGTGCCGTAGCACTTTTCAACTGTTCGCGCGCCGTCAGCCCCCTGCTGGAAGCTTATGCTAAGGTTCTCAGGCTTCAGGCCCCACAACCAGGCCGCCTGACATGCCTTGGAGTATGCTGTGCCGGTGTTGCCGGTTATGACTGCCTCTCTTGCCCCTTCCCTAACAACTTTCTGAAGTGAAACGTAGTCCCGAAACGCGAATGATAACGTCACCGTTCCGAGAAACAGGACCATCAGTATAATAAAGCAAAAGGCAAACTCTACTAGAATGACACCTCTTTCGTCCTTAATTAAACTGTGACTGGTTCCCCGACCGTAATCTGTACTCACCGGTTGTCTGCGCCCCCCTTGATATTGTTACTTTGCCTGTCCAGTTGGTGCCTGAAGGGTTGAAGAGCTTCACCAACCCCGGCATGTAAGTTTCCATATTGGTTATCACCTGGGCACAGGCCACGTCCCCACTCCAATAAACGGAAACCTCCTCAGAGGATAACCCTATCCCGGTTTTGCCGAGGTGAGAATAAGCTATTTGATACGCCTCGCTGTAATTTCCCGTTACGGCCAATTGGTGCGCCGCTAGCCGGGCCGCCTGACTGGTTTGAGTGGCGTTATAAATCCACATGCCGGTAATTAACAGCATGAATATTATTCCGATGAATATCGGTCCCACAAAGCCAAGCTCCACCAATATCGACCCTCGTTCGTTTTTTAAGATATTCAATAAATTCTCACCCCATAATAAAAGACACCAACAGGCGTTTTGCCCGCTGATGTCTTTTATGAAATCAGTTAAGTTCCGAATCTATAATCTCACCGTGGATTTGATTATCCAGTGGGTTAATCGTAGGCGGTGGATTGTAAATGTACTGAATGCTTGTGCTGTCCACGTTGTCAGGCGGGTATACATCAACCCAGGAATCGTCATAGGGCCAGGCTTGGGCTTCGGCATTGTAGTAACCTGACTCCGATGCTGTAATATAGTACTGGTACTCGTATGGGCTTCCCCCTTGCGGGAAATCTAACGTTTTTACTACAGTGCCCCCAGCACCGCTGATTGTTAATCTTACCGGCAGGGTTTCCGGTAGTGTGTCTTTGCGGCTCACAACTACATTTGCCCACATGCTAGCGGGGTTTTCAATCGTTTCCCAAGGGTTCATGCCCGGGGTTATTTGCACTTTAATGTCATAATCCTTCCCCTTAACAACATAGGGCACTTCCATCCGGTTGTCCCCCGGCCAGTCGCCACTCAAAAAGTTAACTTCGTCAGGTGGGTTGGTGTGGTCCGGGTTGATCATGGCCGCAACGCTGTATTCTCCGGCCACATCAGGAGTAAAGCTAAACGGCAGCGTCTTTTGCTCACCTGCGGCTAAGTCGGTCACTATAGTGTTCTCGGCAAGTACCGTACCGTCTGAATGCCGTACCCTCCAAATTGTATTTGTGCCAGTGAAGGATTTCTCAGAGTCGTTTTCGACGGTGATGGTTCCGCTGGTGGGCTGGCCTATATTCCCTGGGCTGGGGTCAAGAGTTATGTTCGTTACTTTAAGGTTGACTTCTGGCTTGAGTTGCCAGATGATCACGCCTTTTTCAGTCGTAGTGACGCAGATATTTTCCCAAGCTGAAATTTCACCGGATACACCGGAAGCGTACCCGGGATCACCGGTGATATCTGCTACCTTAAAGGCAGTATAGTGATCACCAGTAAAAGGGTTAATGATATCAAGATAACCCAACCCAGTGCCAATCAATATACTTGCTGAGCTATCCGGACCACGCAAGACTACAGGCGCGGTCATGGCGCGGCCCAAGTTTTCTCCTTTATACTCCATTGGCATGGCATAAGCCGTTGAGCCATCGGAACGTTCTATTGCCAGCAACTTGCCTTGGGCATCTGCTGATCCGTAATTAGTAACGGGAAAGTATATCCTGGAGTCCGTCAGTGCCGGGGAACGGTTGGAAAAGGTACCTGCGTTATCGTCTCTGTAAGCTAATTGTCCGGTAGCCATATTGTATATATATATGTTGCTGTTGCTGTCTCCAAAGAAAAGGTTGTCCCCATCTACGGCAAAGCTGGCAACCAAGCCGGAGGGGAGTGACTTAACTACTTTTGTGATTTCAGATCCTTTTACCACTTTGCCACTGCTGTCTTCGCTCAGGATATCGTCTAGATAATATATACGTAATTCACCATGATTTTGAAAGCCGCCGTCTAGCCCCACGGCAAATGCAGCACCACCAGCTACAGGAGCAGGGGAGGAGGATGTACGGCCGGAGCCTACGTCGATGTGGAAACCGTTAACCTTGTTTTGGTCC
>MVQL01000202.1 GCA_002067205.1 Pelotomaculum sp. PtaB.Bin104
ACCGGATGTGGAGAACCAGTCCGGAGTCGTAACAGCGGAACAACAGCGTAATCCGGAATTAGCCTACCAGGGTGGTAATGAAAACAAGCTGCTGAATAACAAGCCAAAGGGACCACAAACCGCGGATGAGAGTAAAAATAATATAATATCGAACAATACGGTTCCGGCGGGAAAAGTTGATTCTAACAATGGATTGGGGACAGGCAATACGACTGATAATAGCGCTCAATTCTCTGCGCAGGTTTCCACTGAGAGTTTAAAAGGAGTACCTTTATCCAACCTCAGAGATAGGGTGCTTCAGGAAATCAGGCATGTATATAACAACATTGGCAATAGTGACCGGCAAACACAGGTGCAGCTAAAGCTTGAGCCTGAGCAGTTGGGACAACTCACGATCAAACTTTATTTTCATAAAGGTGAATTAAACGCCCACTTTTACACCGCAAACAATAGCGTGAAAGAGGTTCTGGAAGGTTCGCTGCAGCAGTTAAGGGTTTCCCTTGGTCAGCAGGATTTGAAATTAAATGAGGCGTTTGTGTTCGTCGGTAACGGCAGCCAGGACAATCCAAATCTTTATTATCAAGGAAGGAATCAAAGCGGTACAATTCAATTCGGCAGCAATAACTACCGTAAAGACAGTGACATTCCGGTGGAGCCTGCACAGGCAGGCGGGACCGAAACTGGTTCGGGTTCCTGGCAGGTTGACTATTTAGTATAAACAGGATGTGATGTTTTATGGAAGTAAATTCAACCACTAATGATTATTCGTATCCAACGGAAGCGCAAAGGAAAAATCCGGTAAAAGAGCTTGATAAGAACGCGTTTCTTCAGTTGTTCGTAACCCAGTTGCAAAACCAGGACCCGGCCAGCCCGCAGGATACAAGTGCATTTATTTCGCAAATGGCTCAATTTACCATGCTTGAGCAATTGACAAATATGAATACAGAAATCACCAAGCTCAAACTTTCGCAGGAGATGGGGCAGGCGTCGGCACTGATCGGACACCAGGTGAAAATTACTTCCGATAGTTCCAGTAGTAATGAAGTTTCTGGTCAGGTGGAAAAAGTCACTCTCACAGGTGATACTGTTCAAGTATATGTAAATGGAACGGCTTATGGGCTGGATAAGGTGACTGAAATCAAGTAGGAGTGGTGCGAAATGAACCGGAACGTTAGTTCAATCCTGCCGGTTGCGCCCCTTCCGGTCATACCGGCAACTGGGGGCGGACGGTCGCCACGGAAGGAAGATAAGCTGTCCTTTCAGGAAGCAATTCAGCGGGAGATTGAAAAAAACCAGGGAGTAAAGATCTCGGCACACGCTGAAAAACGCCTGAAAGAAAGGAATATTGTTTTGGCTCAGGAGGATCTGGCCAAGATTAATACAGCTGTAAAACAGGCTGAATCCAAGGGGGCGCGGGAATCATTAATCATCTACGGTGATTTGGCTCTGATTACCAGCGTGCGCAATAAAACGATAGTAACAGCCATGGACGGAAACTTTGCGACTGACCACGTTTTTACCAACATAGACAGCGCGGTGATTGTAAAGTAAACGAGCTTCTAAAAACTATTTCACAGCCGGCCCGAAAGGAGGCTGTGCGGCCGCTGAACGACTGAGGCGGCTATCAAAAAGGAGGATAAATAATGATTAGATCTCTTTTTTCCGGCGCTTCGGGTATGAAAAACCACCAAACTAGAATGGATGTTATCGGCAACAATGTCGCCAATGTCAATACAACCGGCTTTAAGGGCAGCAGGGCTAATTTCCAGGATATTCTTTACCAGACGGTACGCTATCCCAGTGCCGGGGTTAATAACGTAGGTGGAATCAACCCGTCTCAAGTTGGTCTTGGTGTGATGGTTTCAAGCATCACCAATAATACCGGTCAGGGTGGTTTGCAGAACACCGGCCGCTCGCTTGACCTTGCCATTAACGGTAATGGCTGGTATATACTGTCAACTAACGGCGACCCTGTGGCAGGTACGGGTGCAATTAACGAAAGGTATACGCGAGAAGGTATATTTTATGTTGATAATGCAGGTAATCTGGTTAATTCTAGTGGCTACAATCTTTGTGATACTGGAGGAAACCCCATCAACCTTGGTACAGCCGGAATTTCAACAATTAATATTTCAAAAGATGGCACAATAACAGCTAAAGATCTAACAGGCACCGATATTACAGTAAGTAGCCCCATTGGTTTGGCCATGTTTCCCAACCAGGATGGCCTGGAGCGGGACGGACTGAATATGTATAAAGTTTCTCCTACCAGTGGTTTACCTGTAGATACCTTCGGACAGGCCAATGACGTGAACGGTGCTTACGGTACGATCAACTCCGGTTTCCTGGAGATGTCCAACGTGGACCTGACAGACGAATTCGTTAACATGATTACCACTCAGCGCGGTTACCAGGCTAATGCCAGGACGGTTACTACTTCCGACCAGATTTTGGAGGAATTGTTAAATATCAAACGGTAGCTGAGTTTCTACCTTTACATGCAGTATCTTATTTGGCTGTAATGCATAGTTTGTTTATAGAATCCAAGAAAAGTAGGTGTGGCCGTGCCAAAGGACAGTGAAAAACCTCAGGGAAAAGGAACGAAAAAAGATAAGCCTAAAAAGAAAAAAATACTACTGATTTTGCTTATAGTCCTGGTGGTTTTAGCCGGTTCTGCGGCCGGCTGGTATTTCTTTTTTAAAAGTCCGGCCGGGGATAGCGCGGTGGCAAAGAAGGCCAGTAGTGTAGAAGA
>MVQL01000203.1 GCA_002067205.1 Pelotomaculum sp. PtaB.Bin104
TATCCAACAGGCTTTGCTGCGGCGCTATGAGGTCATCATACCTGCGGCCACGGGTCCGGTACTGGACCGGGATGTCGGAGTCTTTCAAAACGTTGTTTCACCTACCTTTCTACCCTGTTATTTAGCCAGTCGGTAAGGGTATTTGTTTTTGGCTACCGATTTTTTCTCTTGCTCCGTCATCCAGGCGGGAAGGGTTTTTATGCGGTTTTAGCAGGTTTAGCCCAAAAATTGACAAACTTAATTTTAGTTTTAATAGTATCGTAGCTATCGCCACTCATTATTAAGCCGCTAACGAATGTCTCGGCCCGCCCCACAGCATTTAGTTCATCTACGCTAAACCCGTCACGGAGTGAATCGTTATCGGAAGCGCCACGGCTCAAACGTAATTCCTTGGCTACCTGACCAAAAAGGTTTTTATAAATGAGGTCAGTAAATTGCTTATATTTCCATTTTTTATTAGGTGATTCAGGAATATAGAGTTCGATTGTATCGGCAAATGACTTGCGTACCATCTTACCTGCTTCCCGTTGAGCTTCCCATTTTTCAGCTTCACGGATAGCCCTGGTTTTTTGTTTATAGGTCATTTCCTGCTCGCCTTTGACCAGAGTGTCCCTTAGCTTGGTGGCTAACTTGGATTCAGTGAGCAGCATTCCAATGCGGAGGATTGCTTGTTTAGGCAGGAGGGTTATGGAGTTTCTTGGTAATTTAAGACTGTCAACTTGACAGTCTATAATATCCAATTTTTTGTATTCCTTTGCTGAAATTACTGTTATACCATCAACAGAAAATTCGTCTTTATTTCGCCGGAGGATGGATACAATTGCATCCAGGTGAACTTCATAAAATTCGGCAATCTGCTTGATCGTAGACCGACCATCTTTCGTCAAAACGGGCACCGGTTTACCGAGCATGTCCAAAACACTGATCTTCTGAATCATTTGCTGCCGGGCAGTTTTGCTTTCAACAAGGATTTGTTGGTTTTTCATGGGGACCTCCTTTGCTAACTAAAACATCAGCTAAGTATTCGACGGCAGGAGCCATATATTCATCAGGTGTTTTACTAGCAGATCGTTCGTTGATTAAATAGCGTTCTTTTTCTTTACCGGTTTTTCTGTCAATGACGACAACCAGAGTTCCTTCATGAAGTGATATCTTAATTCGCCTTCCTTTCTTCAGCAGTTAACTCATTAACTGGCATGCCTAAGATTTGAGCTATTTTTTCTTTATATTTTTCACTTTTTCTTGTACCCCTGAGAATTTCAGATAGGTATGTACAAGATATCCCAATTTCTTTTGCGAGTTTGGTCATTGATTTTCTCTGAAGAATGAGGATTTTTCTCGCTTCCAAACCGAATTTCGTGTATTCTGTCAAATATTTTTCCTCCCTTCTTGTCAAAATAGTAATAAATAACAGCTTATATATTGACAATTAGCAAATAATCTAATATTATTAACTGGTAATTTAAATAACAAATCGTTGGGGGACGATTTTAAAAACGGGTTATTTTACTACCCTTGGTTTTTTGTTGCCTCAATATCAGTAGATAAGCTGTTAATGCTATTATATTAGCGTACATGCTAAATGTCAACATTAAATTTAGCACTTTTGCTAAAATAAATTTACGCTCCAACCTCTTGCTAACCTCCAGCACCTTCTCATACCCAGCCCCCGCATCAGCAATCTAATCCTTCCGCGCCTTCTGCATCTTTTCTCGGATCGCAGAATTGATATAAGCATTTAGGCTCTGTCCTTCCCCTTCGGCTGCCCTTCTGATAACTTCCCTTTCACCTTTGGGAACAGTGAGCGCTATTCTATCATAAGCCTTTTCATTATATTTCCGATTTGCTCTTGTCCTAGCTGTCGGCATGTTATCCACCTCACCGATAGCATACCACAAAATATGTACTAATGCTAGTGTAAAAATGTGTTGACTATGTACTAACATTATGGTATATTGTATGTAATAACACTAGTACATAAATATAAAGGAGGCCGATAAGGATGGATTTTACAGTGCATTGGGAAGTGAATGACGGACGATTTGGTTATCCCAATATTCAAGCAGATTTAGCTTGGTCAGATGTTTCTTGCCGGACCTACGAAGAAGCAATAAGAGCGCACGCGAAGCAAAAAGGCGTCCACAAGATTGTATCCATCTCAGAAACGAATAGTAAAGGCAAAATCAACGGCAGGAGTTACAGGGACTTCCTGGTATCGTATCTCAATAAAAACGTCACCCAGGAGAAGGAAATTTATATCGGCGACGAACTGGTGCAAAAAATAATCCGGGTATTTGGAAGCCAAACGAAACCGAAAAAGACGATGGTTCGAGAACTCTACCCCGCCTGACGATGGCCTGCCGGGTACAGGCCGAAACTCCCTTCGGGGAGTCACGGGAACCCATGCAAAAAATAAAAAACCCCACCCCGAAGGGTGAGGCTCGTGTAAGGGGGACTAAGCCGGTCCTGGAAAAGTCCCTGAGTTAGTATGTCCTACTTATGTTTACTCTAAATCACTATTGTTTTCTGTCGCTTTTCCGTCGACATACGATTCGCCCAAGATAAACGCCGTCACTACACCGGTGATCCATGCGTAAGCCTCTCGGTCAATCGGGGTACCCAGACCCTCATTAAGAACAATAAAAATAGCGCTAAACAGCGCTGACAGGAACTTACGGCTTTTGAGTCTTTGCAAAAATGGTCTCACAATATCTACCTCCTAATCTTTAACTGCCGGCTGAATGCCTTCTTTAATCAACTTGCGATCAAAGGCTCCGCCGCGGTATAAAAATACCAGCGTCCTAACCTGGTCATGGGACAAGTCGATCACATCGTCATTACCGGCCTGGTCAGACCCGTCACCGTTGATAATCTTTGCATTCATCAGCGTTTCGATAACTTCCCTAAAGCCGTAATCGTTAGGAATGTCGCTCAGCTTTTGGTATCTTACCATTTCCGCTCCTTCTCCTTCCCTGGCCAGCGTCACAATCTCATCAAACGGGTAGTTGGTGCCGGGACAAGCTGTCGCGTTCAGGTCCCTGTGCCCGACCACTTGAGCCTGCGGGTACAGGCCGGTGACATACCGTAGCAACTCGGCGATGGCCACCTTTTGCGCCTCGGGCATGATCTCGTACTGGTAGTTCCCTTCCGCACAGATACCTATACTCCGGTCATTGTAGCCCTGGCATTGAGCCCCGGCCGAGTTAAGCGGGCGCCCGCGGTAAACGGTACCGTCCTTTGCGACATAGAAGTGATACCCAATACCCGTCCAGCCGTTATTCAGGTGCATCCGGTGGATGTCCTGCGGGCTGGCGGCACTTACAGCAGCGTGGTGCAGGATGATGTAATCGGTAGTGCTTCGGTCTGCAAGGCTGTCACGCCAGGAGTATTGTTGATCAATGATGTTCAGGATCCTCACCTCCTATAAGTCCTTTTCGATTTTGTTGTCCGCGGCTTTTGGCTTGTCCGGCCAGGTGTTATTTTTGCTCAAATTCTCGGCCAGCGCTTTCAGGCTGTAAACCAGTACCACCCCCAGCACCTCCACCACCACGGTCTTTGAGAGCGTTTCAGCGATCTGCCCCCGTCCCAGATAAGCAAGGGCATAGCTGAGGTATATCCAGACCGTGCCGTTCAGCAATAGCCAGGCCACCAGTAATTTTGAAAATGTCATTTCGCCAACCACCCAACAGCCGCGGTCAGCAGCGCAATTAAAGCGGTTGCCCAGGTTGGCAGCCGCTTTGAAAGATCTTCCTTAATTTTTTTTATGTCGTCTTTTAATTCGGCCACATCGCCAAACAGCGTTTTAATTTGTTCCTGTAGGCGCGCAATTGCGTTCTCAGGCTCCACCCCTACCACCTCCGCATAAAAATTACCGCCCTTCGGCGGCAAATATTTCACATGAAATAATTCAGGCTCCCATCGCTGGGAGCCGTGTTGCTTCGCATTTTAGGTCTATTGTGCATTACTTCGGCGTTGCTAAGATACTAGTCTTTTCTTCTTCGGTCAAATACCCCTTACTTACTGCCGTGGTTAATTGTGCCTCGGTAACTGTTCCATTAATCCAGCACATAAGGAAATAGTTGAACAATTTGCTTGCCATTTTCGATTACCTCCTTATAATCCTAACAGGAAATTGATTGTTTCCTGCATGGTTAAATTTTGGTCTTTTAGTTGTTGAAGTTGTCCTTCAATCGGGTGTTGTTGCATATAAATTGACGATTTTAAAACATCATCTACCACATATGCGGTGCCCATCCACTTATACCATCCACCGTTGATACCTGCGGGAAGGTGAGTGTCGGGAAGTTGTACTTCTATATATCCTTCATTTGGATATTCTATCGCATCAAGGATTATATTGTTCACATCAATTTTAAAGTACCACGTTTTCATGTTATTACCCCCTTATCTAAATATAATAACAGCTTTTTTCATATCTCCCACAATACCCGTTTCTTTTGCATATCCAGCCTTTGCAGAAATTGATAAGTCAGATAATGATGAAGATGAATACATAGATAACGCTGTGTATATTGTTACATATGGGCTTACATCATGTGCTATAGCAAGGTATGTTCCTGTTGGGTCAAATGATGCACTAAATCCAGTACTAGCAGGTAATGTTGCAGGGTCGGCTAGTTTAGTAAATGTGTCACCGCTACGTTTATATATTGTTACATATGGGCTTACATCATGTGCTATAGCAAGGTATGTTCCTGTTGGGTCAAATGATGCACTAAATCCAGTACTAGCAGGTAATGTTGCAGGGTCGGCTAGTTTAGTAAATGTGTCACCGCTACGTTTATATATTGTTACATATGGGCTTACATCATGTGCTATAGCAAGGTATGTTCCTGTTGGGTCAAATGATGCTCCCCTTCCAGCACCAGCAGGTAATGTTGCAGGGTTAGCTAGTTTAGTTCCATTAAATTTCACATATATAGGGTCATATTTTGTTACCGTACTACCAAGTCTATATGTTTCTTCTGTTTGTCCAGTTATTTTCAAAATGTCATTACCTATGACAAATTGACTTAAATCTTTAATAGGCAAATTATACCACCTCTATGCCGGAGATATATACTGTTATTGCTCCTGATGTACCTTGAAGTGCTTGAATAGTATCTCCTGCTGTATCTAATACTGCAGAAAAGTCAATAACTACAGTATTTTTGGCTGTGACAGTGTAAGTTGGTACAATCTTGTTTGTCGCGCCTGCTGTCCCCCCGTTAGGTACAAGATGAATGTCTATAGTTGCGTCTGTGGCTGTGGTATTAGCTAGGACAATATTTTTAACGATAGTTTTGGTTGACGCTGGAACAGTATAGAGAGTTCCTATAGTTGTTCCGGGTTGACCTGTGTATAATCGTTTTGGAGTGTTCGCCATAATCTATACCCCCATCCATAAGAGAATTTCTTGGTCTTTGAACTGCTGCACGTTTTCGGCCAAATGCGCGTCAAATTCACGTTCCATATTCCGTGCAAATGCCACAGGCAAACTCCCCTGCACCAAACACACATCATCGACATAGACACTTCCATGTGACGAAGTAGTATTAATATAGCCACCAAATACTCTAATTTTAGTGGTGTTTGATGGTACTGTCAGAGTGGTGGTCAATTGTTGAAAGCCGCCATTACCCGTATGATATGGTGTGTATGCAGTCGCTAAAACCGAATTCTCAGAATTATAGCATATAATTATACCATACACATTGGAAGATATCGCTGTTGCAATGTTAGTAGACAACGATATTTGTTTACCTATCAATCTACTAATGATAGTCATGTTGGTAATGTCCTGATATATTGACATGGCAGAATTGGTCTTTACTTTGGTTATATATACGCTATACGGGGACGACAAATATAGCCCTGTTTCCCTACCATAAAGATTACTTACATCTCCCTGAACACCAGTCCATCCGTCAGGCCATTGATTTGTATTTCCATTGTTCCATAACAAAAAATCGCCATTTATTATAAAATTACTGAATTGCTGTCGGCTGAATAGACTTTTCAGCCCATGCACATTGTTATTCTGTGCATTATTGGCCAAATGCGCAGCAATCGCATCCGCGTTGCTCTTCATTTGGGCATCAATGGCGTCCGCGTTATCGTTCAGATCAGACACTTTTACATTGTCGGTTAATTCCGGTTTTTTTAGCCCATAGTTAGTTGTTGTTTGCATTTCATCACACCATCCTTTTAACTAAAAGTCTGGATATCCTCCCAGGTCATCCCGGCCACAGAGCCCCATGTCTCCGTAACCAAGAATCCCCACGTGTTGTAGGTGTAGTCATAACTGTAAGCCAGGTGCGACGGCTTTATTTCCTCCAAGATGGCCGACAGGTCGGCCATGTTTTTCGGAATGCCCTTCACGCCGGTAAACTTAACCACAAACCGGTATTCAGCTGGGTATTCAATAACCTCTACCTCACCGTTGCTGAAAGCGGCAGCCACCGCCTGGATCATCGCCTTTGTGGTTGTACCCAATGCCCGGAGCTTTGCCTTAACTTTTTCCCTCCGGAAGTCATAGGGCTTGCTCAGATCCGGTGTAATTCCTAGATCCTGCTCCCAGCGGTCAATGTTCTCAACAACGCTGTCAACAAACAAGCTGTCCCGAACTGTATCGGCATTAAATTCCAGTCTCCGGAGTTCCTTGGTATAAGCATTTAGCAGAGTGTCAATAACTGCTGATTGCCAGTAGTAAGTAGGCATCGTCTTTAACATGCTGTTCTTGTAATCTTTTTTCGCTACAGAGCATGAAACAGTAATCTCAACATCATTCTCAATTTTTGCAATTGAAAACTCAACATTAACCCCTTGAGCCAGGACTTCGGCAACGCTTTCCACTGTTGCCCGCCCGGTATGCAGGTCAACGCCCTGAGCTTCAACCTCGCCAACACCGTCAACCAGCGCAAGCCTGAAATCCATCCAAAGATGAGGTGCTAAGTCTCCCCAAGTAATAACCTGAACTTCATCCCATGTCTGCTGTTGTATTGCGGACATCTATACCACCTACTTTAGCCTTACAATGAGGTAGTTCTGTGGTAGTTTAAACTGGCTGGAGATGTTGATCGTTTTCTCAAACTCAAGCGGTGCATGGAAAAGAAGGTTGCCGCCGCTCAATGCATCAAAAAGGCCAATGTGAGTAACGGTCCCCCATGCGGCCGTAGCGATTGGGAATAGCACGTCTGCACTGTTTGATGTCTGGCCATCTGTAGGCGCTGTGAATGTTACCGCTTGTCTGGCGTACGCCCCGCCGCTTACCTCTGTTCCGGTCCCCGCATCGGTAGGATCCGAAGTAAAAAGCCCAACGTAAACCGTCGCCGGGCTGGTGTAAGGCGTATTCCGCAACACTGCGTTGATTAAAGCGTTTTCCAGGTAATCTGATAATTGACTCAAACATATCACCTCCTATGAGACTGTTACAGTGCCCAGAATGGCCACCTGCAGGTCACTAACTGCGATATTGGACGTGCCACCGTTAACGGTTAAGCCGGTATAATCCAGCACACCTTCTGTACTTAAAATCGTGCTGCCTATCCGGGCATAACTCACCGCACTTTCAATAAACGCTATGCTCTTAAGATAGTTGGTTATATTTGTTTCAATGTAACCCTTGACCTGATTTAAGGTGTATCCAGTTGCTAACGTCAATGTAGCTACAATATTTATACTTAACCCTGCGGCGCTGACTACCGTCACCGTCGCGCCGATTGGCCGCACATCCTCAATATGCGTGGTAACATCACTAATGAGCTCCGCATCTGCCGGTTGCTTGTTGCTATCAATGATAACTACCTTCACTGTGCCGTTGCCGTTCCAAAGTGGGAATATCCGGGCATCCCCAACGCCGGTAACTTCCTTCGCCCAACTGCGGTAATGATAAACGTTTCCGGATGTCGGCGGGGTTCTCACTTTCTCAAAATAACGCTGCCTGAGTTCGGTATCGGATTCTCCATCGTAGCCGTCCGTAAATGCAGCCGGATTTGTAACCGCAGACAGCCCGGCTATTGTGACCGGGAAGGACTTAATAGCACCGACCGGAGCATCACCAATACTCCCGGCCTGGTCGCACTCCACGGAGACAATTTCAATGTTTGTGGCGCCGATGACGGTGGTTTCCGATGTGACGGTATAGGTAACCGTGTCGCTGGCCACCTTAATGCCCTTGGCAATGGTCGCCCCCTGCTGACCGGTGATCTGGACCGTTCCGGTTGCCTTTGTGGCCGGCTTCCTAGGTGGATTTAGTCCCTGCTCAGCTACCTTACGGTCTAAATATTCTCCTGTAGCCGTGGTTGCAAAGCCCTTATCAAGGATGCCGTCAATGTCAGCGCCCATCCCTTCCAACTCAATAGCAACCGGTTTTGTAGCATCAAAGAAAAATGACCCGGTTGATCTATCAAACGAGTCATTAATATTTTGAAGCATCCTGGCCTGAATCGTTTCTCTGGTGTCAGCCATATTAGAACGTCACCTCCTGGTCAACCACTCGGCCATCAGTTAGAACAATTTTGAACGTGATGATTAAAGTCGCCCTATCCTGTCTCATTGAAAAAT
>MVQL01000204.1 GCA_002067205.1 Pelotomaculum sp. PtaB.Bin104
GTTTGAAGCGGTCGAATGTATTGTAGCTGAAAAACGGGCTAAAAAATAAGCTAAATAGAGAAGAGCAATAATAGAGAGAAGATATCTGGAGTAACAGCAAGTTCCTGCAATTTTTTTAACAGGCTATTCTACGCTCTGAGCCTTATTTAAATCGTTCAAGCAAGCGCCCAACCAAAAGAGGTTGCAGACGCGGAAACGGGAAAAGGGATGCTGATCCATAAATACTAATGCTGTTACTCTATGTATTGCTTATTATTACAATATTTTTAATAACTAATTAAAAATAAATGCCCTTTCATTAACGGGCATTTATTTTGGTTTATTGTTTTCTTTATTAATTACTTCTAAATTATCCTTTTTTTTCTAAGAACATATTCTAAAATGCCATGGACTTGGCATTCAAGGACTTTACATATCTTATCTAAGCGGTCAAGGTTTCTTTTAAAGCTGATTTAATAGGCCAACTTTATGGGACTATAGATAGGAGGTGATGCGTTTTTGGAGAAACGTCCTCTTGCATTCTATGGTAGTTAGTAATTGGTCGTTGGTGGTAAGGAACTTGTGATACTATGTTCATGAGGACACCTTCCTCTGAATGGTTTTATTCTGTTCACTTACCAGTTCCAGATAAGGGATTTATGTTCCTTTTTTTTGCAAAGACTTATTGGCTATTATTGGAATCGGGGAGTTTGCTTACAGGATAGGGAGACAAATTAAATAATAAATGCATAATCTAAAAATTATTAAGAATAAAATATTAAATGAGGGATTAATATGTTGATAAAAAAGCTAAACAAATTTTCTGTTAAACTATATTCATTATTGATTTTATTTATGCTTGTTCCATCAATAACAATATTTTATTTTGCTTATCACTCTTCTACAAAAACAGCGGAAGGAGAAATTATTGACGGCTTGTTGCAGGTCTCAAATGAAAAATGCCAGAGATTAGAACTCGCTCTTAATGATATTATGTACTTGGCAGAAACGATTGCAAGTGAAGAAAGTGTTAAAGATACTTTTAGTAAATTACAATCTAATGCTGCAGGAGAATTACAATTAAATAAAATAGCTTCAAAATTAGCAGTATTTTTTAATCAAAGCAACGGCTTATATGAAAATATATTTTTTGGATACAAGGGAAAAATACAAATTGATGGAATGGGCGGTACATCAGTAGGACATGACCTGGAAGAAGATAATGCTTTATGGTACCAAAAATCAAAGGCGACTAAACAAAAATATATAGGAAGTGTTTTGCAGTCTCCAATAACCGGTAGGCCTGTTATAGTAGCTTCTGTCCCAATATTAAATGAAAATACTAATGAATATATCGGAGTTTTTGCGTTATCTATTGAATTTATCAAATTGACAGAGAATATGGTTAGCTCAGATAATGCAAGAGGGACAAAAACAGTTGTTCTCAATTCAGAAGGTTTGGTTATAGCTTCTGAAGATTTATCACAAGTTTTTAGTCTCGATTACAGTAAAATGGCAGGTGATAATAACAGTTTTTATAGTACACTAAAACAGAGCGACTCTGGAATGGGTTATTTTACTTTAAATGGTGTAAAAAATATCGCGGCTTATAAAAAATTTGAAGGACAAGAGATGTATGTAGTAACTTATTTGCCTGTTTCTAAATATCTGGAAAAAATGAATGATATGAAACAAGGAGTATTTTTGGCATTATTTATATGTTTGCTGGTGGGTATTTTTGTTGCCTTCTTTTTTGCCAAGAGGATTACTAATCCTATCGAAAGACTAATGAGTTTAATGAAAAAAGTTGAAGATAAAGATTTAACAGTTGAGGCCGATATACAATCAAAAGATGAATTTGGACAATTAGCAAGAGGATTTAATAATATGTTGATTCATACAAGAGAACTTATAAGTCAGGTAATAGAAAAAAGCAAAATAGTAGCGGTATCATCTCAGCAGCTAAATTCAAATGCGCAACAAACCGCGGCAGTTGCCACTGAAACCGCTACTACTATGGGTGACATTGCTTCAGCGGTTGAAAAAGTTACTACTAATATACGCGAAGTATCTGCTGCTTCAGAAACCAGCGCTGGCTATGCTGATGAGGGTAGCAGGATAATCGTTGATGTTATTGCACAAATGAATAGTATTTACGATTCGGTTAAAGTAGTTAAAGAAGCCATTGGCGAATTGAACAAAAAGTCACAAGAAATTAATCAGATTGTTGAGTTAATTACAAGTATTTCTGATCAAACCAACCTGCTTGCGCTGAATGCCGCCATTGAAGCTGCAAGGGCAGGGGAACAAGGTCGTGGCTTTGCGGTGGTGGCTGATGAAGTGAGAAAATTGGCTGAGCAGTCATCCAATGCTACAAAGGAAATAAATAACTTGATCGGAGCAATACAGGCAGAATCACTGAGAGCAGTGGAAAGCATGGAGAAAGGTGAAAAGGAAGTTGAAACAGGAAATAATGTCATTCAGAAAGTTGGAGATAACTTCACAAATATTATGGGCGCTGTACAAGGTTTAACAACGCAAATTAAAGATATAGTTTCATTAATGGAACAAACATCGGAAGGGGTACAAAATGTAGAGACTACAACTGAGGAAATGACAGCGGCAGCAGAGGAAGTTTCGGCTTCCGCTGAATCTTTATCCAAGCTATCCGATGAGCTTGATGACTCAATAGGTAAATTTAAAATATAACCAAAAGCTAAAATATTAACCTTTGAATTTGTCCAAAATCGGCCGTTTGCAAGAAATACCATGGCATATCATTAAAATGCTCCTTATAATAGAGGTATGGCAGGTAATCCTGTCCATAGTTTCTAAAATAAGGAGCATCAGCATTTGGGTTCTGCTTTTATAGCAATGGATTAGAGATATTTTACTGGGATCTGGAAAATTATCTGCCGCGGAAAGTCTGGGGATTTCCTACCTGCGAAAACTTGGAGCGTTATCTCTATATCCGGGAAAATCGCAGGACATTGGCTGATAAGTTCATTAGGTCTTATTTCTGGTAGATCGAATAGCTTTGCGTGAGCAAGCCCTGGATGCTTTTAATGTTTCCGGGGATTATGTTAATCGCTGCAAAGTTAAGAGAAGAAGGAAGCCACAGGCCGGCTACGCTTTGATCGCCCGCCCGTGGCTCTTTTTCGCCTGGCTCCGGTGGTCGGTTTATTGTCTTTGCCTCGTGAGGATTATCTGCCCAGTGGCGCTGTCGTAGTCCACCTGTGCGCCCAGGGTTTCAGAGACAAACCGCAGCGGAACGAAAACGCGGCCGGGTGGCAGTAGCTCCGGGGCGCAGTCCATGGTCCGCTCCGTGCCGTCCACCAGCACTTTCGACGAACCCAGGGTGAGCACAATTACCCTGCCGCTGTCTTCGACGGTAACCTGCCGGGTGGTGGAATCCCACTTGACCTCGGCGCCCAGGGCTTCGCTGATAAACCGGACGGGCGCCATGGTGCGCTGGGACTGCCTATCCACGTAGGGCGGGGCGTCCAGGGTGTAAGGGCTGCCGTCTATACCGTAAGCGTCTAATAAGACAGTGTATGGAAACTTCCCTAGAACTGTGGGATAATCCTCTAAATTAGAGATTGGAGTTTTTCGACCCCAATCGAAAAACTCCAAAGGAGGTTTAGAGTTGAATACCAGGGAAGTCACCCGCAGATATCGGTTGAAACAGTGGACCCAGATCATCAGTGAATGCCGAAGCAGTGGACAGACCGTCTCTGCATGGTGTTCAGAGCATAACATTAATCAAAAAAGTTACTACTATTGGTTAAAACGCGTTCGCACAGCTGCCTGCGAAGCCCTTCCAACACTCAGTTCCGGAAACAATCCAATCGTGCCGTTAAACGTTCCAGTCCCTACAGCCGGTACTGACTCAGCGGATCAAGAATCATCGTCAGATATTGTTCTACGTTTTGGCACCATAACATTGGAGATCAGCAACAATGCGTCCGCAATGTTAATTGAAAACACCCTGAGGGCGCTGCAGCATGTTCGGTGATATCTCAAAAGCAGAGAAAATCTATATCGCTTGTGGTTATACCGACATGCGAAAAGCCATCGATGGACTTGCCGCCCTTGTCCAACAAAATTTTCAACTAAACCCTTTCCAGAACAGTCTGTTTCTATTCTGTGGCCGACAACGCGATCGGATGAAAGCACTCTATTGGGAAGGTGATGGATTCGTTCTCCTTTATAAACGGCTGGAAAACGGAAGTTTTCAGTGGCCGATGAATGCCGAAGCGGTTCGCTCCATCACATATCAGGAATTTCGATGGCTCCTGGAAGGTCTATCTATAGATCAACCCAAGGCAGTGAAAAAGCTTACTATTGAAGCCTGTCTTTAACCGTAATAAATCCCGCAAATGCGCATGTTTACTGGATTTTTTGACGTTTTTATGCTATAATGGAATAGTAAAAAGCCTAAAGGATTCAGGATACATGAGCGCAGCAGAACAGGTAAAAACACTTGAAAACCGCATATCAGAACTGGAGCTGGAAAATAAACTCCTCCATGATACTGTTGAATATCTGACGCGTAAGCTTTTTGGTAGACGATCTGAGAAGGCATCGGTCCTTTCCTTGGGGCAGATGTCTCTTTTTGATGAAGCAGAAACTGAGGCTGATCCGAAGGCAGTGGAACCTGACTTAAAACAAGTCCAGGGTTATCGGAGAAAGAAATTCAATGGACAGCGTATGGAGCTCTTGAAAGACATCCCACACGATAAACGTCTGTGTACACTTGTTGAAGAAGATCGTTTCTGCGAAAAATGCAACACCGCCCTTATTTCGGTCGGTGAAGAATTCATCCGCACGGAAATCGAGTTCATTCCTGCCAAAGTCAGGGCCATTGACTATTACCGTGAAACCTTCGAGTGCCGCACCTGCCGTAAGAACGGCGAGCCCTACATGGAGAAATCACCAATGCCCTATCCGGTGGTGCAGCATTCTATGGCCTCTCCCTCCACAGTGGCCTGGGTCATGCATCAGAAGTTCGTCAACGCCATTCCTCTTTACCGGCAGGAGAAAGAATGGCAGACACTGGGCGTAAGTTTAAGCCGTGCTACCATGGCCAATTGGATTATGGCCGCATCCCGTGATTGGCTGACACCAATCTTAAAGTTGATGCATCAGAAACTCTTGCAGGAGAAATATCTGCATTCGGATGAAACTCCGGTCCAAGTTATGAACGAAGCAGGGCGCAAGAATACAACTGATTCCTACATGTGGGTATACAGCACAGGTAAGCACTGCCAACACCCCATCCGGATTTTTAAATACCAACCTGGAAGGAGTGGCAAATACCCGCAAGAATTCCTAAAAGGATTCACGGGATACCTTCATACGGATGCCTACTCGGGATACAAAAAGGTTGAGAAAATCACACGGTGCCTCTGTTGGACACATCTTCGAAGAAAATTCGTTGATGCCCTCCCCAAAGATATACGCAGCCCGGACGCTACTTTCCCAAGCCAAGGTATCACATTCTGCAACAAACTCTTCGAAATTGAAAAGGCTCTTGAGAAACTTTCAAGCGAAGAGCGTAAATCCGAGCGTCTGAAACAGGAAAAACCTGTTTTGGATGCCTTTTGGGCGTGGATTGATTCCACCAGGAACACGGTTCTTCCAAAATCTAAACTGAGTGAAGCCTTGAATTATGCTCTTAACCATAAGCAAGAGCTGATGAATTATCTTGAGGATGGCAATTGCTCCATTTCCAACAACCTTGCTGAAAACAGCATCCGTCCCTTCACCATCGGACGCAAGAACTGGCTGTTCAGCGGAAGTCCGAAAGGAGCCGCGGCAAGTGCTGCCGTTTATAGCATCATTGAAAGCGCCAAGGCCAATGGCCTAAATCCATATAAATATCTTTATTATATCTTCAGTGAGTTGCCGGGGGTACAGTTCGGTCAACATCCGGAGTTCCTTGAAGATTATCTTCCGTGGAGTCCGGAGGTTCTAGAAGCTTGCAAATAGGGCAAAAACTCAGTTTATACTTTACACTGGTTTTTGCTCTTTTTCTATACACTTTGTTATTTGACGCTTACTCTATACCGGCCAGGGTCTGGCCCACGGTCAGGGTAATAACCTTTTTATCCCCCGCCGGGGTGCTGGCCTCTGGCTCCGCCGCCGTGCTGAACACGGCGAACATGGTCAGGTGGTTGACCCGGGTTACGGCGTACCACCGATCGTCTTCCTGTACCAGTTGGGTTTCCAGCCTAATCCATTTTCCCTGCTTCTCGTCGTAGTAATGTACCGCCGGGAATTCGCCCTCGGCAATCCCGGCCGGGTCGTAGGCGAGCTTGATGGTAATATAGTTGTCGCCGAACTGTCGTTCACCTGTGGTGGTGATCTCATAGACAGCACCGGCCATTTTAACCCGCAGCCCCTCGGGCACCACCCTGTTGGCTTCATCCTGGCTCAGTGTCTTGATGCTGACAGTGGCGTCGGCGGGCAGCGTACCCGTCGGGATCTCCGCGGCAACGTCGTCAAGGCTGACCTTGCCGCCGGTACTTGCCTTTATGTTCATACTTGTACTGTCACCCTGCGGTGGCGTGACGGTTCTGTCCCTGTCACGGGACTTGGCGGCCCGGTTAACGGTGATGGTGTACATTTTTGTGCTTATACCGTCCTGGGCTGTAACTACAATATTAATGGAGTTGGCTCCTACGTTAAGGTTGATTGGCGGTGAGACCTGTCCGCCGGTTACCGGTTCACCGTTGACGGTGACCGTGGCGTTGTTGTCCGCCGGGAAAGGCGTCACCGTAATGCTATTCACGCTAAGTGTCATTCCTTTCGCTGTGCTCAAGGCACAAAATAGAATTAAAGTGGTAAAATCTTGTATAGCTCTGTGG
>MVQL01000205.1 GCA_002067205.1 Pelotomaculum sp. PtaB.Bin104
AGGCTCAGCACTGGCATTTGGAAACTTAGTAGAGCAAAGCGGTGCCATGGCATGGATCGGTGGAGTCGTACTAAATTTAACTAATGCTATGCCAACATTAATGATATTTACTATACTCGTTTTCGTAAGTACTATTGTAAGATCAATGGAAGCCTCTGGTATAGCTTTAATTGTGCCCATTGCGCCAATAATTGTAGCCGCGGCCAAAGGCTGGAGTATCCCCGGTGCGGATACAGTATTGCTGATGGTTATAGGTACAGTTAGTCATGCTGCTTATCTTTTGCCAATGCAAATGACTAGCAATATGGTAATGTATAGCAGCGGTTATTTTGAAGTTAAGGATATGCTTAAATCAGGGTGGGCTTTTATCTTGATATATATGCTCTTTTGGATAATAACGGCTTATACGTATTGGAAATGGCTTGGCCTTTGGTAAATCGTTTTTGAACATAAAAATAACTCATATTATTAAATAATAAAATTAATAAATAATAAAGAGGTTTCACCTCAATGTTTGTAGAAAAGTAATTAACCCATAAACATACAAAAGAGAGGTGAAACCCCAGTTATGTATATTCTGGATGGACATGTAACAATCAAATGAGGCAATCCTACAGAAACGGTAAGAAACGATAATACCTATAAAATCTAACTCAGGTAAATAATAAGTAATATAAGAAGCGGAGAGATTGCCATGGATCGAGAAATAAATCTATTAACCGAAGCTTTTTCAGGCCTTAATAAACGAGATGAAATTATCCAAGTTGCAGCTAAACTCTTTCGACGTTTAGGTTATGCTGAAACTTCAATGAAAGACATTGCTGATAAAGTTGGCATATTAAAAGGAAGTTTGTATCATCATTTTAGTAGCAAAGAGGAATTGCTTAATGAAGTTATTAATGAAGGAATTAATCGACTTCTTGTTGTTGCCCTGCGGGTACATGAAAAACATAGACAAAGTCCGCGGGAAAGGTTAAAGCTTTTGATTGAAATTCACTTGTTACATTTAACAAAAAATAATGAGAATCTTGTAATTGCTTCCAATCAAATTGACAAGCTTACCCCGGAACATCGAGATAATTACATTGTTAAACGGGATCTTTATGAAAAGCTGCTAAGAGAAACTTTAGAGGAGGGGATTAGGGCTGATGAATTTCCTCCAGTTGATATCAAACTTACGGTTTTGGCGATTTTAGGTATGTGTAATTGGCTTATTCAATGGTACCAACATGACGGTCCTTATAGCGCAGAATATATTGCCGATTACCTTAGCGCTCTTATTTGCGACCGAATGTTGGCTAAGTAAGTTAAAATTTATAACGTAGCGTGCCTTATCCCACCCATGCCGGCCTTCTACAACCATCCGGCCACCGTAGACGACCAGGTTAATCATTTGGGAGGGCTGTTATGGACCAGTTAGGATTACCACATAATTTGACGCGGAAATTGGCCTTACCCTGGCCACTCCGGCAGAGTTAGAAGCATCCGGAGTCTAGTTATTGTTTTACGACTATTATCTTCAACTTTTACAGATAAAGAGGTGTAAGATATGGATGTTTTAGAGGTAATAAATACGGAAGTCCTGGTTATTGGCGGCGGCGGTGCGGGTCTATGCGCCGCCATTTCATCTAAAAAAGAGGGCGCTGAAGTTTTGTTGATTAGTAAAAGCCGTCCGGGGCGCGCAAACAATACCGCTATTTCAGGCGGCTCTTTTTCCGCATCTACAGGACTGTGGGATGAATGTGATACACCTGAGCAACATCTGTCTGATACACTTGTGGCCGGCAGGTGGATTAACCGGCCCGAAATGGTCCGTACCATGACTTCCGGCGCACAAGAACAGGTGAAAAATTTGCTAAGTTACGGTGTGCCACTGCAAAAAAAGGATAACGGTAAGTTACGGATCATTTCGTTACCAGGTCACTCTGTAGCCAGAAATGTAGTAACGGAAAAAAGTTTTGGAACGGATTTTACGCTTCCACTGTTTAACATTGCTAAAAATTTGGGTGTTAATTTTCTAGCCGGCGTATTTGTAGTTCGCCTTTGTCGCGGCGAACAGGGTGACATTACGGGCGCATTGATTATTGATCCGGCCCGCAAAGGACTTATTTTAATCCAGGCCAAGGCCACGGTACTTGCCACTGGTGGGGCCGGGCAGATTTATTCTCAAACAAACAACGCTCCCGGCACAACAGGCGATGGCTATGCGCTGGCCTTCCGTTTAGGAGTTCCGCTTATAGATATGGAGTTTGTTCAGTACTACCCCACCTGTTTGCTTAAATCTTCCCTTGTCAAAACAATGGTTATTTACGAAATATTAGTTTACTGGGGAGGCGCAAGGTTACTCAACAGCCTGGGAGAAAACATTGCCCTGCGGCATGGCTTAAAAGATCCTTCGAATATGACCAGAGATGCCCTGACCCTGGCTATTGCAAAAGAGATCAAAGAAGGTAGGGGGATTAATGGTGGTGTCTGGATGGATCTTTCGACCATCCCTGAGGATAAAATTAAGCATTTTCAAAAATTCATTCCCAGGGGGTTAAATGGACGAGACCGCTTCCTGGTTGCACCGGTTGCCCATTTTTTTATGGGCGGCTTATTGGTTAATGAGCAGGGAGAGACGGGAATCGAGGGGCTGTATTCAGCAGGAGAAGTAAACGGTGGTGTGCACGGGGCTAACCGGTTGGGCGGCAACGCCTTGACCGAAGCCTGGGTTTATGGTGATATCACCGGCCGGCTCGCTGCTCAGTACACCAGGCGTAAGAAAGGTATTTCCAGTATTGAAAACCTTCAAGCAATAATTAAAGATTTAGAATCTTATACAGAAGGAAAGGGACAGCTTTCGGTGGAAGAAGTGCGTAGAGAGTTACAACATCTGATGTGGGAAAAGGCTGGAGTTATCCGGACTCGCGAAGGACTCTGCGGACTGGTTAGTGATATTGAAAAACTAAAAGAAAAGCTTTCTGAAACCAAGGCAAGTGATTTTAAGAAATTAATTAACAAATTGGAAACCGGGAATATGCTTTTAATAGGAGAAGCGGTAGTATTGTCGGCTCTAATAAGAAAAGAAAGCCGGGGCGCTCATTACCGGGAGGATTTCCCTGATGAAGGTGGAGAAAAATGGGTTAATAATACTTATATAAAAGGAAATGACGGGTATGAAATAACCGCTTCAATAAATCCAAAAAGTAATACAGGGCATTAGGCCTTTAAAGGGTACACAATAGCCTCAATGCAATAGCTTATTTTGACTGGGAACGGGGTTGTAGTTCTGTCATCACTGATGATGAGTCTTCAAGAGTGTTAGACGTGTCCGCCGGTAGGCGGGAGGCTGTTATATTAAGGGTGGTTCACTGGTAAACGTGCTCTCTGGCGAAATTTATCAGACCGCTATCTTCAGGTGGTTCGCCGGGTGTTTGCCCCTGCCTTTACTTTTGTTCCGGCCCAGGAACCTGGCTTTAAGTGGCTTAATAAAGCTTCCATTTTTTCTCACCTGTTCTGTACGAAAAAATATATTAAACCATTTCTATTATTTTC
Source organism: Pelotomaculum sp. PtaB.Bin104 (assembly GCA_002067205.1). Lineage (GTDB taxonomy): Bacteria > Bacillota > Desulfotomaculia > Desulfotomaculales > Pelotomaculaceae > MVQL01. Next base: position 3,538 of record MVQL01000205.1, read on the forward strand.
AAATGTAGTTGTTTAATATCATAACTTATGGCTGATTAAGTAAAAATCAGCCGGAGGCCGATTTCATTAGGGAACGCTGCTTAACTAAAGGATTAATGTCTGGACTGCTTAACCTTAAATAATTACCACTGGGTATCAATATTTTTAACTGATAAGGACAATAATCTTGACCTTGGATATTTTATTATAATCAATTTCACCAACCATATGGTTGGTGAAATTGATTATAATAAGCCTAGAGACTACTTCGTCAAAAGACTCGCAGCTAGTGCTTCAGATTACAAAGGCTGATCTTACGAAAATAGAGGGGGTTGTGCAAGACATGGATGTTCAGCGAATTATTGTCTCCATCACAGGAGCTACCGGAGCAATTTATGGTGTTAGATTACTTGAGGCTTTACAGGAATGTCCGGGGGTGGAAACCCACTTAATCTTGAGCAGTTGGGCAGAGAAAACAATTGCACTGGAGACAAAGTCACACCGTTGAGTCAGTACGCAAAATGGCACATTACTGCCACGACCTGCGAAACGTGGGAGCGTCGGTTGCCAGCGGTTCATTCCAACTTACTTAGCTAACATTCGATCGCAAATGAGAGTGCTAAGGTAATCGGCAATATACTCTTCGCTAAAAGGACCGTCATGTTGGTACCATTGAATAAGCCAATTACACATACCTAAAATCGCCAAAACCGCGCGAAGAAGTTTCTTATATTTTTTCGGACAGATCATATTTATATGAAAGTAGCGCAGGCTGGTGGCAAGTATTGTTTCTATATGAGAAGAGGAAAAGTTGCCGTTCGATATACTTTTAAGAGTTGGTCCATTAAAATATGAAAACTATGGGTGGATTTCATAAATAAACATTGAATTTATTTTACAGACTTAGCAAATTTTTATGATGAGCTAGACAAAAAGGAAAAACTCTACCGTAGAAGGATCTAGCAGGATAAGTTAATACAACCAGGGGGTGCCCTAAAATTAGTGAGGAGAAAATAAATATACTACTTGTGGATGACCGGCCGGAAAATTTACTGGCCTTAGAAGCCATTCTCATCTCTTCCGGATATAACCTGTTTCAGGCACTTTCCGGGGAAGATGCTTTAAAATACATCCTTGAAGAAAATTTTGCCCTTATTTTAATGGATGTGCAGATGCCCGGGTTAAATGGATTTGAAACAGCCAAATTAATCAGGCAAAGGAAAAAGTCTCAAAATATACCTATTGTTTTTATTACAGCTATTAACCAGGCCAATGAATATGTGATCCAGGGCTATCAGCTCGGCGCCACGGACTATATCATTAAGCCTGTTCACCCTGACACCCTGAGGCTAAAGGTGCAGGGATATGTAAAAAACTACAAGGCTCGTGAAACCCTAGAAGGCCTAGTGCGGGAGCGCACGGCCGAATTAATATCCGCCAACAAAAAGCTGGTGGCGGCCAATAAAAAAATCAACGATATTATTGAAAGTATTACGGATGGATTTATAGCTTTGGATCATAGCCGGCGGTTTACTTATGTGAATAAGGAGGCTAGCCGAATATTTGAGCAGTCCCCGGAAAAACTCATCGGCAGGCATATCACAGAGGTAGTGCCGGAGAAGGAGCATCCCGGGCTTTATCAGAAGATTAGGGAAGCGGCTCGAGACTATAAGCCGGTGCATCTTGAAGTGGAAATGCCGGATTCAACATTTTATGACGTGAATGCTTATGCTTACCCGGAAGGATTGTCCATATGTTTCCGCGACATCACCGAAGGTAAGCATTTGAAAGAGGAAATGGCCCACCTGGACCGTCTCGACTTGATTGGTCAGATGGCTGCCGGCATCGGCCACGAAATTAGGAATCCAATGACAACTGTAAGAGGCTTTCTGCAATTAATGTCAAAAAAAGAGGAGTTTGTCAAACATAAAGACTATTTTGCACTGATGATTGAAGAACTGGACCGGGCCAACTTTATCATTACTGAATTTTTATCCTTAGCTAGAAAAAATGCAGCGGATTTGGCAAAGAAAAATATCAACACAATTATTGAAGCTATCTATCCATTAATTCAAGCGAATGCTATGGAAAACGAGAAGTATTCCGAAACGTTCTTGAATGAAGTGCCTGATCTAATGCTTGACGAAAAAGAAATCCGGCAGTTGATTCTTAATCTAGCCCGCAACGGGCTGGAGGCGATGTCTCGCGGCGGCAAACTAACAATTAAAACAGTGGCGGACCGGGGGGAGGTAGTTTTAGCCGTACAGGATCAAGGAAAGGGAATAGCGCCGGAAATACTTGATCAAATCGGCACCCCATTTTTTACCACCAAAGATTACGGGACAGGCCTGGGGCTGTCTGTTTGTCACAGCATCGCTACCCGGCACAACGCCAAAATTGATATTGATACCGGTCCGGCAGGCTCAACTTTTTCCGTCCGGTTTAAATATATAGACAGCAATGCTGCTAACGTGGCACCTGTAGGGAATGAAAATTATACTTCAGAGTAGAGACAACAACTCACAGGCAAACAGGTTGCCAAAGTCATGAAAATAAAAGACAATTTACCGTTTTGTCGAACCATTTATCAAAACATTGTCTTTATAAAAGGATGTATGGCTTGGAAAAAATACTCCAATTTTTAACCGAGAACCCTGTTTTCTATTTAGCGACGGTAGAATACCTCAACGTACTCAAAGACGGCGGCACGTGCTTGTTACGAGTTAGAAAACGTTGTTCATATAGCCACCCGTACTTCATCTTCCCCCAGAAGGACTCCATTGGAGCATTATCTCAGCAGTTACCTTTCCGGGACATGATGCAAATAAATCCATGATGCTTAAGATAATTTTGATAATCATTGGAACAATACTTGCTACCACGGCCTGAATGAATAAATATGCCTCGGGGTGGCCGGACTCGCTTGCACATACTATCTAATGCATTTATTACGAGCTCCTTTCTATTTAGCCCCTTAATTAAGTTTGAGCCATACCTCTTTTGATATAAACTAAGGATATTGGGCCTTGTACTCCTCCCACAGGAGCATTAGGGCGACACTTTTTTTCTTCATTTCAAGGAACACTAGAAAACCGGGAAAGCAAGGACACTAGAACTCTTGGCAATCTATTTTATCTCTGCTGTGACGAGCTTCAAGATATAAGTTTCGCGGAAGCATTTCAATTGAAAAACACATTAAGGAAATTTATTACAATAACTGATAGTGCCTTACAGGACATGAGCAACGAGTTCATCTCTTGTCTACCTGCATTTTTAAAGGGACGGCTTCAACTTTCGTCCTGCGAAAGTTGAGTTCTTAACCATCTCAACGCCGCTGTTAGGTGACCGTTACTGGATACCAGGTGATCCTTTATAACCTCTTGGTAGCTTTTGTTGCCTACGCTACAAATAATAATTAGATACGCTACAGCTTTTTCTGTTAAATGCTTGTATATTGTAATTACCTTCTCTGGAGGTTGCTAGAAAATATTTTTATGGAGTTAATAGAATGGAAGAGGTTAAAAATTAAGGATTCAAGGGACTGTTAGCTGAAGTCGAGAAATTTGTGAAGTAAAGCACGTAACAAAAAAAGTGGACCCGAAAGCTTGATATGAGTACAATTACTTCTCCAACAGTTTGAGGAACGAGCATTGTATATCCTAAATGTCTATTAAGCAAGGAAATACTTAAATACAGGAGGATAAAAGGATGATTCGTTTAGACTTGACAGAGAAGCGCGGAAACAATGTAGCTTTTCATTATGAAGATAAGAAGTTCACTTACGCTCAAGTCGCGGATGGGGCAAACCGTATTGGGAGCGCGCTGCATAATCTGGGTTTGGAGCAGGAAAATTGTGTGCTGATCTGCATGAATGACAGCCCTGAATTTATCATGAGTTTGCTGGGCGCCATGAGGACTAACATAATTCCTGTGCTATTGAGCACTATGGCCACAGCGCAAGATTATCTTTATTACTTAAACGACAGCCGGGCAAAAGCAATTATCATTGATGAGAATCTTGTACCGCTAATTTTGGAAATAAAGGACCAGGCTAAGTACTTAAAACATCTGATTGTGCGTGGGAATCCAGGGCCCGGTCAGCTAAGCTACAGAGAGATAACTAAAGAGGCATCACCTGATCTAGAAGCCGATAAGTACGATCCGACATTTTGGCGTTACTACTGCTGATAGATGAGATAGACAAAGCAGACCTGCTGCCAACAAAATTTTGGCTTTACAGCTCCGGAACCAAAGGCCAGCCTGAAGTACCAGGGAAGAAGCTGGCAACCTCTGGATGAAAGCTGAAGGCACAGAACAGTGTTACTGGAACAAGCACCAAAAAACAAAGGAATACTTTATTGGTGAGTGGTTTATTACCGGAGAAAAGTTTTATCAAGATGAAGACGGTTACTATTTCGGTGTCGGCCGCGCTGATGATATGTTTAAGCTGGGTATACCCATTGAAATGGTTAAATCAGTACCGGGTACTTTATGTGTTTGAGCATATTTTTCACACCTGGTAAGTAGTATTTCATTTAGCTCGTCCATTGAGTTAACATGAATCATGGGGGTAAGAAAGTTTCATTTATCTTGCTACGGTGGAGGCATCAAAGAAATGGACCATGCCGGTTAGGGAATGGAGCAGCTGTCTATCACAATTTGCGATTTACTTCGAAGATAGGTTAGAATCAGAAGTGGCCATATAAAACGAGTTTTTCGCTTTTGTTCTGGCAAGGATAGTAGGATAAAAAGATAAAGGGTCGACTTTGATAAGTCACCCTCTATCCTCGGCAGAACCCCACTGGGCGCTCGGGTTGTTTCCCAATAAAGGCCGCGCTACAGACAATATTTTCACAGAGCGGCTCTGGCGCTCAATTAAATATGAAGAGGTCTACCTGAA
>MVQL01000206.1 GCA_002067205.1 Pelotomaculum sp. PtaB.Bin104
TGAACAGGGCTGAGGTTCGGCATTATATCTTTGAATGGATAGAAACCTACTACAATAGAAAAAGAAGGCATACGTCAAATGAGCAGAACCTCCCGCCGCTTGTTAAGCGAAAGTTTTTCCATGAGCAGATTCAGGCGGCGGCATAACGCGCTCTACAGCCCCGCTGGCTAACCTCAGAAGCCAATGCGGCTCCGTCCTTATCGGCGTTTTAGCAGGAAAGGTGTATACGGAGCATATACGGAGCGGCTGACGCTTGGGCAAAAGATAGCCGCTGCTCTTGGGAAAAAAATTGGCTTGAATTAACAGGGAAACTGAGTTAGCCATATAAGTTAGGTTAGTGATTACCCAACGGCAGCCCTTGACATGGAGCCTCTAGGCCTGCGTTTCTGGGAGCCCGCGGGGAGTCCACGCTATGCGTTGGCCTCCCGCCCAAATAGGCTAACACAGGCCTCCCTCCCATATCAAGGGCTGCCTGGTTGGTCCCGATTTGCCACAATCTACAGATGTTTTGGGTGTGCGCTTTTCTTGACTTTTTCAGATGTCAAGGATTGACACCAAAAAAACGAATAATTAAATTTTGGATAACCAACAGTCTATTGGTTAAAAGTCTCAAACGTATTCGCTGAAAAAAAGAAAACACGTTTGAGGGGCGTGTGGGTGACCGTACGGGTTCAAGTCCCGTCTCCGACACCAAAAAAGTCAGTAATGACGGGGTTTTAAGCCGGACGTGGAGTGATAGACGTTCGGCTTTTCCTTTTGGAACGTATGTGGAAAACGTGTGTGGAAAAAACGTATGTGGCTAAACGTGGGTGGTAGAAACGTATGTGTAATTCCACAAAATGTCCTGCAAAAAAATGCAGGAGGTTACATTATGGCAAGGCAACGGAGAACCACTATGGAGATCGAAGAAGGTATCGCTTCCCCAAACCGTCCCGGAGGCGACAACTGGGAATTTTGCGTTAAGGCTTTCATGGACAGCCTAACTCTGAGGAACCTATCACTATTTACTAAAAAGCACCATTACTGCAACTTTAAGAGTGTTTACAAAATTTTAACCTCGTTGAACTGTCCCACTGCCCCCCTGAAAATATCCACTGACCATCTCAAGAAAGTTATTTTGAAGGCTTTTGAACTGAAACTAAGCCCTACTACGATCAACCATTTTATCAGAACTACTCAACAATTCTTTGCTTTTCTACTGGAAGAAGGGTATCTGCTTGAAGACCCAGCAAAGCCATTGAAAAAGGTCAAAGCCCCCAAGGTGATTATAGAGGCTATTACAGTAGACCAGGTAAAGGAACTTTTTGCGATGCCTAATAAAAAGACTTTCGTGGGCTTTAGAGATTACTGTATAATGCTGGTGCTGCTTGACACCGGCGTGAGGCTGTCAGAATTGTTAAATATCCGCCTGGATGATGTTGACATCCAGCAACGAAAAATTAAGGTCATGGGTAAAGGGGCCAAAGAACGCTACGTGTTTTTCAATACGACCACGAGGGATGCCTTGAAAAAATATATGGATGTTCGCGGCAGAAGTTTATATCATTCATTCCTTTGGATAAACCGGGAGGATGGTCCCTTAAAACGCGAGACGATACAAGACAGAATAGCCCAATATGGACAAAAAGCCGGATTAAAAAATGTAAGAGTTTCACCTCATACCTTTCGCCATACATTTGCCAAACTATTTATTTTTAATGGCGGTAATACCCTGGCTCTTCAAAACCTGTTGGGTCACTCTACTTTGGAAATGGTCAGGCATTATGTGAACCTTTGGGGTACGGACTTACAGGCCATGCACAGGCAGTTCAGTCCAGTTGATAAATTATTCTAAACGTAGAATGCCTCCGTGAATAATATACGGAGGCATTCGCTTTATAAAAACGACTCCTTACAAGGCATCATTACGAGAATTATTAACTGATGGATTAAGGCTTTTAAAAGCCGGGAGTTTATGGATTTTGTGATTGACACAATGTCAGTGGCAAGTATTTCCTTCTTTCCTAAGCCTCAGCCTGTTAATAATGGACCGTATGGATTTTGAATTCTTCAAAATGAAGAACACATAATATGTTCATCAAAAAGCCCGTTCTTTAAACCTGCTCTCACGCCCGGCCATCCTGCGGATCGGAGGTCGCAAAGCGAAAGCTAACTGGTATTACCAGCTGAATTACCTGCTGAAAAACAGCCCCTCTACCGCACTAATTAATAAAAAGAAGTACAATTTCGAAAAGCTTACATTAAGCTTTTACCAGTCTGACTTTATATGTAGTTATCAATTAATGAACAGGTAGGTATTTTTAGAGAAGAGTTTTCAAAAGACGTATTAAGGTTCGCTTGAATTTCAACCAGACCTCAAATACAGTCCTAAAGCTGACCCTCCTCCCACGCCAAGCTGTCCTGAGGGTCGGGATGATGCTCCGGGACAGCGAGGTCGCGAAGACTCTCCGTTTAGGTTGCTTACATAATGTACGAAATCTAAAATTAACCTAAGTAAGATCTCCTCTCCTTGAAGAAGGAGAGGAGGCATTTTCCTTAAAGGAACTAACCCGATCCTAACAGGGCGAGGGTTAACGATATTTAATGATGTACAATCGTTAAAAAACAGGTTCCTACGATAGGGGGACGGGTTGTCCCTGTATTTTTTGAGCAGTATTGTTCTCCAGTAAATCACAAGGTGCTCCTGATGATCCATCAGTCCATCTCCCTATGTTAACTTTCCGGTAGCGTTAGCTTCGTAAGGTCTAGCGAGGATTTCAAAGGCTAGGAGTTACCTGGATAACTCAGACATAATATTGGAATTAAATCCAGGTAAATATTAAACTACAAAGGTTCGGATTGTGGTTATTGTATGGAAGCCGAGTTTTGTGGTGAATAACGTTTTCAACGTGCTGGGTATAGTTAATTACCGGAACTTGGTGGCTAAGTTAAATCCAGAGCATGAAGGGAGTCCAAAGTATGGACACCCCTGGAGTAACGCTGCAATTAACGGTTGTTATCGAATATGGCACCAACTCTCTCATCTGGGGCCTGAAGCTAGAAGCGGATACTTCAACTAACAAGGTGCTCCAGGCTGTCCGACTTTTTATTTTTAAGTCAAAAAACAGCAAGGCCATATATCACCTTAGGGAGAAATTATTAACAATTTAATGGGCAATTTACGGCTTCTGAGAAGTTCAAGAGCAGAAGCTGATGAATAGGATAGCTCTTGAAAGGTGACGTTAGATTTCAACGTATCCAGTAGTGTTAGCTTAACAATGGTTCGTATATGGAATCATTTATTCGCAAGGACTATGGTTAAGAATCTGCTGAAGATGGATATATAATAAACGGCAGGCTAATCGTTATTATGCCTTGCCGTTTATTTTTTTTGTGAGGTAGCACAAACATTTATTTTAAACGGGGAATGAAGTATTACAACCTGCCCTTAGCGACTTGATTATGTCGCCGAATAATTGGAGTTGAAGATGAGATTCTAACCCGCTACTCATTTATGGCACATTACATATTTAGGCTGCCGACACTTTATATGTTTTTTCCAAATTAGAAAAGATACTTTAAATTGTCGTTTATCCTCAAAATAAAGAAGGAATCTTTTGATTTAACGTGTAATTTATTATGTGGTAACTATTACCTAGAGTTACAATTTTGATATCACGATTTTCCTAAATACGGGTAATTTGTTCATTAATAATAATACTGGATAATTAAGGTTGTATGTACTACAAATAGATATTAAGCAGTCAAATAACGCATAAGGATAAAATGATGCATTAAATTTTATGGATTTAGGAGGAATGATTTTGGGATTACCAGCAATAACTGAAACGGACGTTGAAATCATTATTCCAGGTTGTAAAGTCGTAGGGGACCGATGCAATGGGGGACAAAAAGTTGTGTTTCCTTGCTTAATTAATGAGAAAAAATATGCAATAAAATTTATGTTAGTTAATCTGGATATATTGGCAGAAGACAATCCTGAAATAACCACAGGTATCCTGGATGAAATAACAGCCCGTGCCCTGAGGGAAGTTGAAATCATGAGGAAATGTGATAGCCCATATTTAATTAAATTAGGACCTGTGGAGCTTCAGAGGGTATCCTACAATGATCAAATAATAATTTTATTTTCAGAGGAATGGGTCGAAGGTGAAGATTTAAGTAGGGAATTAGCTCGAACCAATGTACTTCAAATAATGGATGTAATAAAGTTAGGTATCCAGATAACTAGTGCAATTCAAGAGTTGTGGTCTCACTCAAAAGTTCATAGAGATATAAAACCTGGTAACATATTACATTGTTCGAATTCAGGAGACTTTCTATTATTGGATATGGGACTAGCCTTTGACTTAAGTGACAAGTCCTTAACTGCTTTTGGACAAATACCTTGCACTAGAACCTATGTGTCACCAGAGCAGTTAAACATAGCTAAAAAAAGATCTATGGATTTTCGTTCTGATCTATTTAATCTAGGAATTGTTATGTATGAAAGTATAACTGGTGAACATCCTTTCTATAAAATTGGTATGTCCGATATGGATATATTTTCAAATGTAATATCATACGACCCGCCACCTCCGTCAAGTTTAAGAAGAGGAATCTCAAATGAACTTAATGATCTTATTATAAGACTTCTAGGTAAAAATCCCCATTTTAGATATAGATCTTGTGAACAGTTAATCGTAGCTTTGAAAAGAATTTTAGAAAATATGGGGGTATAGTAATGTCATTATATGCACAGCATGGGTATGGTAAATCAAATAAAATTGATAGAGGTATACAAGGAAGACATTTAGCTGGAGTAATTCTTAGTCCCAAAGATGAAAGACCTGATAAAATGGGAGAATATATTAATTATTTGCAAACAAATTATCCATCAATAGATATATTATTCGACCCACAGTTTTATGTGACAACTGTTATTCCAGCAAATGAAGGAAACCTAATAAGATATGATTATTATGAATCAAGTTTGACAAGAAGAAACTTTGTTGCACCTTCAGATCTAGCAAGATATGTCGAACGAACAATTGATTACCAAATGGGATTAAACCTAACGAATATTGTTTCTCCATCTATACTTTTAGATAATTTTAATGATCCTTGGAGTCAAATTGCTCTATCCCTAGCACATGAATCACAGGCTTATCACAGTAGATTTAACAATGGTTCGTCATTGTTAATATCACTTTGTTTTAGTGAAATGGCTTTAAGAAACTCCGATGCATTAAATGAATTTTTAGATATGATATCCTTGTTAGATGTACATGGTTTTTATATTATTATTAAGAGAGACAATAATAATGGAAGTCCTCAAATTGAGCCTATAATACTGCAGAATTTGATGTATCTTAGTTACGTTTTATCCTACATAAATCAGTATACGGTTGTGTTAGGATATACAGATTTTGTCGGTGTTCCGCTGTATGCAACTGGAATTTCAGCAATATCTTGTGGTTGGTATAACGGTTTAAGAGAGTTTTCTCTTTCACGGTTTCAACCTTCTACTGGAGGGAGAAGACCAAGAGCGAGGTATTCGTCACAGCAACTCCTAAATTCGATATTAATAATTCCAGAATTGGATACAATCAATAGGCTAGGAATGATAAATTCTGTTTTATCAAATACAAATTATGATGGTGTCATTCGACCTAATCCAGCAAATACGGTATGGCCGTTGGATTTAAGCTGTTTGCATCATTGGCAAATATTAAATAGAATCATTTCAGGTATAGATAATATGGCAAGTGTATCAGAAAAACTTGATTATGTAGTAGGCCTAATAGATCAAGCGGATATAACATATAGTACTTTTGTTAATGCCAATATAATATTTGACAATAAGTCCAATAGAGAACATTTGCGACAGTGGAGAATTGGAATAGATGGTTTTAGAAACCAATTAGGAGTGTGATATATTGGTTGGAAAAATGTCAGAGTTGCAAATGGCTAATGCGTTCGAGACTTTATTAAAATCAAAAGAAGGAATTAAAGGATTTCCTAGCTTTAATTCAACATTTAGAGAAGTCTCTTGTCAACAGGGTATAGCTGATTTTATTGCTATTACGGGGAAAAACATTCAAGAGTTAAGTAATAATTTTTTTGAATCGAATACGGTTTCCTTAAATAGTTATTCTCTTATTATATCTTTGTTAAAATCACGCTCTCCAAGAACAGAGGATTTTCTAGTTAGCTCAAGTGGATTGACTAGAAATACAGTTAGGAAAGTATTAAAGGAACTTGAGGAAAATGAAACTATATACAAAAATCAAAAAGGAACCATTATTCTTTCGCCAAACTGGGGTCTACCCAAATTAGAGTTATGGGCTTTTGAACTAAAACTGAAAGACTGGAGGAGGGCATTATTTCAAACATTACAATATAAAGCGTTTGCTAATAGAGTAGTAATAGTGGTTCCAGAAGACAAAGAAAATACTATTAATAAAAATATAGATGTATTTAGGAATTTACAAGTGGGAGTAATGGTTTTTAATATGGCTAACTTATCATATAAAATAATGCAAAAGCCTCGCAGGATTAATCCTTCATCTAAGAGGCATAGTTTATTTGCACTTGGTAAAATTGCTTCTGAGTTAAGAAATGAGTTAGACTCCTTTGTAGATTAGGTAGCTAGAACTAAAGGTTTGTTAAATAAAATAATACTAAAAAAGTGTCAAGTCGTTTTTTCTAATTGACTTTTAGAGAGGTTACCGTTCTTTCTGGGGTCTGGATTATTAAGCTGGTCTAGGGGCTGTGTCGTAATGGTAAACGTCACTTTCTAAGAACACCGACGGTTTCAAAGTCAGCAGAACAAAGACCTTTTGCTGCTACTCCGATTGAGCGGTTCCTGATTTAACCACGTTCTTAACGAGATCATTCTCTTTCGTTAGACAACCTCATCCAATTTTAGCGAATGAATAGTTCTCTCAGCAATAACAAGCTGCATCACGTCCGTGGTCGACCTCCTTTTGGATGATACGAAGGCTTCCGGAAGAAAGGGGTTAGTGGCACATAAAAAAACGGCTCCTTGGCAGTCAAGTCTTGTACCGGGAAAGCCTTGATCCAAGCAAGGGATTAAATTTAGTTATAATTTACTCCCTGTTCGACCTCTTATCTTGTCATTGTAACTCCAGTTATTTGTAATCACCAAGTACAGTTTTACACTTTTTATAACTTAAAATAATTTAAAAAAAATATTCCTAGAAATAGTATGAAAAAATGTATGTGGAAATAAAAGTTACTAATTAGATTTTTTAAAAGAAGCTTGAGAAATTTTACAAAACGAGAATAATATAAAAATTAATTTTATTAATAGGAGGTAAAATATATGGCATGCCAAGTAATTACTATTATGAATTACAAAGGCGGAGTGGGGAAAACTACTAGTGCTTTTAATATAGCAACAGGCTTAGCCTACTTAGGCAATTATAAAGTTCTATTAATCGACCTAGACCCTCAATGTTCATTAACTAATATATGTTTAAAAGCATATTCTAGAAAAATTAAAAAGGAATATAAAATCGAAAACTTAAGCAAAAATCAGACTATTAATTCAGTAATAAAAGATTATTTAAAACAGGCAAAACTAAGAATAGATCCTACAATTGATTTAGATGACTTAATTATAACTGACTTTTATAAAGGTAATGAGCGAGTTTTAGAAGGTGCTGATTTAATCTGTGCGACAATGTTTGATATGGAAGACAGTGCTTATCCAAAAGGATTAGATGATTTGGAGATTGATATTGCAATGCAACATATGGGTGAAGAGACTATGTTGTTCCCCAAGCCCCGATATTGACGTTACTAAAGATAATGACCAAAACTAAAATGTTTATAAAAGGGATGAAGATTTATATCATCGTCCCTTTTTTATTTTGATACATTTATGGTAGGAGGCTTTAAAAGAAGCTTTTTAATGAAACGGACACTATGTCATTGAAGTATTTAGTAAACCATATTTAGGACATTCAGCGGAAACACCGTATCCCATATCTCAACCACTCTCCCTTTATTTATTAAACGCAGTTTCGTGATTTTTTATGTACGCTCTGAGGTCTTTCCCTCAGCCTCAGACCTGGCTGGGGGGTATGTGGTGGCTATCTCCATGAAAGTTCCTCAACAGCTCTGGCGAGGTCATCCTCGTTTGGCATCGTGTAATGTGTAACCATAGCAAGGTTTGGTGAACCATCTCTTTTTACATGCCCCATTAAACGAGCTATCACATCCAGAGGTACTTTTCTAACAGCCAACTCATGTCCGAAGGAATGCCTTAAGACGTGAGGGGTAACATCAAAGCCAGTAAGTTTCGCGTATTTCGCGAGAATATGCTGTATTCCTCTGGAAGTTGACTGCTCTGATCGTTGAGTTGTGAACAAAAACGGCGATCCATTGGTTCGTCCATTAACGAGGTAATCGTCTATTGCCCGGCGAGCGTCAACGTTTAACGGAACCTCCCGATACTTACCACCCTTACCGCTCTGGACTATGATAACACCTTTCCTTTCGCCTATTTTCACGTCCTGGAGGCGAAGGTCACAAAGTTCTTGAACCCGTAGACCGGTATGCAGCAAAACGGTAATGATTGTAAGCTCTCGGAGGTTTCCGTGTTTACGGACAGCCCGTATTAGGGCATTCTGTTCGTTCCGGTTAAGCCACTTTGGAGCTTCCTGCTGCACTGTAACCGGATCGACATTAATACAGGGGTTATCCGGGGAGTATCCCTGGTCTACTAGCCAACGAAAGATCACAGACAGATGTATCATGTTGAGTTGTACCGTTGAATATGCCGGGTCAAATTGAACAGTTTGACCGCTGAGATTGAACAGTGTCTCCGTTTGAAACTGGACACTCT
>MVQL01000207.1 GCA_002067205.1 Pelotomaculum sp. PtaB.Bin104
GGGGGCCGCCTTCGGGCGGCCCTTGTCCGCTCTCCCGCGCGTCATGAAGTCATGAAATCATGCGATCATAAGCCCTTGCCGCCTCCCCTGCCCCGGCCGTTCTTTTCGCCCAGGCCTTTTATATCCGACTTTCCTTCAGGCGTTGCCTGCCCGGCTTCCCCGGGTGCCGCCGTCCTTCCCATCGTCCTTTCCCGATCCTGACGCCTGCACGGCGCGGCCTTTACACGTGCGGATGTCTGACGGCCCGCGCGCCCGCGTCAAAACCGAACAGGGGACCCCTGCCCCATTACGGCCATGGGGCTTCGCCCTTTTGACCCGGCCGCTTCTCCGGCCCGTCCCTTTCCACCGCACAAGGCCGCGCATCGTGCACGGTCATTCAATGGAAAGGAACATCATCATGAAAGACGACAGCAAACCCAAACAGAAGCCGACCCACGAGCTCTTCGCCGTGAAAGACGGCGCGGAAGGCAAGGCTTTCTGGACGAAAATCGGGGCCGCCTGGCCGCACAAGGACGGCAAGGGCTATTCGCTCAAGTTCGACTTCTATCCCGCCGACGGGCAGGCCATCCAGCTTCGCGCCGTCAAGGCGAAAGGGGGTGACCAATGACCCCCGAACTCGCCGCCCTCGGCCTCGATGAGGTTTCCCGTATTCGCTTCCTCAACGACAGGCTTCGCACGACGGGCGCAGGCGGAGAAATCTTTGTCACCTGCGGCATCGCCTCCCTGCCCGAGCACGATCAAGTCCTCATCATGGAGAGGGTCCGCACGTTCGACGCCTTCACGGAGGACAACGATCCCGACCGCGAGCACGGCTTCGGGGCGTTCACCTACGCCGGCCGGGAAATCTTCTGGAACATCGACTATTACGATCCTTCCATGGAATTCGGCAGCGAGGACCCTTCCGACGACGAGGCCACCGTCCGTGTTCTCACCGTCCTGTTTGCGGACGAATACTGAAGGCAAACAAAACCCGCCCGGGGCGATCCCCCGGGCGGGCCCTCTTTCTTTTTCCTATAGTCCTTGGCGTTTCATCCCCGCGGCGCAGGGCCTTCGCCTTTCATGTTTCAACGCCGCGCC
>MVQL01000208.1 GCA_002067205.1 Pelotomaculum sp. PtaB.Bin104
TGTCTAGAAACGTAAGATATCAGAGGTAGGCCCGCAGGAGAATTGAGGCAATAACCGATGATCAGTTGAGATGTCACTGGAGATTTTCGGAACATAACGGAGGAAGAGTTGGAAAAATAGTGCAAATCTGTTTCCTTTTATTCTAAAATATGTTACTGGTTTGTTATGTTGAGATTTAGATAGGGAGAGTGTGATACAGATATTGATTGATTCTTAGATCATTGTGTAAATACTATAATGCCTAAATATACTGCAATCATAGTCTGTGGAAGTAATAACATTCCTGCTACCCTGCTCTCGCCAGCACGAACGAAAAACATTGCAGCAATATGGAGTGTTGGCAATAAGAATCCGGCAATTTTAAAAATAATGGCCGGTAAACCTATCAGATACAAGGCAAAACCTAGACTGAGTATTGCCCCGGCAATCAACCAGTGAGGACGATGTTTACTAATACCGAGTGTAGAAATGAGTAATGAACCAAGAATTGCTGGCCAACCGAATAATAGAGAAATCATATAGAGCCTCCTTTTTTTATTTTTATTATAATGTTTAACTATGCTTAGGTGTGTTTTTAAGCATTCTTTAAATACACTTTATGACCCGGACCTCAGGCCAAATATTGAGGATGCAATATCTATATTTGAATCATCTTAAAGTAATCCCTTTTTTAAATTCGAAGAAATAAAATACCAGTCATTGTTTCTTCCGCATTATTCTCTGTACATCTGGGCACAATTTTTGTGAAGCTTTGAATCCGCCATGCAAAGTGGGATGTGATTAGTGCCGCCAGCATATTGGTATTTCGGGCTTGTTGTAATCAGCCTCGTCTTGATTATCATGGCATTACGACACCGAAGAGATTGGAAGCTACTTGTGTTGCACCTTAGCATATTCAGCATAATTCATCCATTTGAGATTTTTGTTCTTAAGACAAACGGATACATATATAAGCCAGGCATTTTAATTTTACCGGCAGGTTCAGACAATTTTTTGGGAGCATTTATATCAGATTTATTCATCGTTCCAGCCTCGGCAGTGGTTATCTGTGCCTTCTCGCTTTCCTGGCGTTACATCCTGTGTATTGCCACTATCTTTACTGGTATCGACTGGTTTTTTACGGTGCTCGGCATATACCAGCATTTTTGGTGGAAATCCATCTATACCGGAGTTGGACTAATTATACTGTACGCCATCAGCGATTGGCTTTGGAACGGCCTCAAAGATCAACATCAATCACTCCCATTCCGGTTACTCATAATCCACTTAACTTTTTTCTCGCTCCAAAGTGTCCTTTTTTTCGCCGTGAACAGAGGTG
>MVQL01000209.1 GCA_002067205.1 Pelotomaculum sp. PtaB.Bin104
TTGTATCACTTTCACCCCCTTTCTAAACTGAACAGTTCCCATATATGGGACCTTCGTAGGGTGTTACCTACACCCTACGTAAAAATACCTTTTCCCGGGTGCCTCATCCGACCGGCAGTCGGAGCCCCCCAGCCCCCGACCTGCGGTCGGAGGAGGCACCTCTATAATCAGGCTTTTCCACGCTCAGGCCGCGACATAATTGTTGTGGCCCCCGATAGGTTACACATCGGCCCTGTCGAAAGGGGAAGGCTTGGTATCTCTTCACGAAACCTGAGTACAATGACCAGCCCTGACTGCCTTAGCTAGCGGTTAGCGTTTGATGCCTTCGGGATTCCCCCATACAAATCGCTGTCGCGATGTTCCAATGCAGGCACTTACCGCGGCTAATCGCCGAATATACCCTCCGGCCCGTTACCTATCTGCCATAGAAAAGTGGAATTGTAGCAGAGGGTGATAAGTATAAAACACCTACTGCCTCAGAAGATGGGCAACCGGACTAAACTGCCGGTGCATTTTCTGCAAGTCACTTCCCCAAAGATTAACGTAATGCCGGACCATATCCAAAGTTGAATGACCCAGCAAAGCCTGCAGACTAAACGGATCTCCGCCGCGCATGATATACATTTTGGCAAAAGTATGCCGGAATGTATGCGGACTGACCCGAACCCCTTCAAGCCTGGTCTGCCTGCCGTATATGGTCAATCTCTCTTGAACGTTCCTGCGCTTCATAGGCTGGTCTTCAGCGCTTACAAACAGGTAAGGGTTTCCTGGTATATCCCCCCTCACTCGAAGATACTTTTTGAGTGTCTCTTTGGTCTTAGGAGACACAAATACACGCCTATTCTTACCTCCCTTCCCTTCGGTGATTATTACCTCATTGTCAGCCATTTTAATATCCGCCAGCTTTATGCCAACAAGCTCAGACAATCTAACCCCTGTATCCAAAAGCAAAAGCATAATGGTGTAGTCCCTGAGACCAACAAAACGGGTTTTATCAGGTGCCGCTAAAAGCTCTTGCAGCTGCCCTTCTGAAAAAGTCTCTATCACCGTGCTAGCGGCCTTTTTCCGGTCCAGCTTTTCAGCCGGATTGCTGCCGACTATGGCTTCAGCGGTCAGGTATTGATAAAACTGCTTGAGACTTCTGACTCGATGATTGATTGTAGTGGCAGCGAGGCCGTTATCAATCATCTTCAGGACTACTTCCTGCAGCATTTTGTCTGTGACAAGGGCCGGTTCGGTTGCGTATTTTGCTTCCCACAACGCCTTGACGACGGCTTGGAGGTTTTCCTTATGCCAGCGCCTGGTATGGTAAGAAAGGCCTTTGATTTTCAAGCTGTCCAGAAACTGCTCGACGGCATCCTCCCAGGTAACCTTGCTGTACTTCTCGTTTAGCTCTTTTTGAACTGTAGTCCGGCGCCTGGCCAAAAACTAAAACCTCCTATGCGTGTGCGATACGCTTTTCTAGCTGGGAGCGTATGAAATGGACGTGTCAGCCACACACGTTTTGAAAAACAAAAAGGCCGTGGACAATTCCACAGCCTTTGTAAAATAAGCATTTGGTGTCGGAGACGGGACTTGAACCCGTACGGTCACCCACACGCCCCTCAAACGTGCGCGTCTGCCAGTTCCGCCACTCCGACATATAGATGTTTTCCTTGCAAAAAACATTATAGCAGACACTTATTTTGAAAGCAAGTATAAGTGTATACAAATTTGAGAAATAATGCTTTGACAAAAAAGTAAAATTTAAGTGTTTTTTCAGCATCTTTTTTTCATAAAACATGATATTATTAGATGATTAGTTGTTTATTAAATACAAATCTTCAAGGGGGTTATCGAGAATGAATAATTTTAGGAGAAGGTTATTTCTCATAGCAGCTGTGCTGCTGATCCTTACTACGTGCGCAATATCAGCTGTTAACGGCGCCACTACGCTGCAAACAATCAAAGCTTATTCCGGGGTAAAGATACTCTACAATGATAAAGAGTTAACCGGCGCTAAACAACCTTATTTGATTAACGACTCTACATATGTCCCCCTGCGGCTGCTGATTGAAAGCTTTGGTGACAAAAGCATAAACTGGGATCCGGTTAACTACCGGGTGATCATCAATGACCTGCAAGGCACAACTGAGGCTGACTTAAGAAGCCAGTTGGCCCAAAAGGACGCCGAGATTGCTTCATTAAAAAGCAGTAACGCTTCGTTGTCGGCCCGGGTGGTCAACCTTGAGACACAAATAGCCCAGCTCGACGATTGTAATAGTGATTCCAATTTAAGCGATATTGAAGACGAACTTGATGATGCCTTTAAGGACGCGGGCGATGAATATTTCAATGATGAGGGTATATCTGTAGATGTCAGCCTGGATGGGGACGAGGATGAGCTGGAATACAAAGCTAATTTAGACTTCGACGACGCAGATTATAATGATGATCTAACTGAGCTGGCCCAAACCGACCTGAAAACCTTTTTAAGAGATGTAAAATCAGAAATTAACGACGAAATTGATGGTACTGAATTTGAAGGTGCAGATATTACCGGGAAAGTGGTCGACGATAATAATTCCAGCTATTATGTGAGATATAACGGCACTTCATATACTTTTAGCTGGGATGGTTCCAGTCTCAGCGATATTGAAGACACCCTCAATAATTATTTTGAGGACGCCGGGTATGATTACTTTGATGATGACGGCATAGTTGTAGATATCAGCCTGGATGGTGACGAGGATGACCTGGAATATGAAATCACGCTCGACTTCGACGATGCAGACAACAATAATTATCTGACAGACCTTTCCCAATCCGATTTGAGAACCTTTTTAAATGCGGTGAAATCAAAAATCAATAACGAAATTGATGGCACCGATTTTGAAGATGCGGATATTACCGGAAAAGCGGTCGACAACGACAATTCGAGCTATTATGTAAGGTATAACGGCAGTTCGTATACATTTAGCTGGAGCGAATAAGTGAAAAACCACAGAAACAAAACACCGGCAGACGGCAACTGATTTAGTTGCCGTTTTTTTACCCTACTCCCCCGTTTCACTACCCCCTGCAGGATACAATATTGACGAATAAAGAAAATCATGCAATAATACTTTATTTAAGATGTTATTTTTTTAATCAGTCACACAAGTTGTTAAATTGCCATTCACTCATAGCTGTACACAATAAGGAGGTCAACCCTTTGGCAAGAAGAAGGCGTAGAAGAAAATTGAACCTGCGGCGCCTGGTTTTTCTTCTTTTTTGGCTCGGAGTAATAACATTCGGGTGCTTTGGCTGCCAGGCGGTGTATTCCAGCATTATCGGTCTGCCCAATGTCAGCCAGGGCAGTCTGGAAACAGGCGCGTCGACCTTAATCTACGATAAGGACGGGAATCTCCTGACCCAAATCGGCGCTAAAAACAGCATCCCGGTTGATCTAAAAACCATTCCGGAAACCGTCCGCAATGCTTTTTTGGCCGTTGAGGACCCGCAGTTTTACCAGCACCACGGGTTCAGCTTGCGGGGAATAGCGCGGGCTGCCTGGAAGGACCTGACCTCGGGAGAAATCAGAGAGGGCGGCAGCACAATTACTCAGCAACTTGTCAAAGTGTCCTTTCTCACCCCGGAGACCACTTTCAAAAGAAAGGTTCAGGAGCTCATTCTGGCCATCGAAGTCGAAAGGCACTACACTAAAGACGAAATATTTGAGATGTATCTAAATAACATTTATTTTGGCGAGGGCGCTTATGGCATTCAGGCAGCTTCTCAAACCTATTTCGGCAAAGAAATCGCAAAAGTGCAAACCCTGGAGGAGGCGGCTTTGCTGGCCGGCCTGCCGCAGGCCCCCAGCGCTTATTCCCCTTACCGGGACCCCGAGGCAGCGCTGGCCAGGCGCAATATCGTACTGGACAGCATGGTCAGGAATAATTATATCAGCGAGAGCCAAGCGTCAAAAGCCAAGGCGAAACAATTCAAGCTCAGCAGCAGCAAACCACCGGACAGGCAATACCCCTGTCCGTATTATCTTGACTACGTAACGGAGAAATTGATTGAGAAATACGGGGAGACGGAAGTTTTTAAAGGCGGGCTCAAAGTTTACACCGCCCTGGATAAAAGAATCCAGCAGATTGCTGAAGACGAAATGGCCCAAAACTCAAACTTCCCGGCTTCCAAGGCTGATGCCAACAACGTATTGCAGCCTCAGGGGGCGATTGTGCTGCTGGATCCAAGCACCGGCTATATCAGAGCCCTGGTCGGCGGGCGCGATCATACCCAGATGAGGCAGTGGAACCGGGCGACCCAGACCAGCCGGCAGCCAGGTTCGGCCTTTAAGCCGATTGCCGCCTACGGCCCGGCCATAGAATACAAAGGCATGGGGCCGGCCTCAGTGATAGACGATATCCCAACCAAATACGGCTCTTATGAGCCGAAGAATGTTGACGGCAGGTACCGCGGGCTGATCACCTTGCGCGACGCCCTGACTCACTCGGTTAATGTTGTCGCGGTTAAATTGCTAATGGACTCAGTCGGGTTGAACGAGGCGATCCGGTTTGCCTCCGGCCTGGGCATTAAGCTGGACCCCAAGGTCCACGGCGCCAGCATGGCCCTGGGTGGCCTGCACACCGGTGTCACCCCCTTGCAAATGGCCGGGGCCTACGGCGCTTTTGCCAACGGCGGGTATTATATTGAGCCGACAGCCATACTGAAGGTTGAAAAAGCGGACGGGATTATCCTCGAACAAAATGTTCCTAAGCGCCACCAGGCAATGAAAGCCACTACAGCCTACCTGGTTACGGATATGATGCAGTCCGTGGTCCGCAGCGGCACCGGCACCGGCGCTCAAATCGGGCGGCCGGCAGCGGGAAAAACCGGGACCACCGACGACGGCAAGGATATCTGGTTTGTCGGATATACCCCCGACCTGGTCGGAGCCGTATGGATCGGGTACGATACACCGACAGCTATGCCCCAGGCCTTTGGCGGCACTTACCCGGCTCGAATCTGGCGGGAGGTAATGAGCAAGGCGCTGAATAACGTCTCGGCTAAAGACTTTGCCCGTCCGGCCGGCTTGGAAACGGCCACGGTGGACAGCAAGTCGGGGCTGTTGCCTGGCCCCAATTCTCCTTCAAACAGCACTGTTACAGATCTTTTTGCCGAAGGGACTGTCCCGTCCCACACCGATGATGTCCATGTTTTTTATGAGGTATGCTTGGCCAGCGGCCAGACTCCCACCGAGTTCTGCCCGGACCGGCTGATGAAATCGCTGATTAAACTGCCTTATTCAGTACCTTCATCGGTTGAAGACTACAACCTGCGCGTGCCCGTCGGGTCCTGCCCCATCCACAGCGCCGGGGCGCTTTCCAGCACAACCGGCAACAGCCAGAAAAATAACCAGGACAAGCAGGAGGCTAAAAAACAGACTGTAAGCAATCAAAACAGCCGGCATGCAATACAAGTTAAGGAAAAGGATAGAGAGTCTCGATAAAATTTATTTCCGGGAATTGCTTCAGTCCATCGAAGGCTGACCTGTTTAAACGATACGCTTTTAGTGAACTACGCTCTTGCAGCCGGCCAGAGGCAAGAACATCAAAGCATTGGCTTTAGACGTGTTGTCTGGTTGTTGTAACTTCTAATATGCGTCGTGAGTTTAGTATCGACGCAGCGATTTTTTCCTGGGAAAAATTTTTGACAAAATAGATAAACTTTTTGTGTAAACCAATTTTAGGCACTCATAGTAATTTTAAATTTGTTTAGAATAATAGTTGAACTTAAATCATTATTTCTCAAGGAGGTGTGAAGCTTGTATCATCACGGCTGGTCGGACGAGCAGCGCGGCGTTCACGTAAAATCACTGGCGCCGGATGGCAGCGACATTACTATTATTTACAACGGGCTTCTCAATAACAGCGGGGCAAGTCAAGTTTACCTGCACATCGGCTTCGGAGATCCGATGAACTGGAAAACTGTAGATGACTACCGCATGCAGCACATCGCAGGCGGCTGGAAAAAGACGATTAATATGGAGGACAGGCAGCTTACTTTCTGCTTCCACGACACCGCAGATAACTGGGACAACAATAGCGGCTACAACTGGTCCTATAGTATGGGCTAGACTGGAAACCGGGATTAAACCCGGTTTCTTAATTTTTCACCCGGGCATTTTTAACGGATCCTCCCACCGCCGGCCCAGGCGGCATCAAATGGGCATACCGCTTGTATTCGGCCGCCCTTTGTGCCTCCATGCGCTTCTTGCTGAGGAAAAAAACCAGTGGTAAAGCTAATACTGCAAAAATTGTGCTGACAATAAAAGCGTCTTCGATCCCGGAGATAAACGCTTCCCTCCGCACCAGAGAGTATAAGACTGACGTTGCGCCGGAAACGCCCGCTTGTGCACCCGACGAACCTGCTTGAGATATAATGCTCTGGATTTGCTGCAGCATTCCCACCGCAGCGGGGGAGCTCCAGTTTACCGTGTCAGCGAGCCAAACTGTGTGGTATTCCTGGCGGTGGAGCGTCACGAAAGTGAGAAAGGTGATGCCAAAGGAAGCGGAAATTTGCCGGACCAGATTGCTGATCGCCGAAGCTCGCCCGATCAGGAAGTGCGGAATGGTATTCATCCCGGCTGTGGTCAAAGGCATCATGCATAATCCCATGCCGACGGCCCTTTCCACAAGCAGCCACTGCAGCTCTCTGATACCGGTGTTGTAGGTTAAAGTATGCAGCTGGTAAGTGGTGATTACAGTGATGGCAAAGCCAACAACACATAGCGGCATAGCGCCAATCTTATCGAATAAACGGCCGCTGATGGGCATCATCACCCCCATGGTCAAGGCCATCGGCATCATCATCAAGCCTGTCTGCATCGGAGTATAGCCCTGCACAGTTTGAGCAAACAGAGGGATCAGAAAAATAGCTGAAAACATGCAAACGGTTACAATGGCCAGACAGACCAGGCTAATGCTGAAAGTTTTATTTTTTAACAGCTTAATATCAAGCAAGGGTTCTGGTGCAATTAATTCCCAGATAACAAACAGGGCCAGTGTAAAACCCGAGATAATAAACAGGTTCACAATATAAAGGGAGGTCCAGCCCTTGTCCTGCCCCTCGCTGAGCGCCAGCAGCAGGGCGAAACAAGCCACCGCGCTCAAGATTGTGCCCGGAATATCCGGTTTTAAATGCGCTTTCCGGGGCGTGTCGCTCAAAATAACCATAGCTAGAAACGTCGCCGCAATGCCTATTGGTATATTGATCGAAAAAATCCACTGCCAGCTGAAGTGGTCGACCAGGTAGCCGCCGAGGGTCGGCCCGATGGACGGGGCAGCCATTGCGGATATCCCCCATATCCCCAAAGCCATGCCGATTTTATCCCTGGGTACGATGACATAGATCATGGCCATGCTCACCGGCATGATCATGCCGCCGCCAACAGCCTGGATCACCCTCGCGATAACCAGCGAGTTATTGCTCCAGGCCAGACTGCAAATAGCCGAGCCTGCCGTAAAAGCCAGCAGCGAAAAAATATACATATTTTTGTAGCCGAAGCGGTCCCCCAGATACCCGGTTACCGGCACGACAACACCCGAAACAAGCAGGTAGGCGGTCATTACCCATTGCGCCTGGTCGGCCGCCACCCCGAAAATGGCCATCATCTTGGGCAGCGCTACGTTGACGATACTGCCGTCAAGTATAGCCATAAACGCCCCGATCACCAGGGTCAGCAGCGCAGCCATGGGTATCTGGCCGGAGGGAGCACCCCCCACGCCGGGCGGTCCCTCCGGCCCGCGCCCATGTCCAGGCGGTCCCTCGTTGGCAGGCGACCTAACCGGTGCCGCATTGCCGGGAACTTCCTCTCCGCCCCATCCTGCCTTTTCCAGCGTCATATTATCTTCCAACCTTTTTACACCGGTGGGGCTTATCTTTGAGCTGTCTTTATTCACGGACTTTCTCCTATTTAACATGGATCCTGACCACTGCATTCATACCTGGGATCAGGCGCTTGCCCTGGTAATTCTTGATGCCGATCTTGACCGGGACACGCTGTACTACTTTGGTAAAGTTTCCACCGGTATTCTGCGCCGGCAGGAGTGAGAAAGTCGACACCGTAGCGTCTCCGATAGAAATTACCTGACCGTTAAATTTTGCTCCCGGTATACTGTCAACAGTAAAATCAACCTGCTGGCCCGCCTTGACCTTGTACAAGTCAGTTTCCTCAACGTTTGCCGTAATATAGAGGTTGTTCAAGTCGGCTACCATTGCCACCGGCTGGCCGGGGACGCCAACCTCGCCCACATTGCCGGTTTTCTTGATGACAGTGCCGCTGATGGGTGACTTGACCAGGTAAAGATCAGGGTTGGCGCCGGCACTCATGCTGGGTGTTGAAGTAAAATCCACCTGGCGGGCGATAATCTGCCCATCTTTGACCGTATCCCCCTCGTCTATGTTCATTTCCAAGATTTTTCCGGATACCTGGGGGCTTATTTTTACTGTGGTCCCGTCCACCCGTGCATCGTCTGTATCAACATAGTTGTTGCTATTATACCAGTAATAAAAGGTTACACCGGCAAGGGTGCAGATCATTGCTGCGAGTACAATATAAAATACCGCTTTCTTTTTCATAAGCAACCTCTCAATCAAATAAGAAAAATTATTGAATAATTACTGGCTTGCCTTCACTTAATAAATCTAGGTTTGTAACAGCTACTTCCTCACCTTCATTAAGGCCCAAATTGATGACCACATTGTTGCCGTCCGACTGGCCGGCTGCTACTTCGCGTTTTAAAGCCTGGCCGCTATTAATTAACCATACATAACTCTTATTCTCGCTTTTCATCAGAGCTTCCCCGGGGATTATTACTCCTTCTTCTTCTTGACTATTTAGATAAACTTCCGCAAACATGCCGGGCTTAAGCGTGTGCCCGGGGTTTTTAATTTGCACTTTCACCGGGTAGGCCTTGGTAGAAGAATTGGCTGCCATAGCGATGTTAGTAACCGTACCCGTGAAGAGTTCTTCCTGTACTGCAGCTACCTTGACCTTAATCTCCTGTCCGGCCTGCAAATCATTAACCTGGTTTTCGTCTACGTTGGCCTGGACAACGACCGTATCAAGGTCGACCAAAGTGACCACCGGCTGTGCGGGGCTGGCCATTTCACCCGGGTTAATATTTCTGGCAGTAACTATCCCGCTAATAGGGGCTTTGATTACGCTATTGTCCAAGTCAGCCTGCGCCTTTTTCAACTGAGCCTCGTTCTGGCGGATTGTTTCAGGTATTGTAGCATTTACAAGAATGTTTAGATTATTCTGGGCAGCCTGATAAGCTGCCTTGGCCTGGATGTACTGCTTCTCGGACTGCTCAAACTGCTGTTGGGACAGCAAAGCGGCGTCCAGCAGCTGTTTACTTCTCTGATACTCTGCTTCAGCCGTCTTGTAACTGGACTCAGCGTTGGTCAGGGCTAATTCCATCTGGTTCTTCTGTGCAGGCAAATCGGAATTCCTTGCTTTATCAAGCTGGGCCGCATATACATCCACCAAAGCCGCAAGGTTTAATGCATCAAGGCTGACCAACAGGTCACCTTCCGCAACCTCCGAACCGACGTCTACCGGAATTTTGTCCACCCTTCCGGACATATTGGGCACCACATTGGCAGATTTCAAGGCTTCCAATTTGCCGCTGACCACGACGCCGCAGGTCAGCTTTCCGTTACGGGCGGCAGCTTTGCTGACAGTAACGGCACCCTGTTCCCCATTAGAAGCACATCCCGCCAATCCAAAAATTGAAGCCACCAACAAGGCTGCCATCGCGATCCTAAGCCATTTTCCCAATCCAGGACTCCCCCCTTTAAACCCAATTAAATAATTAATTAATATTTTAACCTATTAATCACCGAATACTACCCGCGAGGCGATCAGTCTGTGGGTAAGCTGCCATCCTCACCTCACAACGGAGAACAACCTGGCCGCCCCTGCAATTCCCTCAGCTATCCAATTTGGACAGCTTAATAATTATGCCAGCTCCACCACTGTTACCCCGTACCCCCCTTCACCCTGCTCACCCAGGCGGAAGGACTTCACCCGGTGGTGGCCTCTGAGGTACCTGTGGACCGCCGCCCGCAGCGAGCCGGTGCCCTTGCCGTGGATCAGGCGGACTTTGGGCAGGCCGGCTAAAAAGGCGTCATCCAGGTACTTTTCCACCTCCAGCAAGGCGTCGTCGGCGAACTGGCCCCTTAAATCCAACTCGAAGGATATATCCCGGGCCTTGTCCAGTGCCAGCCCGGCAGCCGAGCTCTTGGCTTGCGCCGGCCTTTTTTTTTCCACCCGGCGCAGCTCTTTTAGAGGTACATTTACTTTTATCACCCCGACCCGCACCTGCACTTCACCATCCGGGCCCGGCGGGGCCAGGACGAAACCGTTTGTGTTATATTTGGGCAGGTAGACCTCTTCCCCAATTTGCAGGTGGGCAGGGGCTTTTCCGGCAATCACCTTCTCCGGGATTTTTTTTACCACTTTTTTGTTCAGTTTGGCCAGGTTCTCCCGCGCTGTTTGAATGGCGCTTTCCCGCCCCTGGGCGGCTTCCTGCGCCAGCTTTTCCCGCAGTTCTTTGATTGTTGACTCGGCTTCCATTCTGGCCGACCGGACCAAATTCCTTGCTTCTTCCGCGGCTTTAGCCATGATCGACTCCCGCTTCTGGGCCAGGTCAAATTCCAGCTTTTCATATTTATCCTTTAAGGCCCTGGCTTCTTCTGTCATTTCAATGGATTCACGCCGGTTGGCCTCCGCTTCCTGCTGGGTCCGCTCTAAATTGCGCATTAACTCGTCAACCTGTACCTGTTCCACAGTCAAAAATTCCTTGGCCCGCGCGACCAGTTCCGCCGGCAGCCCCAGCCGGGTGGCAATTTCAAAGGCGTTGCTGCGGCCAGGCCGGCCAATCAATAGGCGAAAGGTGGGTCTGAGGGTCACCGCGTCGAACTCTACGCTGGCGTTTTCCACCCGCTCCCGCAGGTAGGCAAAGTTTTTCAGCTCGCTGTAGTGGGTAGTGGCGATGGTCTTCGCCCCGGCCGCGTGCAGCTTTTCTAAAATTGACTGGGCTAGGGCGGCGCCTTCCGCGGGATCGGTACCCGCACCCAGCTCGTCAAGCAGCACCAGGCTGTCCCGGCCGGCCTTCGAAATGATTTCCACAATGTTGATCATGTGGGAGGAAAATGTGCTCAGGGACTGCTCGATGCTCTGCTCGTCCCCGATATCCGTGAAGACCTGTTTGAAGATCCCCAGCTTGGTGCCTTCCTCAGCCGGCAGGTGCAATCCGGACTGGGCCATCAGCACTAAGATACCGGCGGTTTTCAAAGCCACCGTTTTGCCGCCGGTGTTCGGGCCGGTGATCACCAGGGTGTCAAAGTCCTCGCCCAGGCGCAGGTCTACCGGCACTACGTCCCCCTGCAGCAGCGGGTGCCGCCCCAGCCGGATATTCATATTGGCCTCACCCTCAAATACGGGGGCCAATGCGTTCAATTTCTGGCTGTAGCGGGCCCGGGCCACGATGAAGTCCAAATCCCCCAGAGCGTCCAGGGAAATCCTCAGGTCTTCCGCGTTTTGGGCCACTTGAGCGGACAAATCGGACAGAATCTTGAGGACTTCCTGCTTCTCCGCAACGATTAGACGCCTCAGCTCGTTGTTTTTTTCCACCACCGCCATAGGCTCCACAAACAGGGTGGCGCCGCTGGCGGACTGGTCGTGGACGATCCCGGGCACCTGGGCACGGTATTCGATCTTTACCGGCACCACATACCGCCCTTCCCGGACGGTCACGATCGGGTCCTGCAAATATTTCTGGTATTCCGGCGAGCGGATCACATGCTCCAGGTGTCCCTTGATCTGGGCCTGGGCGCCGGTGAGCTTACGGCGAATTTGCGCCAGCGCTGCAGACGCGCCGCTGGCCACCTCGCCGCCTGGCAGGATGGCCTCTTTAATTTTTCTTTCCAGGTCAGGCAGGGCGGCCAGGGCCAGTCCCAACTCGCTGAGGATCGGGTAGCGCTCCTGCTTTTCCTGCAGGAATTTTTTAATCAGCCGGCTGGCAGTCAGCGTATCTGCCACCGCCAGCAGCTCTTCCGGTTCAAGCAGCGCCCCGCGCCCGGCCCGCTGGAGGGGGAGCCTGATATCGCGCCAGCCGCCGATTTCCGCAACCGGGTCCAGCCTTAAAAGCTCGCGCCCCTCGCTGGTTTCCGCCTGCCACCGGGAAATGATGAAAGGGTTATCTACCGGCTCAAGCTCCATCACCCGCTCTTTGCCCAGGGCCGAGCCGGCATGGGCCGCCAGCTGCTCTTTGACTTTATGAAATTCCAGCCTGGTCAGCGTTTTTTTATCCATATGATGTCCTTTACGTGTCCTGTTTAATAAACTTCCCGTAATCAAATATATCAACAAAGTTTGATCATATAATAAGCTTAGTTTATAATACTCCCCGGAAATAATGACCCCTGGTAAACCCCTGCGGGCTGTACTGGGCTAATTTTTCTTTCAACTGCATTATTTCATCCTGCTGCCAGGGCCGGCAGTTTAGAGCTGTGCGGTAGGCCTGCACAACTTCACGGGCATATTTGGCCCCCTCGCGCCTGGCCTCAATGCGCAGCGCGGCCACGCCGGTTTCGGCCAGAGCCCCGGCAGACTCAATCACACACAAATCCCGGGAATTAAATAATTGCATCCGGCAAAACTGGTCTGTTTCCAGCGGAAAGACTATACCCTTGCGGTCTCTCAGACCGAAGGTCTTGCCCCGGCACGGTCCGGAACACTTTTCACCCTGGCCGAGCAGGCTGCCCACCGCACAATATTCTGTCACCATCAAGGGCAGTGCCCCGTGGACAATTACCTCCGCCGGCACGGAGAGCAAACGGACCAGAGCACGGATCTGGTCCAGCGTCAGCTCGGGCGAAAGGGTGATCTGCCCTGCCCCCGCCTCCGCCAGGAAGGCGGCGGCCTCCGCATTAAAAACGTTCAAAGAGAAGTCGGCATAGATGGTTTTGTCCGTCAGTTCCCCGGCTTTTTTTAACAGACCCAGGTTGCCGGCCTGGACCCCCGCCAGTTGCGGGCCGTCCACTTTTTCCAGCAGGCGGCAAAACCAGTCCAAGTCGTCATCCTGCAATATGCGCGGAGACGATAAAATAAACCGGGCCCCGGCCTGAGAGCAAATATCCATACCCGCCCGGATATCGTCCGGCGTAACCGGCACCCGGGAGTGATACCGCTCCCCCCCGAAGTAAACCATGCCGGCGCCGGCCCTAACCGCCGCCTTAAGGGCGGACAACTCTGTGACAGCAACAGCCAGGTCGGGGCTTTTAACGGGGTCAGGCCTTTTTACTGGCTGGGTGGAAAGCGCCCCTGCCAGACGGCTTCTGAATACAGCTTCGGGCACCGGTTCTTTTTTTACAGCCGCCAGCTTGCGCTCCTCCAGCCGGGCCAGCGCGGTCCGCCGCACCTCATTAATTTCAGCCACCGGGGCCATCACAGGACCGTCCAGCTCGCAGCGCAGCTCCGCCAGTTCAAAGGGGGTATTCCCCAGCCGCCCCAGCTGTTTTCTCAAATACTCCAAAGTCAGCGGCCTCGTTTGGGCTACCTGGGCCGGCGATGCTGTTTCGGCTTCACCAGTCAGGCCGGCCGGGTCTGTTGCTTTAAGTTTCAGCGGCTCGCCGGCCCGGGCAAATACCTCAAAGAGCAAAGGGAACTTCCTGTGCTCGCGGGCTGAGGTAAAGGTTTCCCGCGCCCGCTCCATCAGGTCGGCGTCGTGGGTTTTAAAAACCCGGTCCCCCGGGAACACCCGGCCGGGTATTTCCAGGGAAACGGTTGCCCCGGCGGGTGCCCGCTCAACGTTTTTGCCGCCAGACACAATCCGGTGCACCTCACCGGCTGCCCGGCCTCCTTTGGTAACCCATACTTCAATACCGTCCCCCACCCGCAGCGGCTCTTCCAGGGCAACTTCAGCCAGGCGGCTGTTCCGGTCAAAACCCTTAATCCGCCCTAACCGGACCCCCCGGTTGTTCGGGCGCTTGTAGCTCATTAGCTCCCGGCCCGGGCGGCCGTAAAAGTAGCCGGTGGTAAAATCCCGGTTAAAAATTTGGGCCAGCTCTCTCATTTCTGCCGGCGCAACCGCATAGTGAGCACCTGTCAGGGCCCGGTCCAACAAGCTGCGGTAAACCCTGACCACTGTGGCCACATATTCGGGCCTCTTCATCCGGCCTTCTATTTTAAAAGAGGTGATGCCGGATTTGACCAAATCCGGCAGGTGGGCGCTCAGATTTAGGTCGCGGGGGCTCAACAGGTGGTCGCCCACTTCCCCGGGGCTGGCTAACTGGCGATTTTCCTCGTTCACTAGTATATAGCTCAAGCGGCAGGGCTGCGCGCAGCGACCTCTGTTCCCGCTCCGTCCGCCAATCAGGCTGGACATAAGACACTGGCCGGAGTAGCAGACACACAGGGCGCCGTGAATAAAGACCTCCACCTCGGCCCCTCCCTGCCTGACTATGCCCCTGATCGCTTCCAGTGAAAGCTCCCTGGCCAGCACGATTCGCTTCATTCCTGCCGCTTTTAATAACCGCGCCGCCGGGATATTATGTACAGTCATCTGGGTGCTGGCATGCAGCGGCAACTCGGGAATAGCCTTGCGGGCCAGCCTGATTAACCCCGGGTCCTGGAGGATCACCGCGTCGGCCCCGGCCTGCTGCAAGAAATGGAGAAACCTGGCCGCCTCAGGCAGTTCCTGATCAGAAAGGAGGGTATTCACCGTGACATATACCTTTACACCGCGCACATGGGCATACTCAATCGCCCTCTCCAGTTCCTGCCGGTCGAAATTACCGGCGGATTCCCTGGCGCTATACAATTTCCCACCCAGGTAAACGGCATCCGCGCCGTTTTGCACTGCCGCCACCAGGGCTTCCCAGGCCCCGGCCGGGGCCAGCAGTTCCGGTTTTACCGGCATAAAAAGTTACTCCTTCCGCTCGTATCTAATCAGGCCTGAGCAAGCCAGCACTTCGACGCCTCTCCGCGCCAGCTCATCCAGGAAAAGGTTCATACCCAGTGAGTCGCTGGCCATATGCCCGGCGTTAATCACATTAATATGGTTTTTTTCTGCTTCCTTGCGGTGCTTCTCACCAATATGCATCACCACCAGGGTGCCGACACCGGCCACCGCCAACTTGGAGTAGGCGTCCTCGGAGCCGCTGGTGCCGCCGGTCATATCGACCATGATCTTGCCCGCGCGGTTTTCTTTGCTGCCCAGGACTATGGCCGGCCCGGCGTTATACTGGACCGCCTCGGCATATTCCGGAATTTTTTTGATAGCCTTGACCAGTTCCTCCAGTGTCTCAGGATTCTCCCGATCGATCATATCCTGAATATATTTTTGCACCAGGTTGTCGGCTGCGGTATGGCAGCACATCAGGGGGATATCCAGGAGCCTGGCGGCGTCTACCGCCCGGTTGTGGTTTAGGGGCATCAACCCTCTTTTAACCTCGTTGATCCGGGAGGTCATAATCCCCTCGGCAACATTAATCGGCACCCCAAAGCTGGCCAGCACATCTGACTGCACCTGCATCACCTGGTACAGGGCTGCCATCGCCTTGCCCTCAGGGTGGTGTGCGATAAGCAAATCCACCGGCCGGCCCCGGCCGGCTAGCTTATCGGCCAGCAGTACCTCACCGACTTCCATATCTATCCCGGCCAGCACCCGGTTGACCTCGCGAACGGGATCCCCGAAAAGGACCCGGGTGTCACCGTAGGGGTTGAACAGGCGGTCACGGTCAAATTCCGCCTTTTCGTCTTCTTTTAGTTGCTCGAAAGTCTTATTTTCCTTTTCCAGTAATTTCAGCACCGCCTCCCGGGACCGCGGGTCATTATCAATCCCTTTGTTCACGGCAAGCTCGTAGATTTCTTTGATTTTCAAATTATCCTACCTCCCTAATAAGCTTAGTATCAGAATAAAAATATTTCAGTTAAATTATTTTTTTGAGATGAATGGGCTCTCCTGCAGATAAAACCTCAGCGGCAGGGCGCACTCCTCCCGGATGCCAATCCTGGTCGTAGTTACGATTTCTTCATTCCTGTTGCCCCGGCAGATAACCAGCGGCGCTTTGGTCAGGTCAGCGCCATTATGTTCTCTGGAGATGCCAAGGGCCTGCACCAGCTTGGCCGGTCCCCCGCATAGCTCTGCCAGCCTTTCCCGCCTTCGCCGCAGGCGCATCAGGGGCACCCCGGACACCGGCTCCAGCGCCCTGATCAACACTGCCTCCCCGACCCCCTCCGCGGCAGTCACCACGTTAAAGCAATAGTACATCCCGTAAATAAAATACACGTAGGCATAGCCCGGCGGCCCGAACATCACCCGGTTGCGGCGGGTCATACCCCGGAAGGCGTGGCAGGCCGGGTCCCCCTGAATATAGGCCTCCGTCTCCACGATTCGCCCTGCGGCAGTGCCCTCCGCCGTAATATGTACCAGGTACGATCCCAAAAGCTCCTTTGCCACGGTGACAGTAGGCCCGGCATAAAAAGAGCGGGGCAGGACCTCTCCCTTAGTAAATATATCTTTATGTCTATGACCATTCTGCTTAACAGCACCGGCACCCGAGCCGGCCACAACTCTCTTAGCAGCTATATCATTATGACCAGGCATATTACTCCCCAAAAAAAATGATTAAAGTTTCTTAAAACTATAAGTATAAGGTATCTGTTTGATTTCCGTGTTGGAACACAACTACATTTATTACAAGCAAGAGATTTTGTGTCGTACACAATCAAACAGCTGACCTAGACCGTTATGGTCGAAGCACAGCCCTCTGGTGAAGGCAGTAATCCCAGCATCTCCTTAAAGCTATGCCCAACACTCAGCTGAACTGCTTATTTGTGCAATATAATCCTTCGACGAGTTAGGTATCACTTGAGCTTACGCAGCAGTTTTTTCAGCGTCAGGGTGTTGATTACATCGTCCGCCTCCAGCCAGGCCCGGCGGGCCACAGCCACCCCAAAAGGCATTTCATCAAGCCTCCTTATATTATGGGCATCGGAATTGACAGCGATCTTCACCCCTTTGTTTTTGGCCAGGCGGGCGTTCACATCGTTTAAGTCGAGCCGGTCCGGGGAAGCATTAATCTCCATTATCTTACCACAGCGGGCAGCAGCTTCCAACACCCGCTCCAGATCCAGGTCATATTCCGCACGCCTGCCGATAATCCGCCCGGTCAAGTGTCCGATGATATCAACGTTCTTATTCTCAATGGCTGAAACAATCCGGGCGGTCATCTTGTCCCGGTCCTGGCGAAAGGCGCTGTGCACCGAAGCTACCACCAGGTCCATATCCGCCAGGATTTCATCCGGGCAATCCAGCCCGCCCTGGGGCAAAATGTCCACCTCGATGCCGGTCAGGATTCTAAAGTCCCCGGTATTATCTTTATACTTTTCGTTTAACCGGCCGATCTCCCGGTGCTGCACCTTGAGCCGGTCCAGGGAAAGCCCCCCCGCAATTTTGAGGGACTGGGAGTGGTCTGTGATAGCTATATACCGGTAGTCCTTAGCCCTGGCCCGCTCCACCATTTTCTCTATCGAGCCCAGGCCGTCGCTCCAGTCGGTGTGGACATGGAGGTCCCCTTTGATGTCCTGCAGCTCTACCAGCTCGGGCAGGTTGTTCTCTAAGGCATGCTCGATCTCACATCGGTCCTCTCTGATTTCGGGAGGGATGTAGGGCAGTCCCAGGGCGGCGTAAATATTTTCCTCCTGAAGGGTAAGAGCGGAATTTTCCAATATAGCAGGATCTAACTGCACATTTTTTGCGGCAAACAGCTCCTGGAGGCGCTGGTAGTGGGCCTTGCTGCCGGTGCTTTTATGCAGCGCCAGGGAGAATAATTCCTCCGGCACTACCTCCAGGTCGATGTTAATACCGCAATTGGTCCCAAACCTGGCCCATTCCCCGCTCATTTCCACAACTTTCTCCACCCGCGGGTGACCGGTCATAGCCTCGAACACCAGCCGGGAATTTTCGGCGCTGGCAACCAGGTCGACATCCCCGACCGTCTCCTGCCACCGGCGCAGGCTGCCCCCGGCCTCGACCCTGGTTACCCCGGGGACCGACTTGATATAATCTATTATTTCCCCGGCCAACTCTTTTGCTGTGACCAGTAAAACACGTCCCGACTTGCTTTGGCGCATTTCAATATTACGGATTATTTCCATCTCGCGATTAATGCCCATCCCCGGCAGACCGCGTACACGGCCGGAGCGGGCTGCGGCAAGCAAATCCGCCGGCCCGGAAATATTGAGCTTTTCCCGGAGCATACAGGCCATTTTAGGCCCGATCCCGGGCAGCGCCATGATTTCCAGCATACCGGCCGGGATTTCCTGCAATAAGTCATCATGCTTTTTTAGGCGGCCGGTTGACAATATCTCAATAATTTTACCGGCTATTTTTTTACCCACGCCGGGGACCTCGCCCAAAGCGCCTCTTTTATGTATTTCTACCACCGGCTCGGTCAGGCCGGCCAGTACTTTCGCTGCATGGCGGTAGGCGCGAATCTTAAAGAAATCCTCTCCCTTGCACTCGAGTAAATTGGCCAGCTCAAAAAATATCCGGGCTATTTCTGAATTTTTCACGCTAAACTCACCCTGTCCTACTGACATTAATTCTTCCACAGACAAACTCGGTTTAGCCGCTGAAAATAATATTAGGAATTATTAGCAGTAATCGCTGTTTCCATTATACATGGCGCCAGGATGCAGCATATGCAACTGCGATAAAAAAGACTCATGAAGTTTAAACTTCATGAGTCCGGCTTAGCATTGTTTTTTTCTGGCTCAAGTATCCTGACTATACTTTCATATTCTTCCCGTAATTTATGCAGTTCATCTGACAGGTTAAGCGCGGCCAGAACAGCTACCTGCGACTTGCTTAACCTGGCATTATTGTCTGCCAGCTGCTTCATTTTACGGTTGACATCTTGAGCCACCGCCAACATCTGCTCCGGAGTACTGTCACCTTTTAGAGTATAGAACTCACCATAAATTTCCACCTCAACCCGGAATTCCTGCCCCATTAGCTAACTCCTCCAGGTGTTCAATAGATTTATACTTTATTTCTTCATTTATCGATAATATCCTCCTGAACAATGAAACATTTTAACTTCGCAGCCCGGCCCCAAATGCATCAGACAGCTTGGCTGAGATAGCAGCGGTTGCTTCGCTCACTTCGGCATCAGTCAGAGTGCGGTCAGCCGCCTGGAATTTTAATTTAAACGCAAGACTTTGAAAACCTGCCGGCACCTGCTCGCCCTGATAAATATCGAATAAGGCCACTGATTCGAGCAGTTCTCCCCCTGCACCCCGGATGACTTCAAGGACATCCCCGGCCCGGGTTTCCTTACTGACCACAATGGCTAAATCACGGTCAATGCCCGGGAATTTTGGCAGAGGCCGATAGACCCTGGTCTGCCCGGAAACTGCCAGCAGAGCTTCAAGCTCAATTTCAAACGCCACGACCCGCTCAGGAAGGTCATATTTCTCCAGCACATCGGGATGCAACTCGCCGATGAGGCCTAGCCTGCGCCCGCCGGCCTCGATGGACGCGGTCCGGCCGGGGTGGAAACTGGGATTTGTTGTTTCCGGTTGAAAAACAGCCGCGGCAGTGCCTAAAACCTGGAATAGATTTTCCACCACGCCTTTGATGAAGTAAAAGTCCAGCTCCCGCGCGGGTGTTTTCCAGCCCCCGTCCACTCGTCCCATGGCGGCGGCTGCCAGCACCGTACACTCTTCCGCAGCGCCTGCCGCAGCAGGTGTAAAAAGCTTGCCCAGCTCAAATATCGCCCCGTTCTGTACCCGGCGGCTGGCATTTTTGGCCAGCACCTCCAATAGCCCGGGCAACAGCATGGTGCGCATCACCGAATGCTCCTCGCTGAGCGGGTTTTGAATTTTTACCGTGTTCCGCAGAGGGCTGTCTCCGGGTAGATTCATCAGGTCAAAAACACGCGGGTGGGTAAAGCTGTAGGTCACCACCTCGTTGAAGCCGGTGCCGGCCAATGTATCGGCAATCAGGGTCCGGGATAATTGCTCCGGCGTTTTAACCCCGTGGGTTGTGGCTCCATATGGGAGGGTGTTGGGCACCCAGTCATAGCCATAAAGCCTGGCTACCTCCTCAATCAGGTCCTCCTCGCTGCCAACATCAACCCGGTAGCTGGGCACGGTTACCAGCAGGTCTTCCCCGTCCTCCTGAGTATGGAACTGCAGGCTGGACAGGATACCAGCGGCCATATCCCGGGTCACCTCCATGCCGAGCACGTGGGTGGCGCGGGAGGGCCTTAACTGTACGGTTTTTTCCGGAACCGGGGAGATGTAGTTGTCAACTGTGCCGCTGACCACCTCGCCCGCTCCCATATCATATATAAGCTGAGCGGCCCGGTTAATCGCCCTCAGGCAGCCGCCGATATCGATACCCTTTTCAAAGCGGATGGAAGCTTCCGACCGCAGGCCCAGAGCCTTCGATGCCCGGCGGATGCTGACCGGGTTGAAATAGGCCGACTCCAGCAAAATCGAGGTCGTCTTGTCGGTAACCTCGGAGGTCATGCCGCCCATAATCCCGGCCACGGCCACCGGCCCGGAGGGGTCGGTAATTGTAATCATGTCCGGGCTTAATTCCCGGGTCACATCGTCAAGAGAAACCATTTTTTCCTTTTCCCCGCCCCGGCGGACAATGATATGATGGTCCATCAGCATGTCGTAGTCAAATGCATGCAGGGGCTGGCCCATTTCCAGCATGACGTAGTTGGTCACATCAACGATATTGCTAATCGGCCGCATCCCGGCGGAGCGCAGCCGGGACTGCATCCATAGCGGTGACCGGCCGATGCGTATATTTTTAATCAGACGGGCAATGTACCGGAGGCATAGATCAGGCGCTTCGATATCCACCTGGACCTGGCTTGCAATATTTTCCTCCAGCTCCGGGAAAGCGGGCTCCGCCAGGCGGAAAGGCTTCCCGAGCAGGGCTGCCACCTCCCGCGCCACCCCGATGATGGACAGGCAGTCGCCGCGGTTGGGGGTAAGGTCAAGCTCCAGGATATAGTCGTTTAAGCCCAGAACTTCCAAAGCATTCCGGCCAACCGGTGTGCCGGGGGGTAAAATCATAATCCCGTGGGCCTGTTCGGCCGGCATAGTCTTTTGGTCGATGCCCAGTTCCCCGCCGGAGCACATCATGCCCAGAGACTCCACTCCCCTTAGCTTAGCCCGCTTAATGGCAAAACCGCCGGCGAGCTTGGCGCCGACCAGGGCTACGGGAACAATATCGCCTTCGCTGACGTTGGTGGCTGCAGTGACAATCTGCAATTTTTCATCGCCGGTATTCACACTGGTGATCACCAGCTTGTCGGCATTGGGGTGCGGCTTGATGGTTTCAATCTGACCGGTCACCACCCCTTCGATGCCCTCACCTGGCGCGGTTACACTCTCCACAGCGATACCGGCAAGGGTGAGGCGGTCGGCCAGCTCCTGCGCGGGGATATCCAGATCCACAAAATCTTTCAGCCAATTATAAGATATGTACACAGTAGTAACCTCCTAAATCGGTCTTCGTCCATAAAAATAATACAGCAAATGACTATATGCTATGGGAATCTTCTTTGACTTATGTTGTAATATTACTATTACTGTTAACCTTGATTGCCGAATTTACAATAAATAAAATAAGTGTCGATAATATTAAAGACTGCTCCTCCCGTCTATTGCTGATGTTTGACAATGCAGTGATAAGAGAGAGAATATTACTACTGTCAAACTCAAGTCTCAAGTGTTAGAACTGCCGCAAAAAGCGCAGGTCGTTTTCAAACAGTACCCGCAAATCATCTATGCCGTATTTGAGCATGGTAATGCGCTCCACACCCATCCCAAAGGCAAAGCCGGTGACCTCCTCGGAATTATAGCCCGATACCT
The DNA here is from genome assembly GCA_002067205.1 of Pelotomaculum sp. PtaB.Bin104. Taxonomy (GTDB): domain Bacteria; phylum Bacillota; class Desulfotomaculia; order Desulfotomaculales; family Pelotomaculaceae; genus MVQL01. The sequence goes on from MVQL01000209.1 coordinate 21,941, forward strand.
CCAGCACCCGGGGGTGCACCATGCCGCTGCCGAGGATCTCCAGCCAGCCGGTGTGGGAACACACCCGGCAGCCCTGGCCGCCGCACATCACACAGGAAATATCAACTTCTGCGCTGGGCTCGGTGAAGGGGAAATAGCTGGGGCGGAAGCGGGTTTTAGTTTTTGGGCCGAACATCTCCCTTAAAAAAAGGTCCAGGGTGCCTTTTAAGTCGCTGAAGGTAATCCGCCGGTCAATGGCCAGCCCTTCGACCTGGCTAAACATAGGGGAGTGAGTGGCGTCATCATCGCGTCGGTAAACCTTGCCCGGCACAATAATCTTCACAGGCAGCTTCGGTGCTGTTTTTTCCATGGTGCGCACTTGCACCGGCGAGGTGTGGGTGCGCAGCAGGGTTTCCTCGCTGATAAAGAAAGTATCCTGCATGTCCCGGGCCGGGTGGTCCTTGGGCAGGTTGAGCGCTTCGAAATTATAGTAGTCTGTCTCAATTTCCGGCCCTTCAGCGATGCTGAAGCCCAGTCCCAGAAAGAAAGTCTGAATTTCCTCGGTGACGATAGTCAGCGGGTGCTTGCCGCCCCGCAATACAGGAGTACCGGGCAGGGTAACGTCAATCCCCTCACCCTTCAGGCGCAAACCTTTGGCCTCCTCCTTGAGCAGGGCAGTCCTGGCTGACAGCTGATTGTCAATAGATGCCCTCACCTCATTGGCCACCTGCCCGATCCGTGGCCTTTCCTCAGCACTCAGTGCTCCCATTCCCCGCAGCACCTGAGTCAACTCACCTTTTTTACCAAGGTACTTGACCCGGATTTCGTTTAATTCTTCCAAGCCGGCGGCTTTGGCGATAGCCTGGCCGGCTTCGTTGTCAATATTTCGCAACTTTTCTTCCACCAAGCAAACCTCCTTTTTACAGTATAAATATATCCCTATATAAAATAAAAAAACCGTCCCTACAGGGACGGACTTATTCTCCGATATACCACCCTATCTTGTACGGGGCAGATAAAACCCGATACTGGCTTCCGGGTAACGGTGGAAGCTCCGGCGACACCTACTGTTAGACGTGTTCAGCTGCAGTTCCGGGGCGAACTTCAGTTGACTTGATTCCAGGCGGGCTTCCAGTCCATTGACCCCCCTTCCCTGGGGAATACCGGTCACTTACTTTTCCCCTTCATTACCGTTTGTTGGTATGTATAACAAAATCAGTGGATTACTAGCCTCCGGTATAACATGTAGGCTCTGACTGAACCAGTCGCCTCGAACAGCCTCCAAAAAAATTCGGCGGTTAAAAGCATTTAACCACAACCTTTCCTCAATTTTTTGGGGACCTCATCGAAGTCATTATACCACAGGCCAAAATTGATGACAAGGAAGTTTGAGGCTCTATAAAAATTGATGCTGATTAAATTTTGCAGCAAACTCCGGAATTATCAGCTGAACCTGCCTGTTAGATAAGTTTGAAACCTTTTTATTTTCCATTAATTGTTTTATCCGTAAGACCAGGTCCTTTCGTGAAGCTGCGCTGCCGGACCGCTTCATACAGCATGATCGCCGCTGAAACAGCCACATTCAAGGATTCGGCCAGCCCCGGCATGGGGATGCACACCTTTTCCACTACGCCGGAAAGGATTGCTTCCCCGGGCCCGCGCGGCTCACTGCCGGCAATAATGGCGCAAGGCACAGTGAGGTCACTTTCATATATTGGTTTCCCTCCGCGAGGTACACCGGCAATAAGTTTAATCCCTTGCTGCTTAAAAAAAGCGTTGACCTCCCCCGCGGTGCAGTCCCGCAGAACCGGGATATGAAAGATGGAGCCCATAGACGCCCGCAGCGCCTTGGGGTTTAAAATATCCACGGTTCCCGGCAAAAGAATCACCGCTCCGGCGCCGGACGCGTCAGCCGCCCGGACTATTGTACCCAAATTGCCCGGGTCCAGGACTGCGTCAACTACCACCAAAAGTGCCTGCTGGCTGACCTCCCGCAGTGTGGCTAAGGTATAAGGGCGCCACTGGACTACCGCCAGTAGACCCTGTGGGGTTTGAGTCGCAGCAAGTTCTAAAAAAAGTTCCTTGTCGACTTCCAGTACCGGGGTCCCATTGGCGGCTGCTGTCTCCAGCAGGGCCTGTCCCCGCGCAGTATTGGTATATTCCGAACAATACACCAGCATATCCACCAAAAAAGAGGATTTAAGCGCCTCCTCTACAAAGCGGACACCTTCAACCAGGAACTTCCCTTCCTTTTCGCGATAGCGTCGTGTTGTAAGGCGGCGCAGGAGTTTAATCCGGGGGTTTTGCTTACTCAGCAAGTCAAACTTACCTACCTCTCTTCAAGGTCTTTGAGTTTCGCATCACGTTCCGCCACCACCAGAATATCTCCGGTTTCAATGACCTGCTTGGCTCCCGGAGAGATGATCACATTATCGCCTCGTCTAATTGCCATTACCGTTACCCCATGTTTTAACACCGATATATCACGTTATCGAAGTTTCGCATAACCAAAGCTTTTAGGGCCTGCTAGTCCGTAGCGTCCGCCTAAAACATTTCAAATAAAAAATTAAGCATGATTATACTACCATGCTTAATTACTGGATTTATTATTTAACGAAATCAAGTCAATTATATTCGCCTGCAAGATCGCTTCCTCATCCCTTGCTTCCGGTTAAAAATACTGCTGTACTGCCTCTTAAAGTCTAGCCCTGGCCATTTCTACCAATTGTCCGAAAGACTTGGCGTCGTTAACCGCCATATCCGCCAGCAGCTTCCGGTTGATATTTATACCGGCCAGCTTCAGGCCGTTCATCAGGCGGCTGTAAGAAATCCCGTTCATTCTGGCTGCTGCGTTAATCCTGGCTATCCACAGCTTTCTGAAATCGCGCTTTCTCACCCTCCGGTCACGGTAGGCATAAACCAGAGATTTCATTACTTGCTCGTTGGCCACCCGGTAGAGCTTGCTTTTTGAACCCCGGTAGCCTTTTGCCAACTTTAATATTTTCTTATGCCTCTTATGTGAAACCACACTGCTTTTCGCCCGTGGCATATGATATTCCTCCTTTTTCTAGCTGATTCGCAGAGGTGTTCTTAAGGTAACAGTTTCTTCAGCCTGCCGGCGTCCACCTGGCTGACAATGGTTGCCTTGCGCAGATTGCGCTTCCGCTTGGCGCTTTTTTTACCAAGAATATGGCCATGATAAGCATGAGAGCCTTTAAACTCCCCTGTAGCTGTCTTTTTATAACGCTTTGCTGCCCCGCGGTGGGTCTTGATCTTAGGCAAACTGCCCACTCCTTCCTAACTTTCCTGTTTTGGAGCCAAAATCATAATCATATTTTTGCCTTCTAATTTTGGCTGCCTTTCTACTGTACTCACTGCACTTAGACTTTCTTCCAGCCGTTTAAGTAGCTTCATACCCAGCTGGGTATGCACAATTTCACGGCCACGAAAGATGATTGTAGCTTTTACCTTATCGCCTTCCTTAAGAAACCTGATCGCGTTTTTGGCTTTAACCTCAAAATCGTGATCCTCGATGTTGGGACGAAGTTTAACTTCTTTAATACTGACAGTCTTCTGCTTTTTTCTGGCCTCTTTTTCCCGCTTGCTTTGCTCAAACTTATATTTGCCGATATCCATAATCCGGCATACAGGCGGCTTTGCAGTAGGGGCTATTTCGACCAAATCAAGTTGTCTCTCCTCGGCAAGGCGCAAAGCTTCCCTAACAGGCATAATCCCAAGCTGTGCCCCCCCGCTGTCGACAACCCTTACCTCTCTGGCCCTGATCTCCTCATTAACACGGAAATCCTTTGTGATAGTAGGTTCACCTCCGAATAATAATAACTTTAAATAATAAATTTTAAAATAAAAAATAGCGAGTTTAAACCACCCGCTATAAAATAAGTTATCCTCTATAGAAAAAACCTTATGGACTGCGTTTTTTAAATCGCGTCGTAAGGTGAGAAGCGGATGGCTTCTACTTCGTATTTGTTATTTAACGGTAAGATTATATCACCTGGAACCTATTGAGTCAAGTAAAATAGCAAATTCCGCCAACCCTAGTCCCGGCCAACGATTGAGCCGATGCCATGGGTAAAAAAATGTTCCCGCAAGTGATAAATCAATTTTTCGGAAACGTCAAACTCCCTCGCCATCTCCTGATCAGTTTTATCTTCCTTGAGAGCGTCGATAAAACGGTCGAAGTCAATGCCCACGTCATCGGTCATTTCCTTTAGGCTGGGTCCGGTACTCCAGGGCACACGGCTAATTTGGGAGCAGTCTTTATTTTCCAAGCTAATTCCTCCGTTTTGACAATAGCTTGCCCGGCCAGGAACGCTTTAACTCATCATCTTGTCAGCCATATTTGAAAAAGTGCTCTTATGTTTGGGGCGCAGGTTATCCAGGTTATTTAAATGGGAACAGTCGTTAAATAGTCTGAGGGTGCCCCGCTCCCACCGCGGGAATTCCAGTATGCTGACGCTGGTGTTGTCTAAATAGAGTCGCCAGTATTCATTCAAGTCCATCCTCAGCACATGGCCGATAATGCTGCGAATAACCCCGCCGTGGGCTACGACCAGGACTGTTTGGTCTTTATGAGTTTCTACTATTTTTTGCGTTGCCGACCTGACGCGCTCTACCACCTCAGCCAGCATCTCTCCACCGGGGATCCTGGTACTCATCGGGCGGGACCACCACTGTTTAAGCACAGAGTCATAGTCCTTATTCACCTCTTCAAAAGTGAGGCCTTCCCAAGCACCAAAATTAATCTCCCTGAAAGCAGGTTTTCTTTTGACCTCGAGCCCATGGGGCCTGGCGACAATTTCCGCAGTTTCGCTGGCCCTGGCCAAATCACTGCAGTACAGGCTGTCAAATTTCTCGGAGGCCAGCCGCAGCGACAGTAATTCGGCCTGCTCGCGGCCGCGGTCAGATAAAGCTACATCACTATGACCCTGTAATTTTAAAGAGACATTCCAGGTTGTTTCGCCATGCCGTACAAAAAAAATGCAGCAGTTCATAGCATTCCCCCTAACAAATAACAATAAACCCCGCGCCCTGCCGGGCCGGGGATGGCTGACATAAACCTCCCGTATCATTACGATTGAGAGCAAAGCAGCTCAACTCATCGCTTAGCTGTGGCAGGAGAACGGCATTTATTTTGGCCAGCCAGGCATACCCGCAGATGTGACAGGGCGCAACGCGAATAACATGGGTCAATATTTTATGCTTAATTATACCATAACCGTGCCCCTACATTTCAAACTAAATATTATAAATGGGGTTTTACCTCGTTGGCAATTTCGTTATAGTTATTCTCCAGCTTCGACTCCAACTCAATAATCTTCAGGTTTTTGCTGAGCAGGCGTCGTGCATAACGGTAATTGTCCTGGTGCAGTCTGTGGTTTTCCTTTTCTAAATGGTTTAAGAAACACGCTTTTTCCTTTTCCATTTTTTCAATCAAATACATCAGCACTCTCCGGCTTAGCCGGAGCTGCTCCACTTTTTCCTCCAATTCCCTGACCCTTTTCTGCAGGTTGCCGATATCAGTTTTCTCATTCATTGCTATACCACCTCACCGGTTGACTCAAACCTATTATATGCTTGAAAAGTGCTATCTAGACGTCAACCGGCGCATCAATTCTCCCTTGCCTGACCGGAAGTCTTAATCCCGCCCGTTTAGTTATTTAGAAATAACCTTGTTATCAAATTCCAATTATCTCGGAGGTGATTGTGGTATTGACCAAGACAGGTATAGACAGCATGCAGCATTGACAGCATGCAGCATCAAATCCCGCAACCTGTGGGAAGGGGATCAATGGTCCTACCTTCCCAGTAAACTTTTTATCTCATCTACTACGGCATACGGAACGGTTTTCAGCCCCAGGCTAACCCCCTCCTTGTGACCTGCCCCATGATAATCGGAGCCGCCTGAGATGATCAGCATGTGTTCTTGTGCCAACCGGCAATAATATGCCGATAACTCTCTGGTGTGGGACGGATGGTAGGCTTCCAAACCGGCCAGACCCTCCTGCTTCAGACCTGGAAGCAATTTACCGGCATTGCTAAGACCGGGGTGGGCTAAAACCGGCGCCCCCCCAGCGGTCCGGATCAAATGCAGAGCCTCTGCCGCCTCTAATTTGTAGCGGGGCACATAGGCCGGGCCGCCGGTACAGATGTACCGGTCAAACGCTTCAGTAACACTGCCCACTATCCCTGCCGCTACCATTGCCGCAGCCAAATGCGGGCGTCCAATTGAGCCCGCACCGGCAATGGACCTCACTTGTTCCATCTCCACGGGCAGCCCCATTGCCTTTAGCTTCTTCACCATTTTTTCGATCCGGCCCACCCTGAAGCTGCGAAATTCGTAAATCCGGTCTAAAAACTCCCGGCAGTGCCAATCGATAAAGTAACCCAGAATATGCAACTCCTCATCGCCGCAAACAGTGCTCAGTTCGATGCCGGGAATCACTTCGATGCCCTGCAGGCTGGCGGCAGCCATCGCCGGCTCTATCCCCTCTACTGTATCATGGTCGGTAATGGCCAGCGCTTCCAGCCCAATCTCCTTTGCCCGGGCAACCACCAGCGCAGGGCTATCCTGGCCGTCTGAGGCCGTTGTATGTACGTGCATGTCCACCGGCATTGAATTTCACCCTCTTTTTGATTGTCAATCTGATTGCTAAAAATTTTTAGCCATTAATAGTCCAGGTTAAACTCTGCTCAATTAGTCATTTTTGATGATTCTGCTTTGAAAAAGAAGCTAAATAAAACCTGATCGACGGCCCCTTACTCTTTGTATACGCTTAATACTGTCGTTCACCCGGGCTCAAAGCCTGAGCATCAACCCACCAGTTTTTAGCCAGGTGCAAGGTTAAATAATAAAAAACGGCCAACGGTTTGAGGAAAAGAATTAATGGGACTTTATTTAATAACCTGCTTGATGACCCTGATAAAATTGCCGCCAAGCACTTTTTTGATTACTTCTTCTGAATGACCGCGCTCCAGCAGCGCGCTTGTAATCAAGGGCAGGCGCGAGCAATCCCCCAGCCCCGGAGGAAGCTCCTCCGTGCCGTCAAAATCCGACCCGATCCCCACACAGTCCGGTCCTCCAATCGCCAGGGCATGCTCAATATGATTAATTACATCAGTTACACCATTGCGCCTATCTCCAAGAAAGTCGGGCACAAAGGTAATCCCCATCACCCCTCCCTGGTTTGACAGGGCTTTAATTTGACGATCTGTTAAATTTCGGGGGTGGCCACAGAGCGCCTGGCAATTGGAGTGGGAGGCAATTACCGGCTGCCGGGAAATATTGATTACATCCCAGAAACCTTTTTCCGATAAATGCGATACATCTACCAGCATGCCCAGCCCGTTCATTTCCAACACAGCCGACTGGCCAAACTGGGTCAGCCCTCCGCCTGTTTGTTCCTCACCTACCCCATCACCAAGCTCGTTGCGCCCGTTCCAGGTCAGAGTGATGCTGCGCACCCCCAGTTTATGCATCAACCGCAAAATGCCCAGGCTCCCCTCCAGCGCCTCGCCCCCTTCAATGGCAAGAAAAGCGGCAATTTTACCGGATGACAACGCCTGCTCCATATCCAGCACGCTTTTAACGGGCAGCATAAAGTTTTTGTTCTCCTCTGTCTCCCGGTAAAATAAGTCGATTATTTCCAGGGCCCGGTGGGCGGCGGTGAATTTAAATCTCGGATCGATGAAGGCAGCAAAAAATTGAATGTTCACCCCTCCTGCCTGGAGGCGGGGCAGGTCCAGTTGCCCTCTTTCAGAAGGCCCGGCCAGACTTCTGCCCTGATCAGGCATGGCTGTTAAAGTATCACAGTGAGCATCCAGTATAATACTTTCAGAATGCAATTTTAAAGCTTGATTTAAAGCGCTTCCATCAGTCAAAATATATTCCTCCAATATTTATAACTTATCAAAAGCTGACATGAGATTCACTATGTAATGCATTATCAAAATGACATCACTTGTGTCAAACAAAACTAAACCCTAACTATGTTTTCCAAAACAATAAAAAAATCCTGTTTATTCATAAAATAAACAGGTTACAGCTAGCTCGTCAATTAATATATGTTAAGATTATTTCGGTTGTACGATCAGCTTGATCCCGGTTCTCTCTTCACCATCGATCACTAGATCCGTGAAAGCAGGAATACAAACCAGGTCGACTCCACTGGGAGCAACAAACCCTCTGGCGATGATTACTGCTTTTACTGCCTGATTTAGCGCACCAGCACCAATTGCCTGCAATTCTGCGCTCCCACGTTCCCGGAGCACACCTGCCAGCGCGCCGGCTACAGAATTTGGAATAGATTTTGCTGAAACCTTTAAGACATCCATTTAAGCTACCTCCTTTATTACTACTGTCTAAGGTTTGTTACACTAACTCCTGTACAAAATTATATTCGCCAGCGGCTAGAAAATACCTTTTTTACTTTTTGAAAAATGCGACTTTTAATCCTTTAGCTAACCGTAGTTTTGAATTCTTCTGATTGCTGTAGCTTCTCCGGTTTCCTCATCAATGTCGATAACGGCTCCGTTAAATTGGAAAGGCCCGGCAGCCACTTCATAGCGCAAGGGCAGTTGAGTGACAAATCGCTTTATAGCAATTTCTTTCTTTACCCCGATCACTGAATCACAGGGCCCGGTCATGCCCAAGTCCGTTATGTAAGCGGTCCCGCCAGGCAAAATGCGCTCATCCGCTGTCTGCACATGAGTGTGGGTGCCACACACTGCCGATACCCGCCCAGCCAGATACCAGGCAAGCGCCATCTTTTCCGAGGTAGCCTCCGCATGAAAGTCCACTAGGATTACCCCGGCCTCTTCTTTTACCTGGTTGATCAATTCATCCGCCTTGCGAAACGGGCAGTCAATTGACTGCAAAAAAGTCCGGCCGGCCAGATTAATTACGGCAACCTTGACATTTTGTCTGGTCTTATAAACAATTGCGCCGGAGCCGGGAGCGCCGGGCGGATAGTTACCCGGCCTAACAATGCGTGTTTCATGAGCAAGGTACTCAAAGGCTTCTTTTTTATTCCAAACATGGTTGCCCATGGTAAGTACGTCTACTCCCATCGCAAATAGTTCCTGGGCAACCTCCCTGGTAATACCATTACCACCGGCCGCATTTTCACCATTTGCTATGACGAGCTGTAAATTAAATTCCCGTCTCAGCCCCTCCAGGTTAACTTTAACGGCATTCCTACCCGGACTTCCGATTACATCGCCAATCATCAGCAGCCGCAAGTGATTATTCCCCCATCATTTATCGAATACCAATACCTTGCCTTCTTCGCGGAAGGCAAAAAGGTATTTATTATGACTTGCGCCCTTCATTTTGGCCAGATTATGACCGATGATTTCCTCATGCGCAACCAGGTCCTCTTCAAAATAGCGTTCATTTTCCTCCGTAACCAGGTTATTATTCAGGTACCGGTGGAACAGCTCCACAATTAGTGTGATCTCCTCCTGCACAAGGGTGTCTACATCACGCTGGACCTCAATAATAGTAAGTTTATCATAGACCTGGCTCTGCAGGGAAACCACACTGATTTCTTTATGCTCAAGCATGTTGTAGATTTCAATGCTGTCGATCAGCTTCGCTTTTAAGTTGTCCAGTTCCTTATCTTCCAGTACTCCTGAATAGATGAATGTAAACTTCAGCAACTGTTTTTCCGGATCAAAGTTAATGGTGGCTACTTCCGGGTAGCGTACTAATATTGATATTAACAACCCCACGCTGCCGTTTACATCATCACGGTTATCCTTGTAGCATACTCCCAATACAGTCACCTTCCCCAATAAACGTGCCAGATAAGAAATTCTGTTTATTGAGCATTATTCCTGCTTGTTTTCGATTTTATCGATTAATTATTTTTTTCCAACCCATAAAAAAACGGCCCTTTGGGGCCATTTTTTCTATTTTGCATATTCGACTACTCTGGTTTCCCGGATGCTGACAACCTTAATCTGACCAGGGTAATCCAGTTCATTTTCAATTTTTTTGGCAATATCCCGCACCAGCCGGATCGCGCCGATGTCATCTATCTTGTCAGGCTTAACCATAATCCGTATTTCACGGCCAGCCTGGATCGCATAAGACTTCTCCACACCCTCAAATGAATTCGCGATCTCCTCCAGCTTAGTTAGCCTCTTGATATATGATTCCAGCGTCTCCCGGCGGGCGCCTGGACGTGCAGCGGATACAGCGTCAGCAGCCTGCACCAGCACTGCAACAATCGAATTTGGCTCTTCGTCACCGTGGTGGGCAGCGATGGCATGAATGACCTCCTGCGACTCCCTGTATTTCTTCGCCAGATCAACTCCGATAGTGACGTGGGGCCCTTCAACCTCATGGTCAACCGACTTGCCAATGTCATGCAACAAGCCGGCTCTTTTCGCTAATTGAATATCAACACCAAGCTCAGAGGCCATCAAGCCGGCCAGGTGCGCCACTTCAACCGAATGTTTCAATACATTTTGACCGTAGCTGGTACGGAATTTTAAGCGGCCCAGCAGCACAATCAACTCCGGGTGAATGCCATGCACACCAGTGTCAAAAGTAGCCTGTTCACCAGCTTCCCTGATCTGGTTGGCGACTTCCTTCTGTGCTTTTTCCACCATTTCTTCGATTCGGGCCGGGTGAATCCTGCCGTCAACGATAAGTTTTTCCAAAGCAATTCGCGCCACTTCCCTGCGGATCGGGTCAAAACCGGATAAAATCACGGCCTCCGGTGTATCGTCAATGATCAGATCAATCCCCGTCAGTGTTTCAAAAGCGCGAATATTCCTGCCTTCACGTCCGATAATGCGCCCCTTCATTTCGTCACTGGGCAATTGGATCACAGCTACCGTCACTTCAGCTACATGGTCGGCAGCACATCTTTGAATGGCCAGGGAGATAATGTCCCTCGCCCGCTTTTCCCCTTCTTCTTTGGCCTTGTTTTCCATATCCTTGATCTTGATCGCTACCTCATGCTGGATCTCCTTTTCTACACCATCAAGCAGGATTTGTTTGGCGTCTTCAGAAGTTAGGCCTGATATCCGCTCTAACTCACTTAGTTGCCTGCTGTATACTTCCACAAGCTGTGCTTTTACTGCATCGATTTCCGATTCTTTCTTAACCAGGGTTTCTTCCTTTTTCTCAATAGCATCAGTTTTGCGGTCTAAATTCTCTTCCTTTTGGACCAGCCTGCGCTCTTGCCTTTGAAGTTCATTCCTGCGCTCCCGGTTCTCTTTTTCAACCTCGTTGCGAAGTTTTAAAACCTCTTCCTTAGATTCTAATATTGCTTCCCGCTTTTTGGCTTCAGCATCCTTTTCGGCCTCTTCCAGGATTTTTCTAGCCTCGTTTTCAGCGGAGACAATTTTAGCTTCAGCCAGAGATTTCCGAAGCAGATACCCTAAGGCAAAAGCCGCCAGCGCAGCAGCAATAATAATTAATATCGTGCTCAGTTCCAACCTTCCTTTTCACCCCCTTTTGACTTAGTCTGATTTTTAGCTTAAGTAACAAAAAAAAACCGAGTATAACTCGATCGAAAACGAACTGATACTACTTTTTATTCTTGTCCAGATCACGGAAAGAAAACAACGCTTAAAGCTTACTCTCCTTAAATCCAGCCACACAAAACCATAGCCGGACCTCGACCTTATCTCAAAAATTATGGGATTTATCTATATAAAACCCTTAGGTAGTAGTATCTAATTCTATTTTCTCCCAGCATTTATTGTACAGTTTTTATTACAAATTGTCAAGCCATACCACGTCTATTAGACCGTCACGGGCAATTTGACAGACCTGGCGCACCACCTCGCTGGAAAACCCGCGGCGATTTAGCGCGCCGGCCAGGCGCGGGTAAGAAAATTCTCCGTCACCCCGCTGCAATACCTTTTTGGCTAGTTTTATTGCAGCCTTATATTCGGCATCACTGTCCAGCCCGGCCAAGGCCTCGCCAACTATCTCGCCACTAACCCCTTTTTCAAACAACTCCTGTTTTAACCGCTTAACGCCTCTTTTACCCAGTCTTTGCTCAACCCAGTTGCAGGCAAATTCCCTATCGTTAATATAACCATACTCTGCCAGCTGCTCAATTACTTGACCGGTAACCTCCGGCTCAAAGCCTTTCTGCCTTAAGCGCGACTCAATTTCCTTTCCTGAACGCTGGCGGTAGGATAGCAACCGGTAGGCATAGGATCTGGCTTTTTCAAATTCGTTATTCATCATAACAGTTTTCTCCGGAATAGGCTTTAATTAATAACGCAATATATTTACGACTTATAATTGCCGGCTTCAGCGTTGCCCCCGCTAAATCGCTAAGCAAGCGGCTTAAGCTCCGCATTTTCTGCATGGGCAGCTTCGTACATATCGGGCTTAGCTTTATTAGGCTCAGTCTTTAACGGTTTTGCATCTTCAGCGCCGGCACCGCCGATATTTAAAGCCTGGCGGACTTTTTGTTCAATCTCATTGGTAAGCTCGGGGTGTTCTTTGAGATATTCTTTGACGTTTTCCCGGCCCTGGCCCAGCCTTTCTTCATTGTACGAGTACCAGGCGCCACTTTTGTTAACAATGTTTAATTCAGAGGCGATATCCAGAATGCTGCCCTCTTTGGATATCCCCAAGCCGTACATGATATCAAATTCAGCCAGCTTAAAAGGGGGCGCCATTTTATTCTTGACCACTTTTACTTTGGTCCGGTTACCAATAATCTCGGTACCTTGCTTGATGCCGTCATGCCTGCGCACTTCCATCCGGATTGACGAATAAAATTTTAAGGCCCGCCCCCCGGTAGTAGTTTCCGGTGAGCCATAGCTCACTCCAACTTTCTCACGGATCTGGTTAATAAAGACTACTGTGGTGCGCGACTTGCTGATGGCAGCGGTAAGCTTGCGCAGCGCCTGTGACATCAGCCTGGCCTGCAGCCCGACGTGGGCATCTCCCATTTCTCCGTCAATTTCAGCCCGGGGCACCAGGGCAGCTACGGAATCAACCACTACGATATCTATCGCACCGCTGCGGACCAAGGCCTCCGCGATTTCCAAAGCCTGCTCACCGGTATCCGGCTGGGACAAGAACAGATTCTCTATATCAACTCCCAAGACTTTGGCATAGGCCGGATCAAGGGCATGCTCCGCGTCAATAAAAGCTGCGATTCCACCCGTCTTTTGGGCCTCGGCAATAATATGCAGGGCCACGGTTGTTTTCCCGGAGGACTCCGGCCCGTATATCTCAACCACTCGGCCCCGCGGCACTCCCCCGATGCCTAAAGCAATATCCAGCGCCAGAGCGCCGGTCGGAATCACCTCAACGTTTAATACGGCCGCGCCTTCCCCAAGCTTCATTATCGAGCCCTTACCGAACTGCTTTTCTATATGAGCAAGCGCCATTTCTAAAGCTTTTTGCTTGTCCGACAAAAACTCAATTGGCTTATGCTTGTCTGACAATAAAACCACCTCCATTAATAATTAATTAACATAATAAATTAGGTTCTTCCAATTATTTGTGCATTGCTTAACTTCTTACCTGACTTTAAGGTATTGATTGACCATACTGAGTGCGGCGTTAACGGTACCTCTCCTTACCGCAAACCGTTCACCGGGAAACTGAAACTTGCGGCAGGTGGTCCCGTCGGCAGCGGCAAGGGCTATATAAACCAGCCCTCTCGGTTTGGTTGTGGTTGCGCCGTCCGGACCGGCGATACCGGTGACAGCCAGGCCCAGACTGGTACCGGTCAGCTTCCGGACCCCCTCAGCCATAGCAATAGCGGTCTCTTCGCTGACAGCCCCGTGCTGCTCCAGCAACTCAGGCGCTACCCCGAGAATCGATTGCTTCAACTCATTGCTGTAAGCAATCACACCACCCATAAAGTAGCCGGAGCTGCCCGGAAGGTCCGTCAGCCGGGCCCCAATCAAGCCTCCCGTGCAGGATTCGGCGGTGCTGATAAACATGCCTTTTTGCAATAAAAGCCTGGCAACAACTTGCTCTACCGCCTCACCGTCATAGCCATAGATGTGCTCTTCCAGCTGGCTTTGCACCTTTTCCGAAAGCTCGGCCACCATTTTTTCCGCCTGCTCCGCGCTGGCCGCATGCGCTGCCACCCGCACCTGTATTTCTCCCGGCTTGGCCAGGTAGGTGATCCCCGGGTTGACTTGCCCGTCCAGGTCTTTGAGCAGGTCCTGTACGGCCGACTCTGAAATACCGGATAATTTAAACACTTTATGCCTGATTGCTGTCCCGCTCACCAGCCGCTCGAGCAACATGGGCAGGAGCGTATCTTCGAACATAGCCGACATTTCGTGTGGCGGGCCAGGTAGCAGAGCAATTATTTTATTGGCTTTTTCAATTAAAGCGCCGGGAGCAGTACCCCGCTTGTTTGGTAAGATGGTGGCTCCGACCGGAAATATAGCCTGCCTGGTATTGCTTTCCGGCATTGACATGCCCCGTTTGGCAAAAAGGTCCTTGATATCGGCCAGAGATTTTTCATCCAGGACCATTTGAAGACCAAGCACCTCGGCAACCGCATCCTTAGTCAGGTCGTCGGTAGTCGGGCCAAGACCGCCGGTAATCAGGACCAGGTCGGCGCGCTCCAAAGCCTGCCGCACAGCCTGCTTTAAGTGCGCTAAGTTATCTCCCACGGTTACATGCCAGCCAACCTCAATATCGCTCTGAAATAACCGCCTGCCCAAATATTGGGCGTGGGTGTTGAGCACACGTCCCTGCAACAGTTCCGAGCCGGAAAAAATCAGCTCTGCCTTCATAACCTGCTTCACTTCCTAATAACAATTTTTTTTCTCAATTATAATTTATTTCGTTCGACTGGCATTTGCTTCTGCACAGCAATGGCGCCTAAGTTAAATTATAGCATGAACCGGCAATAAAATCATGACCGCCCTCTTTGCATAAAAAAAAGCCGGATAATGTCGGCAAGAATTTTAAAGGTTTTTGCCGGAACATACCTGGCTAATATAATAGAAAAATGTATATTTTCATCATCTGATGCTGCGACAGCAGGATCAAAGGTCTATTCTGATTCTTGGTTCACGCAGCATTTTGCTTGAGAATCAAGCGAAACTGCTCACCGGTGATCTTTTCTCTTTCCAATAATATTTGCGTCACAACTTCAAATATTTTTACTGAGCCGGCAATATGGCTTTTTACCCTCTCTTCCTGCGCACGCACAATACTGGTTAGGGTATTGTGCTTCAAATCCCTTGGCAGGCTTTCCAGACTCACCACACCCAAATCCGACATCCCGGAGCGCAGCATCTCTTCAGCTGTGCGCATCGCCTGGGCAAAATCATTTGACGCACCGGTGCTGTAGTTTCCTAAAATAGTTTCCTCAGCGGCCGCGCCGGCCAGCATCACAGCAATCTGGTTTTCCAAGTAGTCCTTGGTGTACAGATAGGTGTCGTCTTCCGGGGTCTGGCGCATATAGCCCAGGGCTTCGCCCCGGGGGGTAATAGTCAGGGTGGAAACTGAGCCGGCTCGCACTAATTCGCTGATCAAGGCATGTCCAACCTCGTGAATAGCTATCCTTTTCATTTCTTCAGCTGATGGACTGCGGTCCAGCTTGCCGCCCATCATTACTTTATCAATTGACTCGTTGAAATGTTTCTGCTTAATTTCCTGGGCTTTTTCCCGCATGGCCAGGATTGCTGCCTCATTGGCCAGGCTCTCCAGATGGGCGCCTGAAAACCCGAAAGTTTCCCGGGCAATTGCCTCTAAATTCACATCCTTGGCCAGGGGCTTGTTCCTGGTATGTATCTTTAAGATCTCCATCCTGCCTTCCCGGTCAGGCAAATCAACCTTAACGATGCGGTCAAAGCGCCCCGGCCGGGTGAGCGCCGGATCCAGCATATCCGCCCGGTTTGTGGCCGCAACAAGCAGTATCCTGATATTATCATCAACTTTGAGGCCGTCTATTTCCACCAGCAGCTGATTCAAGGTCTGGTCATACTCCATGTGACTGGTGGTTGAACCGCGCTTGCCGCCTAGAATTTCAATTTCATCGATAAAAATCAAAGCATAGTTTTTGTTTTGGCGTGGCGCATGTTCCCTGGCCGTTTGAAAAAGCTTTCTCACCCGCTGGGCGCCCACACCCGCATACATTTCGATAAACTCCGAGCCGGAAGCGGCTATAAATGCGGCATCTGTATAATTGGCAGCAGCTTTAGCCATTAATGTTTTACCCGTGCCTGGCGGTCCAGTGAGCAGGATGCCCTTCAAAGGGCGAATACCCAGGCTTTTGATACTCTGGTGGTTTTTGATAAAATCAAGGGCTTCGCTCAATTCATGGATGGCTGAGAACTGCCCGCCGATGTCACTAAAGGAAATATCATAACGGCCGGTTGCAGCCGGGCTGTCAAAGTTATTGGCACCGACCATACCACGCATCCGGGCGATAAAATACAGACCCCCGCCGGCCACTAGAAAAAATAACAGCGGGGTAATGTCATAACCCATGATGATCATAGATATTATCGCAGCGATGCCTAACCCGATGCTAATTTCCTTGTACACTTGCTGCTCCACCTCCAGCCAGAGACTTTTGGTAATTATTGTTGAGCTGGCCGGGGTCCCTCGCAATCACCTGATCAAGAGTGCGGCCATCCTTTTTAAGCCTGATATATAAGTTTTGTTGATCAATATAGATTTTTGCCTCAGAGCCGGCCAAACCGGCTTCCCGGTTTAGCTCGTCAGCCATGTTTTGGTAGCTACCCTGGGCAATGGCCTGGTAAACAGGAAATTGGCACTTGTACCATAATTGCTGCAACTGATCATCACGGCTGTCCGTCAGCTCTAAATAATACTGGCGTCTGCCCATTTTTTGGGCCAGGTCTTTCTGCACCGTTTGATAGGACTTCATTAATTCCGCATCGCTTTTTATGGCTAAGGTAACCTTTATTATTCCGCCCTCGGTTTTTACCTGAAAGGAGTCAACAGCTTCATTACTGGCTAAAACTGTGTTAATCGGATTTTGAAAACTATATTTCTGATAAACCCATTGTATGCCAAAAATAACAACCAAGCCAAGCAGCAGTGAAAAAATAATCACCGGTACTTTAAGGCCTTGCCATTGCATGGCGATCCCCTTTCCGAATGGAATGCTAATACCGCCAATAATTATAGCATATCGGGCCATACAGTTTCCCTAGTGAATAAATGGTATTATGATACCAATAGGGGTTCAGGGAGATGAGTGGCAACACGGGCGAAATTCCGCACTTTGATAAATTATTGGCGGCAGGAACAGACAGCATCAACTAGGTTGACTGCGGTTAATTTAATTGAGGTTTTCTATTCGGCTGCGCTATTGTCGATAGGGTCAGAAGCCGCCTTTTTTTAATACCTTCCAGGTGCTAGAAAAGTAATCGAAGCCCGACCAAATTGTGAAAACAACAGCAACGGCCATCGCTAAGCCGGCAAGGGGGAAATGAAAAAAATCAGCAAGCGGATCCCTGATAAACAAAGCAACAATTGCCACGATCTGAGTCACGGTCTTTATTTTTCCAAGTTTGCTGGCGGACAAAACGATCCCTTCCGCCACAACCACAGCTCTGAGCCCGGTAACAGCGAACTCCCGGCTGATAATCACAACCGCAATCGCACCGGACAACCTGCCCATTTCCACCAGGGTAATTAACGCTGCTGATACTAATATTTTATCGGCCAGGGGATCCAAAAATTTTCCCAACAGGGTGACCTGTTTATTTTTCCTGGCAAAATAACCGTCCAGCCCGTCAGTGGCCGCGCCTAAAACAAAAATCGCCGCGGCGATATATTCAGCATAAGGAAATTTGAGTGAAGCGATTAGCAGAAAAAAAGGTATTAGCAGGATTCTGGCTAAAGTCAGGCGGTTGGGCAGATTCATTTGATCAATTCTCCTGTCAGGTCGTACTCTGAGGCACCGCTAACCAGAACTTGGACAAAGTCACCAGGGGCCAACTGCAGCTCAGAGCGAACAAACACCTTGCCATCGATAACGGGGGCGTCACCTTCACTGCGTCCAACAAAAACACCAGGCTTGTGCAAATGAATTCCCTCAATCAGGACAGGGAGCACGGATCCGGTTTTTTGCTTGTTTCGCTCAAGGGATATCTCCTGCTGAAGGGCCATCAAGTGCTCCCGCCGCTCCAATTTAACGGCCTCGGGAATCTGGCCGGGCATGCCGGCAGCAGGGGTATTTTCCTCCTGAGAGTAGGCGAATATACCAACCCGGTCAAACCTGACTGCTTTCATAAAATCCATAAGCTCCATCAAGTCGGCTTCCGTCTCACCGGGAAAGCCGGTAATAAAGGTAGTGCGCAAAGTTATCCCAGGAATCGCCGAGCGAAGTTTTTCAACAAACCGGAGTGTTTCTTCCTTGCTGCCGCGTCTGTTCATCTGGGCTAATACAGATTGACTGGCGTGCTGTAGCGGTAAATCCAGGTAGCGGCACACCTTGTTTTCAGAAGCTATTATTTCAACTAGCTCATCTGAGATCAGGCTCGGATAGGTATAGAGGACCCGCAGCCAGATCAGTCCGTCGATCGCTGCCAGGCGCTTGAGCAGAGCAGCGAGAGCGGGTTTGCCATAGCGATCAAACCCGTAACGGGTGGTGTCCTGAGCCACCAGAACCACTTCTTTGACCATACCAGACGCAAGTTGTTGCGCTTCTTCCTCTACATCCTCAATAGTCCTGCTCCGGTAGGGCCCCCTGATCGAAGGGATAACACAATACGAGCAGCGGTTATCGCACCCTTCTGCTATTTTTAAATATGCTGTATAGGGTGGTGTAGACTGCATCCGAGGTAAGCTAGTCTCCTGCAGGTAGCCAGGCGCCCCGGCCAGGCACAGCTTTTCACCAGCCAGCGCCGCCTGGACCGCCCGAACTACTTCCGGAACCGCGCCTGTACCAAGCAAACAATCTATTTCCGGCATCTCGTCCATTAATTCCTGAGGGTAGCGTTGGGCCAGACATCCGGCCACTACAATTGCCCGGCAGGAACCCCCGTCTTTATACCGGGCCAAATCCAGAATTGTCCCGATGGACTCTTCTTTAGACTCGTTGATAAAAGAACAGGTATTGACAATTAACACGTCAGCTTCCTGTTCCTGGTTGGTAATAGTAAAACCGGCGCCTTTTAGCAGGCCCAGCATGGTTTCCGAATCGACTAGATTTTTGGGGCACCCTAAACTGACCAGGCCAACCTTTACACCCATCAAGCAAAACCCTTTCTTAAACAACTTTAAGTATAAGCCAGGTCAGCATGTTTGTCAAAACATGGCGTTATCCAGCAAAAAATAATATAACTTGTTATTATCTTACATCAAAAAGAACATATTCGGCAAAAAATGTTAGAAGCCAGGGTCATAAGGCACCTGGCTTCTAAACTTACATCAGTTAGCTTTCCAGTTTTTAATACAAACGCAGCTCTTGGGTGCTCACCATTACCCTTTAATCATGAACAAGCAAGTTGTCACCAGGCATCCGGTATACAGGCAGCCCGGCCTTGCCCGGTGAATGACTTGAGTGGCTTGACTCCCGCATATTTTTAAAAGCAACCGACAGCATCAATTTAAGCCGGTTTAGCTGGTTCACCTCACTGGCACCGGGATCATAGTCTAAAGCAGTGATATTAGCTTGCGGGTAGTTCCTTTTTAGCTCCTTAATCATTCCTTTGCCGGTAACATGATTGGGCAGGCAGCCAAAAGGCTGCACACAGACAACATTGGAAACACCACGGTTCATCAGGTCGATCATCTCGGCGGTTAACAGCCAGCCCTCACCGCAATGGTGGCCCAACGACATAATCTGGCTGGCTAGAGCAGCCTTATGGTAGATAGAGCAGGGAGCATGAAACCTGCTGCTCTTGGCTAATAGTGAATTAGCCAGCCTGCGGCTTTTTTCAAGGTAGTGGATGAAGTATTTACCCAGCAGCATCTGGTGGGTCTTGCCGGTTAGATATTTACTTAAGACAATCTGGTCATATGCACAGTAAAGGAAGAAATCCAGCAGGTCGGGCAGGATTACTTCGACGCCTTCTCCTTCTAAAACCCGTACAATGTTGTTATTGGCGGCAGGATGGTAATTAACCAGGATTTCCCCGACCACTCCAACCTGCGGTTTTCGTGCGCTGGAAATTTCCAGTTGGTCAAACTCTTCTACAATTCCCCGCAGGTTGTCTGCAAAGTCCCGTTTACTGCCGGTGCGAAACTGCGTCTTAAATCTATCTACCCATCTCTCATAAAGCAGGTCCGCCGAGCCTGGAATTTTTTCATAGGGCCTCACCCGGTGCAATACCCGCATCAGCAAATCGCCGTAAACAACTGCTTTTATTGCTTTTTTTAGGAGCTTGCGGGTGATTATAAACCCTGGGTTCTTTTCTGCACCATAAAGGTTGGCGGACAAGACCGGCACGTTTTCAAAGCCGGCATCCCGCAGCGCCTTTCTCAGCAGGCTGATGTAGTTGGTGGCCCGGCACCCGCCACCGGTTTGTGAGATCGTCACCGAGGTGTGGTCTAGGTCATATTTGCCGGACTGCAGGGCCTCCAGCAGCTGCCCGATGACAATGATCGTCGGGTAGCAGGCGTCATTGTTTACATATTTGACCCCTTCATCTATCGCCTGCTTGCCTACTTTTGACAGCAGCTCAATATTGTAGCCCTCAGTTTTGAGCACTGCCTGGAGCAGCTCAAAGTGCACCGGGGACATCTGCGGGACCAGGATTGTATGGTCGGCTTTCATTTCTTCAGTGAATACGATCCGCTCCCGGTAGCCGGGGACATGCTCCCTCCGCAGCCCGCTTTCCCTGCGCTCGCCAATTACGGCCATCAGGGAGCGGAGCCTGATTTTTGCCGCTCCCAGATTGATGCCCTCATCGATTTTCAGAGCGGTATAGATCTTGCCCCGGAAGCTCAAAATCTCCTGCACCTGATCGGTGGTAATGGCGTCTATGCCGCAACCAAAGGAATTAAGCTGAACCAGTTCCAAATTAGGCTGGGTGGCTACAAAGCTTGCCGCTGCATAAAGGCGTGAATGGTACATCCACTGGTCGATCACCCGGATGGGTCTTTCGACATGACCCAGGTGGGCTACCGCATCTTCGGTGAGGACGGCCATGCCTAGGGAGTTGATTATCTCCGGCAGCCCGTGGTTAATCTCGGGGTCCAGGTGATAAGGCCGGCCGGCCAGCACAATACCCTGCTGCCCAGTTTGCTTCAGATAAGCCAGCACCTCCTCGCCTTTTTGCCTGATATCTGCCTTACAGCGCAGGTCCTCTTCCCAGGCTTTGTCAATGGCACGGGCTATTTCCCGTTTGGAAATCCCCCAGGCCCCTAACTCCTGGTAAAGACGTGCACTTAGCTGCTTCTTATTATCGTAGGGGAGAAAGGGGTTAACCAGTTGCACAGCCTGGTCCCTAAGAATATCCATATTCTTTTCAATTACTTCAGGATAAGAAATAACTATCGGGCAGTTAAAATGATTATTCGCCCCTGCTTGTTCCCGGCGCTCATAAATAATCGAGGGGTAAAAAATACGCTTTACCCCCTGATTGATTAAAGAGGCGATATGACCGTGCACCATTTTGGCCGGAAAGCAGGCGGTGTCTGAGGGGATGGTTTCACTGCCCAGCTCGTAAATCGACCGGGAGGAGCGGGGTGAGGGTTCCACCCGAAAGCTCAAAGCCGTGAAAAGGGTAAACCAAAAAGGATAATTTTCATACATATTAAGCACCAGCGGGATGCCGATGGTGCCTCTTGCGGCCTCCTCTGGCGCTAAAGGCTGATAGCCGAGGAGGCGCTGGTACTTATACTCATAGAGATTAGGGATAGCAGCATGCTTTTTGTCTTTCCCGAGGTTTTTTTCACAGCGGTTGCCGGATACAAACCGGCCGCCATCCGCAAACTTATTTATAGTCAAAAGGCAATTGTTGCCGCACCCGCCACAGCGGCTCATCATCGTTTTTAAGGAAAACCGGTCTAACTGCTCTTTTGCCAGAAGGGTGCTTTTCTGCCCTTTTTCAGCCCGGTCCCGGGCAATAAGCGCGGCCCCAAAAGCACCCATCACGGGAGCAATATCGGGTCTGACCACAGCTTTTCCCGTGATCAACTCAAAACTTCTCAGCACAGCATCGTTTTGAAAGGTGCCCCCCTGAACCACGATCTGATCCCCCAGGTCCCGGGGGTTTCTCATTTTAATGACCTTAAACAAAACATTCTTGATCACCGAGTAAGAAAGCCCGGCCGAGATCTCCCCTACCGTGGCCCCTTCCTTCTGGGCCTGCTTAACCATGGAGTTCATAAAAACAGTACACCGGGAGCCTAAATCCACCGGGGCAGGCGCAGTTAGAGCCAGCCGGGCGAAATCCTGCACCGGTAGATCCAATGATTGGGCAAACCCTTCAATAAAGGAACCACACCCGGAAGAGCAGGCCTCATTAAGCATAATCGAATCGATGACACCGTCTTTGATCTTGATACACTTCATATCCTGACCGCCAATATCCAGGATTAAGTCTACCCCGGGATTAAAAAACTTCGCCGCAGTATAGTGGGCTACCGTTTCCACTTCCCCTACATCGACGCTCAGGGCGGTCTTGATCAGTCCTTCACCATAGCCGGTAACCCCGGCGCCGGCAATTCTAGCTGTTTCCGGCAGCCGGCTGTACAGGTCTTTCAAGATGTTTATGGTAGAATTCAAGGGACTGCCGGCATTGTTGCCATAGAAGGAATAAAGTATGTATCCGTTTTCATCAATCAGTGTGGCTTTGGTGGTAGTTGAACCGGCATCTATACCTAAAAAGCAGTCACCGGAAAAAGACTTCAAAGCTCTTTTATTAATCCGATGGGATCCATGTCTCTTCCGGAATGTCTCAAGCTCATTTGGATCACTAAATAAAGGCTGTAGCCGGGAAATCTCCTGGCAGCCGGATAGGTCTATGTTCTGCAGGAGTTTAATTAGGTCTGACAGGAGGATGGCCTTACTGGAACCTGAGACTAAAGCGGCGCCGATAGCAACGAAGAACTGGCCATTTTCAGGAAAGAGGGCCTGGCTGGCACTGAGTTTCAGCGTAGCCTTAAACCTTTGCCTGAGTTCAGATAAGAACCACAGGGGGCCGCCAAGGAATGCTACATTTCCTTTAATCGATTTTCCACAGGCTAGTCCACTGATTGTCTGATTAACGACTGCTTGAAATACCGAAGCGGCGATGTCTTCTTTACGCACGCCCTCATTTAAAAGCGCCTGAACATCTGTCTTAGCAAAAACACCACAGCGGGAGGCAATGGAATAAAGGTTGGTGTGCTCTTTTGCCAGCTGGTTTAAGCCCAGCGCGTCTGTGCCCAACAAGGTCGCCATCTGATCAATGAAGGCTCCGGTTCCCCCGGCGCAGATGCCGTTCATCCTTTGATCCAGCCCGCCCTGGAAAAAGGTTATTTTAGCATCTTCCCCGCCCAGTTCAATAGCTACATCGGTTTGCGGAATTAACCTGTCAATGGCCTGGCTGCAAGCAACTACTTCCTGAATATGTTCGATATGCAGCCAGTCTGAGAGGGCCAGCCCGGCTGAACCGGTGACCATCACAGTAATCGGCCTGTTGTTTACCTGCTCCAAGGCCCCGTTTAAAAGATCGCTGGTATGTTTTTTCGTTTCCGCGTAATGCCGCCGGTAGTTCTTATAAATGATAGTTCCCTGATCGTCCATAACAACAAGCTTAACCGTAGTTGATCCCACGTCTAAGCCCATGCGCAGTGTGTCGATCATTCGCTTCCCTCCGCGATCATTCATTGATTGAAACAATGTTTGAAATGATCGTATCTTTATGGTAAATTAGAAACAAAATCTTGTCAACGGTCGATTTAATAAGTATTGATTACGCCAGACAAATATTCCATGAAGTATTTTGAGTAGTGTTTTTAAAGGATGAGGAGTGGTAAAATGGAGCGACCTTTAAATATTCTTACTACAAAAGAAAAGATAATCCGGGTTGTCATGGATATTATCGCCGAAGATGGATTTCAAAATATAACCATCAGAAAAATTGCCGCCCAGGCTGGTGTTAATGTAGCGGCGATCAACTATCACTTTGGCTCCAAAGATGCCGTAATCAACGAGGCTTTAAAGACTGTAACCAGTCAATTAAAAAGTACTTTTGAAGATTTAAAAGATAGCAACGTGAGCGGGAAGACCAGGTTGACCGCATTTATTAATAACTACATCAACATTATAATAAAATATCCCGATATAATCAAAAATGTGATTTACCACCAGATAAGCCACAGACAGCTGGATGAGCAAGTGGAGTACGTAACTTTTCTCAGAACTGAAGGCATTGAGCTGCTTAAACATACTATTGGCCAAATAAGACCGGAAGCAGACGAGAAATTGCTCTGTTTAAAAACCTTACATCTAATCAGCGGCATCTCTTTTCCTATTATAATGGGAGAGCAAATTAAAGAAATTAACGGGTTGGATTTATACGACCAAGAAACAAGAGAAATGCACATTCAAGTATTGCTGGAAAATGTTTGCCGCGAGGATTAGCTAAATCATTTTGGGCTGATTACCTCAGGCAACAGCAGGAAAAGCAGCCTGCTTGCCCAGCCACTCTGCTAGAGCCCCGTTTGAGTATTCAAACATTATTAACCTTTCCCCGGCGGCGCTTGCTATGGCAAAACAGTGGGTTTTGTGCTCCACGCGGAGATGGGCAGAAGATGCGAGAGGCAGAAGGGTGAAAAACAAGGTTAGTTGTTTTGTATTTACTCCAGGTTCAAAACAGGTGTGGATAGGTTTATGTGGTGGGAATACTAGATGCAGGACCGAACTGTTGACGGGGGAATCAGCATGTCCTTTAACGGACCAAAACCACCTTTTGACTTTCATAATAGAGCTGAGTTTCCTGCAAGGCTTGCCGATTGGATTGGACATGTCTTTTACGATGTCCTGCCCAAGCACGGCTATGAGATACGTGAGGAGCAAATATTCACCGCCTATCAGCTGGCAGACGCCGTAGGCAAGCATAAGATCCACTTTGCTGAGGCCGGACCCGGTACCGGCAAGACTTTTGCCTATTTGCTCTCCGCTATCGCTTATGCCCGACTGATGGGAAAGCCTGTGGTGATTGCTTGCGCATCCACAGCGCTGCAAGAACAACTTACCGGGGTCGACGGGGATATCAACACCCTGTCCCGCCTGTTAGGCCTTGATGTTGATGCCCGCATGGCGAAGGACCCGCGGCAGTTTGTCTGCGACGTTAAAATCAACAGGCTTTTTAATGCTCATACCAAAAAACTGGGGGATTCTCTCAGCGAAGTGCTGGCCTGGGCCAAGCAAACGGACCGGGGCGAGCGTGCGGAAATTCCGCATGTACCCGACCGGGTGTGGGCGGATGTGGCCTGGGATGAATTCAGTTCCTGCGAGTCCTGTTCCTCCCGGGGTTTTTGCCGGCTGGTTAAGGCCAGGGAGCATTACCGGCCGGCCCGGGACTTGATAGTAAGCAACCATGGAATTTTCTTTGACGACCTTTGGACGAGAAAAGAGCGGATTGCAGACGGGAAGCCGCCGCTCCTGCCCGCTTACGCGGCGGTTATTTTTGACGAAGGACATAAAGTCCTGCTCCCAGCGGCGATGAGGGCAGGCCGCCAGCTTGATCAGGCGGGCATTGCCGGCATGCTTTCCTTCCTCGAAAAGATCCAAGGAGCCAGGACTGCCCTGCTTTCTGCTGCCTTTGCGGCCCAATTAGCCGATACCAGGTTTTTTGAATACCTCCACCAGACTGCCCTCCAGGCAGATGAGCGTGCAGACAGGCTGGCCGTCCGGATTGATCAGCAACTCCTGAACAATGCGAATACTCTGCGCCGCGCTCTCGACATCCTGAGCTTTGAGCTGCAAAACGAGCAGGAGATGCATATCCGGTCACTGTCCGGCGCAAGAATGCAAACCTATGAGGCTCGAATCGAACAGGCGACTGCTGCCCTGGACCGGTTTTGCCGGAACCAGGGCGAAGATACCATTGTTTGGGTCGGGCGGGAGGACGACAGCTTTTGGGTCGTCCCCCGGGATCTGAGCAGCATGTTAAAAGAACATCTCTACGCACAGAAAATTCCGGTAGTATTCTCCTCAGCAACCTTGAGCCTCGGAGGAGACTTCACTTACATAGGACGCACACTCGGGTTAGAGCACCCCTCCGTCTCCTCTGTGGGCAGTTCTTTTGATTATGAAAAGCAGGTTCAAATCTACCTGCCCCGGCGTTTTCCACCCAGCGATCAGGAAGCATCTTTTGCGCTTGCGCTTAGGCATCTGGGTTCACTTTTACGGCTTTCCAGGGGCAGGGCCCTGGTGCTGACCGCAAGTCCAGCCGATGTAAAAAGAATCCGCACAGGTCTAAAAGCTTTTAGCCTGCCTTTTAATTTGCTGTGTGAGGATAGTGGTGAACGCGGTCACTTAATCCGGAGCTTCCGTGAAGATATCTCGTCGGTGCTCGTCGGCGCCGGCTTCTGGGAGGGCATCGACGTTCCCGGAGAATCCATCTCGCTGCTGATAATCTGGCGGCTTCCTTTTCCGTCGAACGACCCGTTAATTGAAGCTCGGCGTCAAGAGGTCCAGGAGCAGGGACTTAACCCGGTGACCGAGGTAGACTACCCGGAAATGGGCCTGAAGTTAAAACAAGGCTGCGGCAGGCTCATCCGAAAAAGTGATGATCGGGGGGTGATTGCCATCCTTGATCCGGTGCTGGGAATGCCCTGGCAGCAGGTGACAATGGAAGCTCTACCCGCTGGAGCCAAAGTCGTTTACCGGCAGGAGGACCTTACTGTCCTGAGTTCAAAGCCATAACGTGACCAAAATGCACTGAAGGTTCCTTAAAATCGAAACGATCCTCTCTATCAATAGTAATCTCCCACCTAAATGCGCTGAAAAGGTCATTTTTTTTGCCTGCCAGCCACTGGCGGGCAAAAGCAATAATATGCGATGCTCTTTTCTCATGTCACGACTGTTCTAAACACGACCCGGCTCAGGCGGGTGTCAAGAGTATCCTAATCGGACCACCGGTTATGATTTGATGCCCAAGCTTCATAATATAAGAATTATTATGCCTAAAGCGCGCATTTTAAAAGATCCAGCTACCCGAAAGGACAAATGCTTCATTGAAAAATTAACACCTGTTAAGGTGGTCAATCTTTTGTTCAATAAAAATAATTTATCAAGCAGGAATTTACAGGCAACATGCGAAAACTTACCTTATCGTATTTGTTTCTTTTATGGAGGCTATTTCATTGGATCTATCCACTTTGTCCATTATTGAAATTAAAAGACTGGTCTCCTCCGAAGGGGCCAGCCAGGAAATGATCCAAGCTATGTCCGCAGATCCAAGAACCGGTGTCAGGGAGCTTGCCCTCCGGTTAAAGCGAGCGGACTCGGCCAGGGAAGCGGAGATAAAGCGCCTTGAAAAATTGTTCATTTATGAGGATGAGTTAAGAGCCGGGGGCCATTACCTGGTGGCGGGTGTGGATGAAGCGGGACGGGGCCCGCTGGCCGGGCCTGTGGTGGCAGGCGCCGTAATTTTACCCCGGGAGGTATGTCTGCCCGGGTTAAACGATTCAAAAAAATTAACGCCGACCAAGCGGGAAATTCTAGAATTTCAAATTAAAGAAGCGGCTTTAGCCTTTGCTGTCGGTGTGTCTACTGTTGAGGAAATTTATGAGGTAAATATACACCATGCCGGCCTGACGGCCATGCGCCGGGCTGTTTCGCTGCTCAAAGTAAAACCAACCTATGTCCTGGTAGATGGATTTCGCATCGAGCGGTTGGAATTGCCACAAAAACATCTCATTGGCGGTGACAGACTTAGCGCTTCGATCGCTGCGGCATCTATCCTGGCCAAGGTGCAGAGGGACCGGCTCATGGATATTTATCATGAGAAATACCCGGAATACGGCTTTAAAAATCACAAGGGCTATGCGACTCCAGAGCACTTGAGCGCACTGGTACGTTACGGACCTTGTCCCATTCACAGGGCCGGCTACCAGCCGGTAAAGACTTATGCCAGAGCGCAGGAAAGCAGCTAGTTTTGTATTATTTATCTAGGATGCACCTGGACATTGACATTTGTCTATCACCGGTTCGCAACACCAAGTTTACAAAAATACAGGTGGTAACCGCATGACAATGCAGCGCAAGATGCTGGGACAACTGGGCGAGGCTGTCGCGACAAAATATCTTGAAAAAGACGGCTATCAAATAATAGAAAGAAATTACCGCTGCCGTCTCGGCGAGATAGACATAATTGCGCAAGATCGGGACGATTTTCTTGTATTTGTGGAAGTCAAGTCGAGAAGCGGGGACAAGTACGGCCTGGCTCAGGAAAGCGTTAACGGGCAGAAACAATTTAAACTGCGTCAGTTAGCATGGAACTACCTGAAGAAGAGCGGTAAAACCGGCTGCAAGTGCCGGTTTGATGTGATTGCAATTTTATTCGACAGCAATAACACAGTAAAAAGGCTTGAACATATTGAAAACGCCTTTTAACGGAAGCTCTTCTTTTTTGTTAGGGAATATTTCTTCTTTCACCTTAAACCACCATTTATATAATTCACCAGCCTAATTTTCTCTCGCCCAAGCATTCACGACAATCCCTTGTATTAAATATTATAGCTGTTCTTTCATACTTTATCGTTACACCAAAGCTTTAAATTAACTGGTGCCTGTCCAGAGCCCGGTACTGAATGGCCTCGGCCAACTGAGTCTCACCAATTAGTTCCTGACCGTCAATGTCTGCGATGGTCCGGCTTACTTTTAGGATCCGGTCATGACTGCGGGCGCTTAGCGATAAATGTTTGAAGGCTTCTTCAAGCAGGCGGCGGGCCGGTTTGGTCAGCTTGCAAAAGCTGCGCACTTCTTTGGGCCCCATCCGGGCATTGCAGGACGACGCTGCCTGCCGGCTGGCGGGGTTGCCTTCCAGGTCGAATCTCTCCCGCTGGCGCGCCCTGGCGGCCTCCACTCTTATTTTAATTGCTGCAGACCCCTCCGGCTTTTCACCGGTGGCGATTTCCTCGTAGGATAGCCTGGGCACTTCAATGTGGATATCGATACGATCTAAAAGAGGTCCTGATAAGCGGGAAATGTATCGCTCCACTTGATAGGGGGTGCATTTGCATTCCCTGACGGAATCACCGTAATAACCGCAGGGGCAGGGGTTGCATGCAGCCACAAGCATCAGGCCGGCTGGATAGGTGATGCTGGAGTTAACCCGTGATATTGTCACATTGCCGTCTTCTAAAGGCTGCCGCAGGGCCTCCAGGGCATCTTTATGAAACTCCGGAATTTCGTCCATGAATAACACCCCGTTATGCGCCAGCGATACCTCGCCTGGTTTTGGCGACCTGCCTCCGCCAACAATGCTGACTGTGGAGGCAGTATGGTGTGGAGAGCGAAAAGGGCGCCTGGTCACGAGCGGCCGACCGGGCGGCAACAGGCCGGCCAGGCTGTGGATTTTGGTTGCCTCGATCGCTTCGGGAAAAGTAAGATCCGGCAGGATCCCTGGCAGTCGCCTGGCCAGCATGGTCTTGCCCGATCCGGGACTACCCAGCATCAGTATGTTGTGCCCACCAGCAGCGGCTACCTCCAGGGCCCGCCTGGCCGCGTGCTGTCCTCTTACATCGGCGAAGTCAAGCTCCGCACCCATGGGAGAGGCCAACAACTTGGTTATGTCCTGCTTAAAAGGCGAGATGTAAATTTCCCCGCTTAAGAATCCGATCAGCTCAGCCAGGGTCCCGGCGGGGAATATATTTACATCTTCAACCAGCGCTGCCTCTCCGGCATTGTCCGCCGGGACGATCACATCTTCCAGGCCTGCTTCCCTAGCCGCCAGGACATTGGGAAGCAGGCCGGAAACGGGCCTCAAGGAGCCGTTCAGCGACAGCTCACCCAGATAAACAAATTTGCTGCAACTTACCGGATCTACCTGCCCGGTGGCGGCAAGGATCCCAATGGCGATGGGCAGGTCGTAAACCGGTCCTTCTTTCTTTATATCGGCCGGAGCGAGATTTACGGTGATTCGCTTAACCGGGAATTCAAAGCCGGAATTTTTTATGGCGGCGCGGACACGGTCCTTAGCCTCCCGGACGGAGGCATCAGGCAGGCCAACCAGGTCAAAACTGGGGAGACCTCTTGATACGTCTACTTCAACATTAACAATCTGGCCTTCAAGTCCGTGGAGAGCGGTGCTTTTTACGATAGTGATCATACAAGCCTCACGAAAATTTATTTATGTAGGGTATCTTTCTACGATTTTTTAACTTATCCTGCCTGTTGCACCAATTTACCACAGTGGTGTTCAATTAGTTTAAAGAATAATTAACTGTAATTACCTGCCAGCATAAAAAGAGACAGGGAATTATCCCTGCCCACTTGTCCACTTTCTGTAGTGCCCCTTTAGTGTCTATGTGTTTATTATTAATATGTAAGGACTAATTCTTTGGCTGCTCGAGCGTTATCTGTCCGAACTTGCCCTCGCGGAATTCCTTCATCACGTTTTGGGCGGCCTTTAATAGGTCCACAGTTCCGCCTGTTCCGATAAACCCCCGGCTTTTGCCGATCAGCTCGAGCAGTTCACCTGCATCCTCCGGCAAAGCTTGCAGTTTATAGCGTTCTATGACTGCTTCGGGATAGTTCTTCGCCAGTAGTAAGATCAACCATCCTGCTACGTCATACAGGTTAAAAACCTCTTCTTTAATGGCGCCGGTGACAGCAAGCCGGAGGGCAGTTTCGGGGTCCTCCAGCTTTGGCCACAAAATACCGGGGGTGTCCAGCAGCTCAAGGTTATCAGCCACCCTGATCCATTGCTGGCCCCGGGTTACGCCCGGCTTATAGCCGGTTTTGGCCACATTCCGGCTGATCAGCTTATTGATCAAGTATGACTTTCCCACATTGGGAATCCCGAGGATCATACAGCGTGCCGCCCGGGGCCGCCTGCCGGCTGATTCCAGTCTAGCCATTTTAGCTTTGACCAACTGCCGGACCAGTGCCGGTATCTCCCGCACCCCCCTGCCCCGGATCAGGTCAACGGCAACGGCGGAAAAACCTGCTTTTTTAAACTCCTCGAGCCATCGTCTGGTGAGCTCCGGATCAGCTAGATCGCTCTTATTTAACACGATCAACCTGGGCAGGTGTCCGGCTAATTCCTTTAGATCATGGTTGCGGCTGCTGGCGGGAATCCTGGCATCGAGCACCTCGATCACCACATCAACCAGCTTTAAGCTTTCCTTTACTATTCTTTTGGCTTTGGCCATATGGCCGGGGTACCAGTTAATATCCATAATTAATGCACCGTGGTTGCGCGGTCCAGCGGCCAGTAGATCACTACTGCCTTGCCCACAATTAAATTTTCAGGCAAAAAACCCCAAAACCGGCTGTCTTCACTGTTGTTCCTGTTGTCGCCCAACATAAAATAACTGCCGGCAGGTACTTCTACAGGACCGAAATCTTTAAATCGCAAGCCCTGGGGCAGATAGTCTTCCGCCACCAGCTGGTTGTTGATATAAAGCTTGCTGTTTTTAATCGAAACCGTTTCTCCACCTACTGCAATCAGTCTTTTCACAAAGTTTCTTTTTGGGTCGAGCGGGTATTTAAAAACGATAATGTCCCCCCGTTTTGGCTCTTGAAATCGGTAATTCAACTTGCTCACAATAATCCGGTCATTTTCCTGTAAGGTCGGCTCCATCGAACCGGAGGGAATATAAAAGGGTTCCAGTATAAACAGCCTGATAATTACGGCCAGGATGACCGCAATTACAACAGATTCTATAATTTCACGGTAAAATGGCTTTTTTATTTCTGAAGACCCCTCTTGGTGGCTATCCACTTTGCTGCCCCCTTTAAAAAGAAAGGAAAAACGTTTAAAAATACAATAGTTAGATTAATAGTTTAACCAAACCCCAAATTTTATAATTTTATGCTGTTATGGCCGAAAAGAAAAAATAGGGACTGCAACCTTTGCCCAGTCCCTTTCCTTTTACCTTCTTATATCACGCTTATCCTGGATCCGGGCAGCCTTACCGCGCAGCTTGCGCAGGTAATACAACCTGGCCCGGCGCACCCGGCCTCGTCTCATCACTTCAATGCGCTCAATTTTCGGGGTGTGCAGCGGGAAGGTTCTTTCTACACCCACGCCGTAGGAAACACGCCGGACGGTGAATGTCTCGCTGAGGCCGCCGCCCCTGCGCCTGATGACCACACCTTCGAAAATCTGGATTCTTTCCCGGCCGCCCTCAACCACCTTAACGTGCACACGGACGGTGTCCCCCGGGTTAAAGTTCACTATATCCTTCCGGGTTTGTTCCTGTTCAATGATATTGATTAGATTCATAAGAGAAGTTCCCTCCTTCCATAATAAAGCTAACAAAAGAAATTATAGCATAACTTTTTTAAATACAGCAATAATTAACGTGTCAGGGTTCAAACTAACCTAAATCCAACCCTCGTAAATCAATTAAAATCTTTTTTATGATTATTTTGTCTTCAGGCTCTAATTTTGTCTGTGCCAGCAGTTCGGGCCGGCACGCCAGCGTGCGCATGAGCGACTGGCGCCTGCGCCATTTTCTGATCTCCTCGTGGTGACCGCTTAACAGCACCTCCGGCACCATCAGGCTGCGGTATTCCCTGGGCCTGGTATATTGAGGGTATTCCAGCAAGCCGGCGCTAAAAGACTCTTCTTCAGAGGAAGTATCCTCTCCCAGCACCCCTGGAATCAGCCTGGCCACTGCATCGGCCACAACCATTGCCGGCAATTCACCTCCGGTCAAGACATAATCACCGATTGATATTTCATCAGTCACCAACTGCTCCCGCACCCGCTCGTCAATGCCCTCGTAGTGGCCACAAATGATCACCAGGTGTTTTTCTTGAGCAAGATCGGCGGCCAAGGCCTGGTCAAAGGGCCTTCCTTGCGGGCACATCAACAATACCCGGCTTGGCATTGGACCACGCAAAGCTAAGACATGCTCAACCGCGCCAAAAACAGGCTCCGGACCGATTACCATCCCCGCACCACCACCATAGGGTGTATCATCTACTGTGTGGTGCTTATTTGTGGAGAAATCCCGGATGTTAAACAGGTTAAATACGATCAGGTCACGTTCTTGCGCCCTCTTTAGAATACTTGAGGTAAGAGGCCCGGTAAACATCTCCGGAAAAAGGGTTAGAATATCGACGATCATCAGATCCACCGTTTTGTAAACATGATCCAGCCTTAAAGTATTTTACAGATCCAGCAATCCCTCCGGTAATTCTACCACCATCCGCCGTCCGGCCAGGTTAGTGTCTTTAACAACCTTTTTTAACGCCGGAATTAGGATTGGTTTCGCACCGGTTTCAACCACATAAACATCATTTGAGCCGGTTTGGATCACATCTGTTATTTTACCCAGGTAATTACCGGAACAGTCATATACAGCTATCCCGATCAGGTCAAAAATATAAAAAGTACCTTCCTCAAGCGGCATCAATTCCTTGCGGGTGACTACCAAAAGGCCCCCCTTAAGTTCCTCGGCAGCATTCATATCCTGGATCTCTTTAAACTGTAAAATAATGAACTTTTTATGAGAGTATGAATTCTCTATGTTTAACTGCCGCAGCGAACCATTTGTTAAAACATTGACCCGTTCCATCTGCTGAAAGCGTTCAGGGTAGTCGGTTAACGGCAGGATCCGTACAGCTCCGCGGTTGCCCTGGGTGTTCAGGATTTTCCCAATATGGATATATTCTTCAGCCATTGCTGTTTCCTTCCGGCACCGCCTTCTTACCTGATGGCAGTGATGATTCCATCTTGCAGTACAATTTCAACCCCGAGCACCTGCCGCCAATCGTCACCGACTGCGATCTCTACCGGACTTTCCATTTTGCCATAAACCACTTCTGAGCCCAGTTCCAGTTGACCCACATTTTTAACCCTGTCGATTAACTGCTGCCGGGTCTCTAGGAGGCGCCGGCGCTCCTGAATAATTTGCTGTCCATTTACCTGCAGGCCAGGCTTGCTTTTCTTTTCCATTTCTGCCGCCAGCCGTTTTTCTTGAAAGTCAAGCCGCTGCAGATCAACGTCAATCCGGTGGATCGCGCCTTGCAACTCAGCAACTGCGACTTTTTTATAATCGTCGGTAACGATCACCTTGACTAGCACCGGTCTGATCAGGGTCAATTTTTCCATCCTGGAAAACCTCCCGCCAGTAGCCGCTATTAAATAATCTCAACCAACACTTTCTTTTTTTGCCTGGTAGCCGCTGCCTTGACTACCGTTCGGATAGCCCTGGCAATACGGCCCTGCTTGCCGATGACTTTTCCCATATCCTCTGGGGCTACTTTAAGTTCCAAAACAATAGTCTTTTCCTTTTCAACAAGCTCTACGGTAACTTGATCAGGCTGGTCAACGAGGGCTTTGGCCAGGATTTCTACCAGTTCTTTCATAAAAATAGCAGCCTCCCTAATCTATTGACCCTCTACCGGCGTGCTTTTCAATACACCGGCCTTGTTAAATAATGCTCTGGCCGTATCAGAAAGTTGTACTCCTTTCTTCAGCCACTCCAGCGCCCTTTCCTCGTTAATGCTGATCACAGCCGGATTTTTCAGCGGATCATAAATGCCGATCTCCTCAATAAAACGGCCATCTCTAGGTGAGCGGGAATCAGCCACCACGATGCGGTAAAACGGCTTCTTTTTGGCGCCCATCCTCTTTAAGCGAATTTTGACCACGTAAATTTCACCTCCCTGAATTGTTCTCTATAATTCTAAAAGAAAGGCAGCTTGGGCATTTTACCGCCCTTCTTCAAGGATTTTTCCATATTCATTATCTGTTTCATCATTTTTTTGGTCTGATCGAACTGTTTTAAGAGACGGTTTACTTCCTGCACTGAGGTACCGCTCCCTTTGGCGATTCTTCTCTTTCTGCTGCCGCTGAGCACCTTATCAGGATCCTGCCGCTCTTGCGGTGTCATGGATTGAATGATCGCTTCGATGAAAACAAGTTCTTTCTCATCCACTTGCAGGTCCTTGATTTTTTTCGCGCCTCCCAGGCCGGGGATCATCCCCAGGACCTGTTCCAGGGGACCCATTTTTTTAACCTGCATCAGCTGGTCCAGAAAATCCTCCAGCGTAAAATCCGCACTCCGGATTTTTTTCTGCATTTTTGCCATCTGATCAGCGTCAAAGTTTTCCTGGGCCTTTTCAATTAAGGTGAGCATATCACCCATCCCCAGGATGCGCTCAGACATCCGGTCCGGGTGGAAAGGCTCCAAGGTGTCCAGTTTTTCACCGACACCGGCAAATTTAATCGGCTTACCGGTGACTGCCCGCACGGAAAGTGCCGCGCCGCCCCTGGTGTCCCCGTCCAATTTTGTCAGCACTACGCCGTCAATGTCCAGGCGCTTGTTAAATTCCTCAGCCACGTTCACCGCTATTTGACCGGTCATGGCGTCAATGACCAGAAGCACTTCATCGGGTTTGATCACCCGGTTCATGGCTTCCAGTTCACTCATCAGCTCTTCATTAACTTCCTGGCGGCCGGCTGTGTCGATGATCACCAGGTCATGTCCGCCGGTTACTGCATTTTTCACGGCAGCCTGGCCGATGGCGACCGGGTCCTGCTTATCCCCGATGGTAAAGACAGGGATATTCAACTGGTTTCCCAAAACCTGCAGCTGTTTAATGGCAGCAGGCCGGTAGACGTCAGCAGCCACCAGCAGGGGGCGCTTGCCCTGCTTGCGCAGCAAAGCGGCCAGCTTGGCGGCGGTAGTGGTCTTACCTGCTCCGTTTAAACCAACCATCAGCACTACAGTAGGCGGCTTTGGCGCAATATTGATCTTGCTGTTGGCACCGCCCATTAAAGCAGTCAGCTCGTCATGCACAATTTTGATCACGTGCTGGGCCGGGTTAAGGCTGGCCAGCAATTCCTGGCCAATCGCCCGTTCTTTGATCCGGGCGATAAAATCTTTGACTACTTTAAAGTTGACATCAGCCTCGAGCAGTGCAATCCGCACTTCCCGCAGCGCTTCATTGACATCGGACTCGGTGAGGCGGCCCTTCCCCCTCAGCTTTTTAAAGGTATCCTGCAATCTCTCAGCCAAATTGGCAAACACCGGCATACCTCCTTCAAACCTGACCGGCACAAACAATAGATTACTCAGTTACTTTTGCAACTATTCCGGGGATGACGTCAACTCAATTATTTCAGTTAATATTTCTCTGGCCCGCCGCACCTTGCAGTCTTCGGCTGCGGCTGTATATTCATCAAGCAGGGAGCTAGCTTCCACCAGTTTTTCTCTTTCTTTCTTGAACTTGGCTACAAGCCCTAACTTATGCTCATATTCCTCCAGCGACTGTTCCGCCCGCTTCAAGGCATCATGCACGGCCTGGCGGGTTACAGCGAACTCCTCAGCAATCTCCCCTAAGGAAAGGTTCTGCCCGTAGTAAAGCTCCATAAAATTTCTTTGGCGTTCCGTTAACAGCTGCCCGTAAAAATCATTCAGCAAGTTCATCCAGGCAATTTTTTCTAACACAGCTTCCACCTGCTCGATCCTGTAGAATAATTTCTATAATAGTTTAAGAAACACTATCAAGGCATGTAGCTTTACAGAAAGATTCTATAGGAATTAAACGGCTGTGTCAAGGAGATGATCGATTTTTTTGTAATTACCTGTGTGTTGTGGAAGGCCCATGGCCCATGACACCCCCTTAAAACCATAAAGTGCCGGGATGCTCCTGTATTGGTCAAGCACCAAGAATTGCTGTATAATGAATTTATTAGATAGAACCTTAGAGAAAATTCTTGGGTGAGTAAAAAATTATGAGGTAGTTTTTGCATTAACCCACGGGCTTGCTGTTGTTCTGTTTTGTTAATCGATCATCATTATTTTTTATAATGGGGTGAATAATCTGAAAGCGGAAAATAACATCAGGATAAATTCCAACCACATGCCCTCGGGTTTTATCTCCTTGGACGAGGCCATCAGGCAGAGCCGGGAGCAAGTGATTAATAATCATAAGACCTACATTAACGCCAGTTTAGCGATGATGATCGGGCTTTTAAACTTTGACAAGCAGTTCACCGGGGCGGCTGGGATAGAGGTCTGGGACAGCGAGGGCAACCGGTACCTGGACTTTCTGGGTGCTTACGGCGCCCTGAACCTGGGGCACAACCACCCCCGGGTGCTGGCGGCGCTGGAGCAGGTTAAAGAGATGCCCAACCTGCTGCAGGCCTCACTGGCCACCATGTCGGGCGCCCTAGCCAAAAATTTGGCCGCTATCACCCCAGGTAAACTGCAGCGATCCTTCTTCGGCAACAGCGGCGCAGAGGCGGTTGAAGGAGCGCTGAAGCTGGCGCGGGCGGCCACCGGGCGCAAAGGCCTGGTTTACTGCAACAACTCTTTTCACGGTAAAACTCTGGGCGCCCTGTCAGTGACCGGCCGGGAAAAATACCAGAAAGCATTTCTGCCTTTACTACCGGGCCTTGCGGCGGTACCCTTCGGCGACCTGGACGCCCTGGAAAAACAATTAAAAGGCAGCGAGGCCGCCGCCTTCATCGTTGAGCCGGTTCAGGGCGAGGGCGGGATCATCCTGCCCCCGGAGGACTACCTGGCGGGAGCAAAGCAAATATGTACAAAATACGGTACACTGCTGATAGTCGATGAAGTCCAGACCGGGCTGGGTCGCACCGGGGAAATGTTTGCCTGCCAGCACTTCGGGGTCACCCCCGATATTTTGTGCCTGGCCAAATCCCTGGGGGGCGGTGTGATGCCGATCGGGGTCTACATCACCACTGACGAAATCTGGAAAAGAGCCTACGGCAGCATGGATAAAGCTGCGCTCCACACCTCCACCTTCGGGGGCAATACCCTGGCGGCCGCGGCGGCAATCGCCACCCTCGAGGTGCTTTACGAAGAAAACCTGCCCGAGCGGGCACGGGAAAGCGGCAGTTACCTGCTGGCCGGTCTGCGGCGGCTTAAAGAAAAATATCCTTTGGTTAAGGACATCAGGGGTCTCGGCCTGATGACCGGGATTGAATTCAGCCAGCCCGAAGGCAAGGTCTTAAAAGTAAATCTGGGGCTGGTTAATAAAATTTCAGAAGAGTACCTGGGCAGCATGGTCGCCGGAGAACTGCTCAACAAACACCGGATCATCACCGCCTACACCTTGAACAACCCTAACGTCATTCGTCTGGAGCCGCCCTTAATGGTAACCCGGGAGCAGATCGACACGTTGCTGAAGGCACTGGAAGGAATACTAGTTGCCCATAAGGGCTTTTTCAGCGTAGCTGCCTCCAGCGTCAAGACAATCTTTCATTCTCTAAATAAAAAGTAGAGCGGGGTACATCACGCTCTACTTTTACTGTTAACATTAACTCATCTGTTGGTGAATTTCACCTTCGTCTTCCAAAAACTGTAGTGACGTGGGCAAATTGACCACGTGCCAAAAACTGTAATGACATGGCGGATTCCACCAGTTGAAAGACTTGATATCGGCATAAGCCATCTAGATCTGGTTTATTGACATCAAAGCACATCCTCATACCCTTGTTCTCTCAGTATTTGCACCGCTTTTTTGATCTCCTGCGCCTTATCCTTATGACACACCAGCAGACAGTCATTGTCGTTAACGACAATCAAGTCCTCGACCCCGATCAGAGCTACAGTTCTATTAGGGGAGTAGACGTAGGAATTGTTCGTGTCCAGGAAAACACCCTTACCTTCCAATATATTACCGCAATTGTCCTTCTCGCAATACCTTTCCAAAGCCGTCCAGGAGCCGATATCATCCCAGCCAAAATCCCCGCGGATGACCAGGACATTATCAACCTTCTCCAGGATACCATAATCTACTGAAATCTTGGGCAGTCCATTATAGACTTCTTCAAGTACAACGGGATATTCATTCGTACCAAAACATTTCTCTATTCTTTTCAGACCCTCAGCCAAAAGGGGTGCATATATTTCAATTTGTTTCCAGATTTGATCCACTCGCCAGATAAACATACCGCTGTTCCACAGATAATCGCCATGATCCAGGAATTTTAGGGCCTTCTCATAAGTTGGCTTTTCCAAGAAACGCTCAACCCGGTAAACTGGAATACCAACCACGGTATCAAAAACTTCCCCCTGGCAAATGTAGCCATAGCCAGTCTCTGGCCGGTGCGGGCTTATGCCCAGCGTTACAATTTCGTTGCCTTTAACGGCTGTCAGCACAGCAGCCCGCAGGATTTCCTGAAAATGCCGCACGTCGTTAATATAATGATCGGCTGGCAGCACAATCATCACGTCCATGGGGTCCTTGTGGCGGATAACCATGGTTGCTAAACCGATAGCTGCCGCCGTATCACGACCAAAAGGCTCAATTATTACATTGCCTTCCGGCAAATTAGGAAGCTGCTTAAGGATAATATCTTTGAATTCTTGTCCTGCTACAATATAAATATCCGTAGGATCAACCAGTCGTTCAACCCGTTCAACGGTAAGCTGCAACATGGTCTTATCCCCAACTAAATTTAAGAACTGCTTGGGCAGGGCCATTCTGCTGCGCGGCCAGAACCTTTCCCCCCGTCCACCGGCCATGATTACAACACAGGGCATGCTCAACCACCTTTCCGGTAATATCCAAATATTTTGTCTTAATTCGACATTTCCTTAATTCGACATTTCCTTAATTCGACATTTCCTTAATTTTACCTGCAGGTTATCAAAGAAAGTGTACTCTGATCTGAAGCCATCTCCTGATGTTTGCTCTGAACAATTAAATAGGTAAAAATAACTGAAGCTCTTTAATTTCCCAGCTTCATGTACTAAAATAGACAGGATTGATTAGTCAATTTTCAATACGATAAATCGAAGGGGTGTTTATAGTTGACCAAGAAAAAGGATAAGGAGTTCACCTTGACAGCCTCCGGCTTTGAGTACGACAAAGAGCTATCGAGGATATCAATTAAAGTTTTTCCAGCTTTGCAGGCTCTAATTGCAAATCAACATGATTTGATCGAGGCTTATCAAAAATATGCCCCGGAACAGTCAATTTTCCTTGATTCGCATCGGGCTGAGCTGATGGAAGTTGAGGAAATCATCGCAAAGGAACATGCAAAGCATTTTGCCAAAAAAGAAGAATTAAAAAAGAAAAGACAGGAAAAAAAATTGAACCAAGTTCCGTCTCCAGCGAATGAAACTGAGGACACTCAGCAAGGCTATCAGGAATATAACGAACCCTTAAAGGAAATGGAAGCAGCACTTGATGAAATGGTATGCAGCATGAGCCCCGGCCTGCCATCAGCAAGGTTTGCCGCCGCCACCCCGAAAACCACGCTGAAGCAGGAGGAAACCGACATCAGGCGTATAGCCATCGGCGCCTCCATCAAAGCGCTGGAAACTTTTATCGGGCGCGAGTTGACTGAACAGGAAATGGCTGTTATTGAAAGCCAGGTTGATTCATACCTTTAGCAGCAGCAATCCTGGTATAGCCGCCATAACCATCTTCATATCAATGATGCTCAGAAACTGTTTGAACAATCCCACTTAGGAGGTAAATACACCATCATCTATGCTAATAAGGGCAATTTGCCAGGTTTTTTTTTATAAAAGATTTCCTCACCGTAAAAAATAAGCCAGGAAATATGATATCTCCTGGCTTTGCTCAGGCATTGGGCTTTGATTGGATAATCTCTCTGGCTCTTTCCACATCCGATTTTTTAACTACCAATCTTACACCACCAATATAATTAACAAAATTTATCGCAGCCTGTTCATCATAGATGAATACTTGAATCCCCTCGCTTTCCAACAGTCCTTTGACAATATTGGCCTCGGTGACATTAAGAAATGTCGCGATAGTTACCAGGTCATTCAAAACTATTCCTCCTTTCAATATATTATCATACTTGGGACTAAAATAAGGTAGCTTGCAACGATCAATGCAAAGCCTGCTGCAATATTTCAATTCTCTTTAAGGCAGGTGGGTGGCTGTAGCTAAACCACTGGATAAAAGGGGCCGGGGCCACATCCGACACGTTTTTAGCGGCCAGGTCTACCTGCAGTCGGACTGCCGCCGGAACATTCCCGGTTAATATTACCGCAGAACGGTCGGCCTCCAGCTCCATGCTCCGGGAAAAATAGTTCTGCAAGGGGCCGGAAAAAAAGGAGGCGAGCATAAAAAACAGCAGGATCACCGCCCAGGCATATGGCTGCGCGCGGCCGGACACCGGTAAAGTTGTTCGTAACACCACAAACAGCAGCCCCCAGGCAACAAAGGAGCCCAGTATACCCAGGAGCAGCCCGCGGGTGATGTGCCCCAAACGCCAGTGAGCCATTTCATGGGCGACTACAGCCTCTACCTGCTCAGGCGGGTAATCGGCTAAGAGGGTGTCGTAAAGCACGATGCGTTTGGTTTGGCCCAGTCCGGTAAAATAGGCGTTGGCTTTAGTTGTGCGCCGGCTGGCATCCATCACAAAGGCTTGATCTACCGGCAGACCCGCCTGTTCCGATAACTTATGGACCATGCTGTTTACGGTCGGGTCTTCCACCGGGGTAAAGCGGTTAAACATAGGTGACACCACTACCGGCCAGAGAAAGGTCTGGAACACAATCCAGAGGGAGACGAAGCCGGCACCGGCAAGCCACCAGGCGTTGGGCAGGCGGTTGATCACCCAGAAAAGCAAGCCCACCCCCATTGCGGACAGGACCAGTTCCAAACCGGAACCCTTAATATAGTCCAGCCACCAGGCACCCAGGCTCTGTGTTGAAAAACCCCACTGGTGCTGCCAATAGTAGCTGCTAAAGAGTGTAAAAGGCAGGTCTAGAAGCTTTAATAATAGCCAAAGGGTCAGGAAAAACAGCAGGATACCCCCGCTATAGCTGCCGGCAACCTGTTGCATCCGGTGGGAAAAGGCCTCAGCCCGGCCGCTAAATACCAGCCACAATAAGAATAATACCTGCACCAAAAAATTGGTGAGATAAGCTAGTCGCAGCACATTATTGTATTGCCGGCCCTGGTTTATTTGCTCGGCACTAAAATAATTTCCGATCCCGGGTCCCACCCGCCCCGGGAAAAGGCTAAACCAGAGGTAAAGCAAACTAAACATACCCACCGCGACAATTAAGATCAGCCAGATGACGTTGAACCGAAGCTGCATAATTAATCCCTCCCCGCCAGGTTAACAGGTCAAACACAAAGTTGCAGCAAGCGTTAAGCAATTCCGTTTTAGGGTATACAGATAAATATAACTTTGTCATGTCAATTATATTACTGAAATATGCCGCGGCAGAATACATGGGTCGCAGCCAGGACTATTTTCTCCTGATCCCGCGCAATCTATGGTTCACATGTGCTTTAGGCCAGAGTATAATATTAATAATTTAGCGGTCTGCTGCCCAAAAAGAAAGAAGGGGGTGAATAAATTGACGGGATGGCTAATAAGGTGGGCTTTAAATGTTGTTGCGATAATTTTCACCGCGTATATTATTAACGGCTTCGAGGTAACTATCGCGGGCGCAATATTCGGCTCGATCATTTTAGGCATTATAAACGCCATTATCCGACCGGTAATCTTAATCTTGACCCTGCCCATCAACATCATCACCCTGGGACTGTTTACACTGGTAGTCAACGGGCTGATGCTATGGCTGACCAGCTCCATGATCAAAGGCTTTGATGTTACCGGCTTTGGCATTGCGATTATTGTCGCCCTGATACTTTCCATTTTCAGCTTTATAATCAGCTACCTCGTAAAAGATTAGCCCAAGTACCTAAACAGTGCTAATTATTTCTTTCATTATCCAGCTTAGCAAGAACAATAGTATGTTTTTCTTCTTCATATCCAGCCTTATCGGCCGGCGCTCTTAAATATTTCACCCCGGTCCAGAGCAATACGGCAGAAAATATAACACGAAGAGCTGACTCGGCAAGGTAGTTGGCCAAGGAAGCGCCAAGATACGACCCGATCAGAGCACCAGCGATTAGAGCAGGCAATATGGCCGTATTGATGTTTCCCAGGCGCCAATGAGCAAGCGCGCCGGTCAAGCCGATGGGCACAAAAGCCAGCAGAGAACTGCCCTGGGCGGTTTGCTGGGTCAAACCGGTTAACAGCGCCATTGCCGGCACCATGATCACCCCACCGCCAATCCCCAGCATCCCGGAAAGAAAGCCGGCAATAGCACCGGTTGATAACAGAGCAAATATTTTTATCCACCCGTAAGCCAAGCTGGAAATTTGAAACAGATAGGGTTTCATAAACAGCAACACAGTGACCAATAGCATAAACGCGCCAAAGTATCTCTTGAGTTTCCAGGCCGGAAGCGTGTGGGCATAGTAAACTCCCGCCCTGGCCGTAAGGATAGCTGCTGAGGCCAATAAAACGGAGGCGCCCAAATCCACCGAACCTCTCCAGGCATAGGTGACCGCTCCGACAATCCCGGTGCAGATGATCACCACCAGGCTGGTACCACCTGCTTGATGCTGCTGCATTTTTAGAATTCCAGTCATAAATGGAATTAACAGCACACCACCACCAATACCTACGAGCCCGCTGAATATACCTGCTGATAAACCGATGAGGAATTTCACCACTCGATGCCTCCAGGAATTTACCCTCGACAACGCTATGACAACCCGTGACACTAAAAAGCTAACCCCTTAAAATCAAGGCCTCCCGTGGCTGCGGGAGGCCTTGGCCATTCCTAGGTCAAAAAATGACGCTTGGCGCCAGATATTACCGGCTTCTTCTGATCATCCTATCAGACATATCCGATCAGGTCAAGAATTGTCTAATTGAAGAGGAGGTGTTCCGGACTACCATAGAGAGAATAGCATTTGGTTTGTCCTTGCAGCTATTGTTCAACTGCCGGACAATGAAATTGCTCCGCTAAATCCGGCAGTATATTATTTTTTATTAATGAATTTTACAGCCTTTTTTTTACATGATATACTTTTACCTATAAACTTATACACATTATTCTGAATAAAACATGAGCATGAGCAGGTAACAATTTCTATTAAATAAAATGAGGTGATCGATATGTTAGCTAAGGAAATAATGAATAGTAAAGTAATTACCGTACAAGAGAGCGCCACTATCGAAGAAATTGCGGAAATCTTAGTGCATAATAACATCTCCGGTGCGCCTGTGGTAAATCAAGACGGAGATTTGGTCGGTATTGTTACCGAAGAAGACCTGCTGCATCAGGAGACAAACCCCAGAACCCCGGGTTTCCTAAACATTTTAGGAGCATTTATTTATATAAACGGCATTGAGCAATACCGGGAGGACTTTAAAAAACTTGCCGCAACAAAGGCCCAGGAGATTATGACCACCGAGGTAATTACGGTCAACGCAGACACTGATATTAGACAGGTGGCTGCGTTGATGGTCGAGCATGATATTAATAGATTGCCTGTGGTAGAAGATAAAAAAATTATCGGCATTATTAGCCGGGCAGACATCGTTAAAACACTGGCCAACAAGGCCTAACGAACAACGCCGGTTTGCGCGAGATCGGTA
The DNA here is from genome assembly GCA_002067205.1 of Pelotomaculum sp. PtaB.Bin104. GTDB lineage: Bacteria > Bacillota > Desulfotomaculia > Desulfotomaculales > Pelotomaculaceae > MVQL01. Next base: position 66,422 of record MVQL01000209.1, read on the forward strand.
TGTCCAAGGCCTTTTGTATCAAACTATGTTAATTACAAACTTGTTTTACAAACAATTTTAACATGGGGAATTTCCCTAACAGGTAGCGACGTGGGGAATTCCCCACGTCGGATGCTATTTATTTACCCTTGATGAACCAGCTAATCGGTCCTTCCGGCCTGACTAAATTTCTGATCTGGCTATAAGAGATAGGAAATTCGGGGATCCCAATGTAATGGGGTGTATATTCTATCTCCTGGAAGTAGATCACCAGGGAATCGTTAGTCAAGTAAAAATCTTCATTGTCGCTGATCGTTTTAAATTCCTCGATTAGCGGGATGTCCCTCTCACTGATTTGCTCTTTGACCAGTTTTGTTAGTACTGACCGGTAATCGCTGTCCCGCTTAAACAGATCATAAAGCTGGTAGACCCGGCCTGTTTCTAAATTAACTGTGATGGATTTTTGCACATCTAAACCATTGGCGGCATGCCAACGGTAAGTGTATACATTAAATTTTAAACTGAGAATACCTTTTTGGTTTAACTCAACACTGTAGGTTCCTTTAATAACCTGATAGACATCGCAGCCTTCTTTGGGAATTAAACCGAGCACCCGGTCTTTGATTAATTCGTTGAGTTGATTTTGAATAACTTCATCCGGCAAGCCGCTGAGCTGCGGGTAGCTCACATCAGTACAGGCGTTTTGGATTTTATTTTCAGTTATGATTGCCCTGACTTCCTTGTTTGGCATAGCGCTCAACTCCTTTTAATTCCATATTATTAAACCGGAAACTAAAGTGTTCAGCACTTCTCATAACGGGCAGGCCTTATCCTGTCTGGGCAAAGCGATAACGACAACTGGTCTGGATCTCGCTTAAGCTCTATTATGCAAACTCTTTAATCAGACCTGTTAAATTAGCTTTAAAATTATTTTTGTTAGGTTCTATATGAAAAAGCATCCTGAGTAATTCCGAGTTATTCTGTAAGCTTTATGATAGTCGTATTGCAATTATAGAGGTGTACATAATGCCAGGAATCAAAATTGCAGGCATACAAATGAATTGTGTTGTCGGTGAGGAAGAACGCAATCTAATGAAGGCTTTTAAAATGATTGATCAAGCCGTTTTAAGTGGGGCAAAACTAATATGCCTTCCTGAGACATTTCTAACTGGATATGACCTGGAATATATAAAAAATAAGGCATTGCCGCTAACAAACGAATTTATTGACCGGCTACGTGTGAAAGCAAGAGAAGCAAAAACATATATCCTTGCCGGTATACCGATCAAAACGGATAAGGGTGTGTTTAATAGCTCGATATTATTTGATGTTCATGGAGATATAATGGGAGTTTATAATAAAATGCACCTGTTTTCAATGGAGGAGCTGTACGAACCTGACTTTTTCCTGAGAGGCGGACCGGACTTTACTGTTTATGATCTAGGTATATGTAAAATTGGCATGATGATCTGCTACGATTTAAGGTTTCCTGAATTATCTAGAAAACTAATGCTTAATGGGGCAGATTTGCTTGTTGCAATCTCTGCCTGGCCTAAGAAGAGAATGTTGCAATTCAGAACGGTTGCCGCTAGCCGGGCAATAGAAAACCAATTGTTTGTTTTTGTAGTAAATAGAACCGGCATTGATAATCAAATTGAGCTTGGAGGCAATACCACTTTATACAACCCACTAGGAGAACCAGTATGTGGCAGTACTGATAACGATACTGAACAAGTAATAGTAGCGGAAATAGATTTAGATGAGATATCAAATAACAGGCGAATTTTAAAATGTTTGAATGATAGATTACCTAACTATGGAATATAGTAAAATCAGGGCTTAAGTTTACGCTTCAAAAGAACGATTTCCATGTTGATATCGCTGGAACGATGCAGGAAGCCCTAGCAATTATTCGTGAGCAAGAGTTTGATTTGCTGATTCTGGATTTGACTTTGCCCGATGGAAGCGGATTTGAAATATGTAAAAAGGTATGGTAATCTTCAGCTGTGCCAATCATCTTTTTGACCGCTTCAGATGAAGAAGTCAATGTAGTCATGGGTTTTGATATTGGCGGTGATGACTATATTACCAAGCCCTTTAAATTAAACGAACTGATAGCAAGGATCAATGCCCTGTTGCGCCGTGCCAAAATATCAGATACTATACCGGCCATGTTGCAATCAAATGGAAAACCATCAAGCTGCCGGAAAGCTGCGTGTTTAAAGACAACATAGAGATCGAGCTTACTACCGCTGAATACCGGCTTTTATGCCTGTTTATACAAAATCCCAATACGGTTTTGACAAGAAAAGTAATTCAAACGAGTATTCCTTTCCACCATAGACATGAACTCCACTTAATAAAGAATTATCAAAATAACTTGTGACCTTTTCGTCAAGTGACAACTTTCCCTGCTCAAATAAAATCAAAATGCAGGTGGTGGTAAACAGCTTTGTGATGCTCGCCATAAGCAGAGGTGAATCTAATCTCTTGCCACCATATCCCTTGCTAAAGGAGAAGTCACCACTTGTGTTTTCTATTAATAAAACCCCCTCATTACCTCCTTTTACCTTGAATATTTCGATCTCTCGAAGAATACATTACCAAAAAACCTAGGAGGTAATCAATGACAGATACCGCATGGTCCTCTCTTGACAAGTTGAGTTGCGGCGGCAACAGTTCACAGAATGGCACTGTCCAAAGGCGTTCACAGGAGTTCTCAGGGAGTAATAAGTTGGCAGAGAAGGGTGAGGACAGGCATAAGCACCGTTATACAGGTGTAACTAGTGAGATGACCCTTATACCCGGCGCACCTCCCTGGCTTATCTACAGCTCACCAAATTACCGAAACTCAAGCACGTAGCTTGATCATATGCTTTAATCTAAGACAAAAAACCAGGAAAATCAATGTCCTGGCTTTATAATGCTACTGTTAGCACGTGTGGAAATTACGCACGTGCCTCATTTTTTCGTCAAAGGACATTGTCTGGGAGCTGTAAAACATCACCCCCCGGACAATATGGCCTTCAGCTGCTTGATCAATTCCTTCATTTCATCATCGGTGCCGATGGTCACCCGCAAGTGGTTATCGATACGCGGCAGGTTAAAATAGCGGACCAGGACCCCTCTTTGCCGCAATTCGCAAAAGAGCTCCCCGGCCTTGCGGTTATAGTGCCGGATAAAAACAAAATTGGCTGCCGACGGCACCACCTCAAAATCGAGCTGCTCCAGCTCACGGACAACCCATTCCCTGGTGGCTATAATCGCCTGGCAGGTAGTTTCAAAATAAAGCCGGTCGTTCATTGCCGCAGTACCTGCTACCTGCGCCAGCCGGCTAAGTGTGTAGGAGTTAAAGCAATTCTTGGCCCGCTCCAGCCCGTCGATCAATTCTGGTGCACCGATCGCATAACCGATCCGCATTCCGGCCAGGGACCTGGCTTTGGACAAGGTTTGGCATACCAGCAGGTTGGGATAATTTTCAACCAGGGGGATGCAGCTTACACCGCCAAAATCAACATAGGCTTCATCCACAACCACCACCGAGGCGGTATTCCGCTTCAGCAGAGACTCAATCTGCTCCAGGTTTAATAAGCGTCCGGTTGGCGCGTTAGGGTTGGGGAAAATGACCCCGCCGTTCTCTGCCGGGTAATCATCCAGGTTAATCTGGAAATCAGTAGTTAAAGGAATAGTCAAGGCCTCAATCTCAAATAATTTACTATAAACAGGATAGAAGCTATAGGTAATGTCCGGGTAAAGGATCGGTTTTTCCTGCTTGAAAAAGGCTATGAAGGTAAAGGCCAGGACCTCATCAGAGCCGTTGCCGACAAAAACGTTGTTTTTATCCACCTGGTAGCAACTGGCAACCGCAGTCTTAAGAATATCACCGTTTGGGTCAGGGTAAAGCCTCAGGTCCTGGCCGGTGTGCTCGCGAATCACCTCCAGTACGGCCGGCGAGGGTGGGTACGGGTTTTCGTTTGTATTGAGTTTGACATATTTTCGATCTTTCGGCTGTTCGCCAGGAACATAGGGGGCAAGCCCCCTGATCACTTTACTCCAAAATTTACTCATCAATTCTACTCTCTTTCTTTTTTAATAAATGATAAACTTTGTCACAATGTATTGTTTCCGGTATCAACATAAAGGGCAACTTATGTTGAGTAAATTTTACCTCAGTTATCTGTCTCTGTCTATCAATCCGGATCCGAGCATTACCGGCGAAACCGAAAGGAGACGGTGTCCGAAAAATATGCCTCATGGTAAGCACAAGAGGCGCTAAGTTTTGAAAACTTTTATTAAGAGAAAACTTCAGATGATTTAATATGCAGGGTAGGCCTGTTCTGTTTTTCTAGTTATGCTGCCAAAAATGAAAGCGACGTGCGGAATTTCTACACGTCGCTTTCATTTTTTATCAGGTAGCTGGGTTATCCCACCACAATTATACACACGACAAGTACCACTCTCTCTAGTTGAGGAGATCTGAAGTAGGTTAATTCCTGCCGGAGCCGGGCAATGAAGCCATATTCATTGCTCCCTGCGGATGCATACTTGCGTAGGAGTGAGCTGGGTTTTCTTCAATGTCATATAATGGGGTTGCCACCAATCCAGTATAGGCGGTGATGCCGTGCTCATTTAAATCCATACCTTCATATTCCACTTGTTCAGATACCCGAACGCCGACAGTTTTCTTTAAAGCGGTAAATACCAGATATGTTATTCCAAAAGCCCAGGTTGATACTGAAAGCACACCCAGCGCCTGCACAGCCAGGAGTTCGGCGCCGCCCCCATAAAACAAGCCGCCCTTCTGGGCAAACAACCCCACTGCCAGGACGCCCCAGGTGCCTCCCACCCCGTGCACTGCGATAGCGCCAACCGGGTCATCTGCCTTGAGCCGGTCAAAGAAGCCTACGGCCAGGACTACCAGGATGCCGGCTACTCCACCAATAACCACCGCCCCGGCTGGATGTACAAAGGCTGTGCCTGCGGTGATCGCCGCTAGACCGGCCAGTGCTCCGTTCATAGCCATACTGGGATCCGCTTTTCCATACTTGAACATTGTAAACAGGGTTCCTGCCGTGCCGCCCGCAGCCGCAGCCAAGTTTGTGGTCAGGGCAATCCGGGCAATATTCATATCCAACCCGGAAAGGGAACTGCCCGGGTTAAAACCAAACCAGCCAAACCACAAAATGAAGGTGCCAAGAAAGGCCAGGTGCAAGTTGTGTGCCGGCAGAACGTTTAGAGTACCATCCTGGTTGTACTTGCCAGTTCGCGGGCCCAGCACCAGAACGGCAGCAAGCGCGCTCCAGCCACCAACGGCGTGCACGGCTGCAGACCCGGCAAAGTCAAGCATCCCGAGTTTTCCCAGCCAACCGTCAACTCCCCAGATCCAGTGGCCGGCCACGGGGTAAATAATCGCGGCTGCGAGTACCGTATAAATAATGTAAGGTCCAAACTTCATCCGCTCGGCTACCGCACCGGAAACAATAGAGGCCATCGCCATGGCAAAGGCAGCCTGGAAGAGCCAGTAAGCATAAATTGGTATCCTTAGCTGAATGTGGTTTAAGTCGCCATCGATGAAAAAGCCAGTTGTTCCAAACAAGCCGGCCTGGTCCAGTCCGTACATTACCCCGAAGCCTACTGCCCAGTAGCTGAGCATGCCGACTGTGCTGTCTGTGAAGACCTTCATGACGATGTTCATCGAGTTCTTGGCGCGGATAAAGCCGGCTTCCAGGAAGGCGAAGCCGCCTTCCATAAAAAAGACCAGAGCAGCACACAGCAATACCCACACGGTATCCACACCTGATGCCAGGTCTTGTAAATTTAATTCACTCATCAGTTAACCTCCTTTATTCACAAAAAAAACGCCTTATTAGACCGGTTCAATCAGCTTGAGCCGGTCAATAAGAGCGTCTTCGCCCTGTCTAACAACCATGTTAATATTTTTATCGATTAATGCATTAACTCGCAGTACTAATTTTTTTTAGTAATTTCCTCAATTGTGTGATGCCATTTTTCCACGACTTCGTGTGCTATGGCGTCTGCCGGTGTTTTCTTAGCCAGGTTAATTAAAGTTCTTAAATCGTCAACCTTAATCAATGCAATCTCGTAGGACCCGCGTTCGCTGAATTCACCTAGAAAACTTCTTATTTTATCGATGCGGCAACTGATACAATGCTTGCGCGTAAGCAGACAGTTGTCACAGCTTTTATCTAAAAGCCTTTCGATTTCTTTAAAATCATCATAATCCATCATAGATAAGCTCTCCTTGAAAATTATACATCATAGCGCGTTGTCCCCTGATTCACCAGTGCGGATACGGATGGCATTTTCGACTGGAAGAATAAAAATTTTACCGTCACCGATTGATCCGGTTTGTGCTGCCTTTTTTATGATTTCTGTAACTATGTCGACCTGCAAATCGCCAATGACAATTTCGAGCTTAATTTTTGGTAATAAATTAATGCTGTATTCGTTGCCACGATATACCCCGACCCTACCTTTTTGCAGGCCGCAACCAACTACATGACTGACAGTCATTCCGTTGACATTATACGCGCTTAAGGCTTCTTTAACTTCTTCCAGTTTTTCCGGACGAATAATTGCTTCAATTTTTTTCATAAAAACAACCTCCTTGTTGTTCTTGCCGGCACCGGTAAGGGGTAGATATCTATTCACCAGCTATATTTAAGGCTGGCAAATGCTTGATTATCTTGATTATATTGACACCTCCTTATTGTTTTTCTTTTATAAAAGCATAGCTCTATAAAAAAATAATGACATCCTCAAACCACTATGATAGCGGCTTTTGAGGACATCATTGTCCTAACTGCATCAGTGAAGCATCATTCTATTACCTCTGATTGTACTCTAGCTCTTGTTCTTTTACAAGGGCTAGAGTTATAAGCCAAATCAAGTATACTGTATCCAAATATATTGAATACGCTGATATCGCGGAAAGCCACCGACAATATTATTGCTGTTGAGCCGGAAGTTATCGTTCCTAATACCAGATGAAGTCTTCCCGGAAGCATCCGGCCAAAGAGTGCGGTCTTCCCGGATCACCGGGGCAATGTCTATAGTCAGCTGATTGCTGGCGCCGCTCAGGAGGTCCTGGATAAGCGAATATTGTTAAGCCGGCCGGGTTTTATTACAATAACCGTGTTGTATTTTGTGATAAAGCCCTGCATTGACTCAGGGATTTGATTTTTTATAATAGCGCTCCATTTTTTTCCCGCCACTATGAACATCCGGTACTACATCTACATGAATCAATATATCAATACCAAGCTTCTCTTCTATTTTTTGTTGGATTTCATCAATTTCCGTGCTGATATCAATCGGATCTGCTCCTTCACAAGAAACATCAGCATGAATTGATGCCATTATTTTTCCAGGGCCATACTCATGCACTAATAAACCGTGAGTACCTTCTATTCGCTTACACTGCAGCATGATTGAGTTGATATTTCGGACTAATTTAGGATCCGGGGCGGGGCCTAGGATTAAATTTATTGAATCCCTGGCAATGCTAAACCCGGTGTAAATAATTAAAATTGATATGATCAGCCCTAATACCCCGTCTACTGGAAAGCTGACAAATTGCCCCAATATAGTTCCAGCTATCACCCCGCCGGTGGCAAGCATATCGTTTAAACTATCAGAGGCCGTGGCCCGGTTGATACTGGAGTTGATCGTGTTGCCGATATACATATTATAGGAATACATCCATAGCTTAATGGAAATAGAAATAAACAGGATGGCAATTAATATGGGGCTATAAGTTACCGGCTCTGGATTGGTTATCTTATCGAAGGAAATTTTCAACAGCTGTAAGCCAACCCCAAAGATAATAAATGAAATGATTAACGATGCTATATATTCAAATCGCCCATGGCCATAAGGATGATTTTCATCCGGGGGGCGGTTGCTTATCTTTGCTCCAAATATGTTAATTACCGATGACCCTAAGTCGCTAAGGTTGTTAAAAGCATCGGAAATGACAGCAATGCTGTTTATAATTATGCCAATAGATAGCTTTATGAAAAATAACAACAGGTTGCAAATAATTCCCAGTACTCCAGACAAAACACCATAAGCTTCCCTAACGTTTTGATTAGTTACATTTTGGTAATCATTGACAAGTTTTCTAATGATAAATTCGATCAAAACAGATTCTCCCGTCTAAAACTTCTATATATAGGACTATTTATTATTCCAATTATTCCATAATTTATAATAATATATCAACTAAGTTATCCAGTTACTATCCACATGCCAGACAATAATATCCAACACCTTTATTCCACTATCGCTGGCTCAATTCCTTAACATTATTTGATGTCTCTGCCCCAATGCGAAAAAGCCCTGATTGCTCAAGGCTTTTTTACTGGCTTCGCTTTGTAGGATGAATTATAAGCTAATCGCTGGATTCTAAGGCATAACCCTGCTGAATCCGAAAAAGTGATCTCCCCAGTACGGGCCGTTAATAGAGGCGATCATAACACCGCTGCTGGACGTTGAACTAATGAAATTGCTTCCGCCCAGGTATATTCCTGTATGTGAAATTGTACCGCCGGCCCTGAAGGCAACGATGTCGCCTGGCCTTGCATCTTTAGCATTGATTCCCCACCCAAAATTATATTGTTCGACAGCAGTGCGGGGTAAATCGATCCCGAAATTTCCAAAAACATACTGGACGTAGCCCGAACAATCAAAACCCTTGGGTGTAGTTCCACCATACCGGTATGGAACTCCAATAAATGATTTTGCGTAGTCAAGGATCGTCCCTGCACGGCTTGACCCGCGGGATACCAGAGTGATCGGGGGAACATTTTGATTTGTATCAGTATTGTTTGCAATAATTAAGGACTGGCCCGGGAAGATCAAGGATGAATTAAGATTGTTTAACGCTTGAATTTGCTCCACTGATGTGTTATAAGACTGTGATATCGCCCACAGAGTGTCGCCGGGGTTTACCGTGTAAAATGTATCTGCAGAAGCTGACAATGGTGCACTAAACATGGCTAAACTTAACAAAACGGTGCCCAAAAATAATTTTACTTTTCCCACGCTGCCTCTCTTTCCACACCTGCGAGGTTAGCTGACGGGTTGGGACCGAAAGTTAGCCCCTTGCTGTAAGGCAATTCACCCCAATTCTTGGTTCCCCCGCTTCCCAAAGGGAATTCGGTGTATGTATCTACTAACTAATTGATGGTAACGAAGTCTGTTTTCACCTCCCTTTATTAAACATACCATAATGATACATTATTTTTCTTTTTTTTTAAAGATACAATATATTTCAGCCGGTGAAAGCCCCCTTAAACCCGGAAACTAAGTAACCCTATTCCATTTTGCTTCCGCATTTAAAACAATATTTAGCAGCTGCAGGGAGTTCTGTATTACAATTGGGGCAAACCAGCTGCTTTGGATTTAACTGATCAATCTGGGCCTCGAGAGCATCAATTTCCTCCTCCAATGCCCTGGTGCTGTTAATCAGCTGATCCATCTCTGCTTCAAGGCCCTGCTCGCTGTTATACTGCATATACACCAGCCGGCCCATGGCAGAAAAATTGATTTCCATTTCCTTTTCCAGTTTACTGATCTCATATTTAAGCTTTGCCACTCCCACTAAATCACTGGATTTCTTACCAAGTGATTTTGCCCCTTCTCCAATTGATCTGGCGCTTTCTCCGACCTTTTTAAAAATTTCCATTTCACAATACCTCCTTATTAATGATAAGTAAAATCAAGACAATTTGTTAACTTAAATTTTTTGAATTTAAATCAGGTGCGGCTCAATTTTTCTTGTTCTGCAGAAAAAATGAAAAATTTCATTAGTTTACTTACTCTTCCAGTCTACCATACTGCAGTTCCAGTCTAATATATGCTTAATTCAACTTTTATTGGTTATATCCTCTATATCTCCCTAAATCCTTTTTGAGCGAAAGTAGTTTAATAACCTTAAACTAGATATTAATAAAGTTGTGCCGGTCGGACTGGTCTCTAAAGCGTTATGCGGGTCGGTAATGCTGCGGTTTGTCAGCCCGAGCCCGGTGCCGGCATCGGAGTATTCCTCCCCCGCAGGAGAAGTTTAGGCGACTGCCCTCTTGAGCTATAAAATTACTGCCAATACATTGACAAAAGAACAAAGATAAATTAATATACTTATTAAGTTAATCATTTTAATGATATATCTTCTTATCAAGAGAAGGGGAGGGCAGGACCCCATGAACCTTCGGCAACCTTCAAGAACTGAACGCTTGAGTGGTGCTAATTTCCGCCGGAGTAACCGGAAAGATGAGAAGAGGAGCAAATCAAGCCCTCTTCTTTATGAAGGGGTTTTTGTTTATTACTTTTTTTTAGAACAAAGATTGAGCTTAACTTATTTAATCCTGCTCTTGTACCTTTATTAAGGAAGTTGTTTTTGTTTATTCTTCCAGATAGGAGGCAACTCAAATATGAGTAATCGGATTAATATACTACAAAAGACCCCCAAGCATTTTGATGGACTTCAATTTCCTCAATCTGTAGGAATGACAGTGCCGTACCGGGTAATTCTGGCGAGTAAAGATAACCCGCTGTCTCTTGAGTGCGGCAAAATGCTTGCTCCGGTGGAAGTGGAGTACGAGACCTACGGTAAATTGAATCAAGCACGTGATAATGCCATTCTGGTCCTGCACGCGCTCTCGGGGGATGCCCACGTGGCCGGATGGAGCGCCGGAGCCGACGCACTAAACCGGCCCTGGCTCAAAAAGCGCCCGGGCTGGTGGGACGGGATGATCGGTCCGGGCAAGGCTTTTGATTCTAATAAATACTTTATCATTTGCTCAAACATTTTAGGAAGCTGCTATGGAACAACCGGACCGTCCAGTATCAATCCGGAAACCGGCCGTCCCTATGGCTTAAGCTTTCCGGTTGTAACCGTGGGCGACTGGGTCAGGCTGCAGGAACGGCTGATCAGTTACCTTGGGATCAAGCGCCTGCGTGCTGTGGTCGGCGGTTCACTGGGTGGCCAGCAAGCGCTGGAGTGGGCACTGGCTTACCCCGACCGGGTTGAAGCGGCGATTGTTATTGCCTCTGCCACCCACCTGGGCGACCAGGGGCTGGCTTTTAACGCTGTGGCCCGGCACGCCATCAGAACCGACCCAAATTTTCAGAATGGAAACTACTACAACACGACCGCGCCCCGCCAGGGCCTGGCGGCCGCCCGGATGCTGGGACACATTACGTACCTTTCGGAGACTTCCATGCACCGGAAGTTTGGCCGCAGGTACAGCAGCGGAAACAGGCCTGGCTTTCACCTGGGTGCCGATTTTGAAGTTGAGGGCTATCTCCAGCACCAGGGGGATAGTTTTGTGGAAAGGTTTGACGCCAACAGCTACTTATACATAACCAGGGCAATGGACTACTATAATGCCGCTGACTGGGGCGAGGGTAACCTGGATCAGGCATGCCGCCGGATTGAAAGCCGGGTGCTGTTGGTTTCATATTCTTCCGACTGGCTTTACCCTCCGGAACAAACGAAGGAGTTGGCGCTGGCCTTAGGACGGAGCAGGAAAGCTGTAAGCTATATCAACATCCAGTCAGCTGCCGGCCACGACGCCTTTCTCCTGGAATTAGATCTGCTATCCCGGCTCGTGCTCGGGTTTTTAGAGAGGAAGGTGGCCTAATGAAGAGCAGGGTACACCGCTTTGATCATGATGTGATCTACTGCCTCATACCGGAAGGAGCCTCTGTGCTAGATTTGGGCTGCGGAGACGGGGAGCTCCTGACCAAACTAATCGAGAATAAAAAGGTGCAGGGGCTCGGCATTGAAAAGGATATTGACCAGGTCATGCAAACAATTGACAGGGGAGTTCCCGTCCTGCATTTAGACTTGGACGAGGGGCTGACCGGTCTGCCGGAGCACTTCTATGACTATGTAATATTGGAAAAAACTCTGCAGGCAGTAAACAAACCTCTTTTTGTTCTTGAGGAAATGCTCCGGGTTGGCGGGGCGGGCGTGGTCAGCTTCCCCAATTTCGGCTACCATCAGGTTGTGGGCTCACTGGTAGAGACCGGCCGGATGCCGGTAACAGCCGACCTCCCCTACCAGTGGTACGACACCCCCAACATTCACCTTTTTACAGCCATAGACTTCCTGGACTGGACCCGCGCCAACCGGGTCCGAATCGAGCAGGGGCTGGCATGGGTAGATGGCAGCATTGTTCCCTTTAAGGAAGTGGATGCCGCCCGAGCCAGTGAGGTCTTGTTCGTGGTTTCCCGCCGGCGAAAAAATAATTGATTACAGGGCCTCGGAGGAGCAACTACTAATAACCGAGGGATTCTAATAGGAAATCTAATGATATTTATTTAAGGAGTTGCTAAATATGGAAACTAAACTGAAAGGTTTTGAAACCCGTGCTATTCACGCCGGGCAGCAGGTTGACCCGGCTACTGGCGCGAGAGCTGTGCCCATCTACCAAACAGCCTCATATGTTTTTAAGGACACAGATCATGCGGCCAGCCTGTTTGCTTTACAAGAGCCCGGTAATATATATACGAGAATGATGAACCCCACCACTGACGTGCTGGAGCAGCGGGTAGCTGCCCTGGAGAATGGGCTGGCAGCCCTGGCTACTGCCTCGGGGCAATCGGCAGCGTTTCTTGCAATCGCTAACCTGGCCGGGGCAGGTGATGAAATAATATCTGCAGTTAGCCTGTATGGCGGTACTTTCAACCTGTTTGATGCTACCTTAAGGCGTCTGGGGATTGATGTTAAGTTTGTTGAGCCCGGCAATCCGGAAAATTTCCGGCGGGCGATCACGCCCAGGACCCGAGCACTTTACGCCGAGTCAAGCGGCAACCCCAGGCTGGATGTAATAGATTTTAAGGCGGTAGCCGCTATTGCTCATACAGCTGGTATCCCGTTCATCGTGGATAATACCGTGCCTACCCCTTATCTCTGCCGGCCATTGGAGCATGGGGCGGATATTTTGATTCACTCGGCAACAAAGTTTTTGGGAGGACATGGTACTTCAATTGGGGGGATCATTGTGGACGGTGGGAATTTTGACTGGACTAGCGGTAATTTTCCGCAATTCACTGAGCCGGATGAAACCTATCATGGGGTAATCTATACAGAAGCCTTCGGCCCTGCTGCTTTTATAGCCAAAGCCAGAGTTCAGCTATTGCGTGACCTGGGCCCCTGCCTGAGCCCCTTTAATGCCTTTTTACTGCTCCAGGGGCTGGAAACATTGCCACTGCGTATGGAAAGGCACTGTCAAAACGCGATCAGGGTAGCGCAGTTTTTGGATCAGCACCCAAAAGTGGCCTGGGTAAATTATCCCGGGCTGGCCAAGCACCCGTCCCATGAATTAGCCCTGCGGTATTACCAAAATGGCTTTGGCGCCCTGTTGACCTTCGGTATTAAAGGAGGAATGGAACAAGCCAGGCGCTTTATTGAGGCCTTGGAGCTATTTTCACTGTTGGCTAACATTGGTGACGCCAAGTCCTTGGTTATTCATCCGGCCTCAACTACCCACCAGCAGCTTTCTGAAGAAGATCGTCTCGCCACCGGGGTCACTGCCGATTTGATACGGCTGTCAGTTGGGCTGGAGTCAATTGAAGATTTATTGGCAGATTTGGAGCAAGCTCTGGAAAAGGCCCAATAAAAATTAACCGGCTAAACATCACATATATTTTGATAGCATCAGTGCGCTGTCTCAGCGTTTCATATCTATGGCTAATTTTTTTACCACCAAGATAGCTGGTAGAATGTTTGTTGGGGGAAGCCATAAAGTGTCAGGTAACTTCCCCTTTTGTGCTTACGGATTAATGAATTTTGCGTGCCACTCACTAACTGTGAGTACTTCTACTCTCTTTGCAACTATGTAATTTACTAGTTCCTGCAAAACCTCAGTTGAGACCGCATAATCCCTGGTAACTGGACCATCATTTATTTCGTGCCCGCAAATAAAGCCGGTTCCACCCGTTGATATTATTTGATCAACTGCATCATGTACGTCATGAATAGTGGTATTTTTGTCCAGGGATAAGATCACGGGGATATCATATATACCATTTCGGTTGTATTGAATTCCTGGATAAGTTGAACGTGCCGTATTGATGCCGACACTTTTTACAAGATCCATGGTATGCTGGCTTCTAGCACTAAATGGATAGGATAAGTGATATGCGGATCTTGTGAAACCCTGAGAAAAAAGATATCCTGAACAATTACCTACTTCAGCAATGATCTGGTCGTCTGTTACATCGGTAAGTCTGGTATGATTGATGGTATGGTTGGAAATATCCCACCCTGCATCATACATTTCGTGCAATTGTTTTAAGGTTGCTGCTTCAGATCTATAAATTTTATTTATATAAACATAAATTGTTCCTTTTATACCAGCCGCTTGAAACATGGGAAAGGCTTTTTCATACACCGAAGAATAGTAATCGTCAAAACTAATTACTATATTCGGTGTTATTTTCTGGTCTGTGTAGACCCCGCCACCATAATTTACATCAGCCAAGCTTCCTGAAGTATCTGCACTTGCCGGTATAGATTGGGGTGATGGTCCCGAGGTGGCAATCAGCACACTGCGGCTGGCTTCATCCCAGTCTACTTTAGCGCCCAGTGACTCAACAACAAAGCGTACCGGTACCATAGTCCGCCCGTTCAGGATTTTGGGCGGGACTTCCAACATAACTTGCTTATCGTCAGAGAAGGCTGCCAAGTGCCCAATCTGTAGTTTTACCGAATGGCTGCCCTTGCAAGCGGTCACAGATTTATCCGCATCATCCCAGGCAACCGTTGCTTCCACAGCCTCAAGGATTGCCCGCAGAGGCAATAGTGTGCGTCCGTTTTCTATAACCGGATCAACGTCGGTTTGAAGCAGTGCACCGTCGATCAGTACCTGAATACCAATTGGCGGATCCGGCTTAGGATCAAAAGCGGCAGTTTGGGGAGGACTCAATAAAAGTGTACATAAAACGATCGCAACAACCGAAATGGATTTATACTGGTAACATGTTTGTCTCATCAAAACCTCCTAAATTAAATGTTAACAATTTCAATAATTATGTCTTAAAACTACAAATCTTACTAAAAGACAGTAACATTTGGAAGTTCTGTTTGCAGCATTTAGCCGGTTCTTGGATAAAATCTAAATACAGTAACTATTTGGTATATAGGCAACAACTCATATTATAATATAAGTTCAGACCGGGTGAAAATGGTAAAAGTGCTTTTGGACAAATTTTTCGACAACAAGTTACATTTTAACCACCATGGACCGCAGGCTCCAGAACGACTCCGGTATTTCCCGTGAGCGCCTAAATAGTGAGAAGCGCTGTAATTTTAGAGGCTTTTCATCGATAATTACATTGTTTGGGGCAGCTAGACAGATGCTTATTTTATGAGTACTTCGGAAAACCCGCTGCGGGAAAAAAATAATATACAAAGCCGACAAAGCCTGTCCCACCATTGACATTACCCAGTGTGACCCGGATTATGCTGTTTGGGGCGAGTCCTCTGGAAAGTCAAGGAATTAAATTTCGTATATTATCCAGGGATTCACGCCTTTTTCATCTTTTATACAGTGAGATATATCTTAATGCTATGAGAGGGGGGGGTTAATCAATGGTTGATGTCAAGTTTGAAGTAGTCGGAGTAGGTGTAGGTTGGGGCAACTCAGCTTCATCATCTTCTTGATGTTTACGTTTAACCTCGTCCGGATCTAAAGTAAGCCCGGCAAAATTAGCCGGGCTTACTTATATAGGAGGTATCCTTGTGGTCTGATTAATAATAAATTATGCAATATCCAGGTTTTTTGTGCAGGATCAAAAGATTAAGCATGGACAAATATACTCTCAATAACAATACTTTTAGTATCATCATCCATTGATAAATTTCTGTTAGACAATTAAGCTAATTTTAAGCAGCTATTTGACCGGTTAGCATAGAATTCAGGCACCTATTTTGATAATATTTCCATAAACTCTTCCCCGGAAATAGTCTCCTTTTCAACCAGGTTATTGCTAATTCATCCAGTTTAGCTTTATTCTGCTGCAATATCCCGGCATCCCGCTCATGGCAGGCTTTGATGATCTTGAGCACTTCAGCATCTATTTTTGCAGCCGTCTCGACGGAAACCAGCAGTGAAGTAGTTATTTTATGCACCGGCGCCGAATGGCTCTGCTTGGCAGCTACTATGGCGTGTCCTACTTCGTGATAAGCAATTGTTAGTTTGTCCTTGGCCGACAAGACAGCATTTTTCCTTTGGTAGCCGGCAACGACGACCTCCACGGACTCTTTCAGGTCGCTTTGCAATACCTGCTTGCGCCCCATTCTAGCGGCCCGCAGTGCTCCTTCATTAATTATGTTGGCCAGATCCGCCCCGGATGCCCCAGATGTAGCCCGGGCAATCGCATTTAAGTCTATATCGGGGCCCAGCTTCACTTTTTTGGCGTGGACCTTCAAAATAGCTTCCCGCCCCTGTAAATCAGGCAGTTCCACGGGAATACGCCTGTCAAAGCGCCCCGGTCTTAGCAGGGCCTTATCAAGGGTTTCCGGCCTATTGGTGGCCGCCAGGATCACTACCCCTTTATCTGGATCAAATCCATCCATTTCAGTAAGCAGCTGGTTTAAGGTTTGCTCCCTTTCATCATTGCCTCCCACAACAGCAGCATTGCGGCTTTTGCCAATGGCATCGATTTCATCGATAAAGATAATGCACGGGGCTTTTTCCTGGGCTTGCTTAAAAAGATCCCTGACCCGGGCTGCTCCCATTCCTACAAACATCTCCACAAATTCCGAACCGGAGATGGTGAAGAAAGGAACCTTGGATTCTCCTGCTACCGCCTGGGCCAGCAGGGTCTTACCAGTGCCGGGAGGGCCTACCAAAAGAGCGCCTTTGGGTATTCTCGCCCCAACTTCCTTATATTTTTGCGGATTATGCAAAAAGTCTACTATTTCCTGCAGCGCCTCTTTCGCTTCATCCT
The DNA here is from genome assembly GCA_002067205.1 of Pelotomaculum sp. PtaB.Bin104. Classification (GTDB taxonomy): domain Bacteria; phylum Bacillota; class Desulfotomaculia; order Desulfotomaculales; family Pelotomaculaceae; genus MVQL01. The sequence continues at coordinate 83,384 of MVQL01000209.1, forward strand.
GACCGGCAACATCGTCGAAGGATTTGCCTGTTTCAGCCTGAACATACACTTTAGCGTTACTTTTGCCAAAGGTCAAAGCATTTCCAAACCCGCCCATCTGATTCTGAAACTTACCGGCCATCAATTTGAAAATACCCCAAAAGATGAGCAGGGGCAAAATCCACATTAAGATAAAACTAATCAACGGGGAATTTTGTTTTGGGATTACTTCTTCGAAGGATTGAACTTTTGCAGCATAGAGACGGTTAACCAGATCCGGGTCGTTCATCCTTCCGGTCATAAAGGCACTCTCGGAGCCATCTTCGTTTACAGCCACGAAACCAATCTGAGTTTCCTGGATTTCAACGGTTTTTTATCATCTTTTTTTTCTTCCAATTAGTACCTCCTCCTTTCCTTGACAGTGTACCTAACCTATTTATTATGCTTAATCCATGCTAAATAGCCCTTATTTGATATTTCAACAAATTTCAAACTAATCCTTTATTGTAGCATTATTTATTTCGTAAGGTCCTTTAAGTCGACCAGAAATTGCATAGAGATACAACTCTACAAGTGCATTTGCTGACCTTATACATTCTTTATTATAAGAACATTATCAGACTCGTTTTTTTGATCAGATCCTCCAGGCTATCGGTAAGTCTCGACATTGGAAAATTAGAGGCGGGATTAATCGGCAGGGTAATATATGCAGATTGGAATAGCAATAAAATTTGACCTAACCTTGGTGGTCAGACCATTGTTGCAAAAAAGCTCTACAAAAAGGTTATGGCCAGATTAAACAGGGTTTTTATGAGCCCTGTTTAATCAGCTTATAACACTGGAAAGTGTCCACCCTCAGGGGCGATATTACTTCATGATAAGTAGTTTCTTTATGTTTTAGTACTTGATGAATTTCGAACCCAGGGTACCGCAGATGCTGCATTTGTCCGGTATGGCCTTTTCAATATTTCCGCAAATCGGACACAGGTAATAGAACACCTCTTCGGTTTGATCTAAATTTCCCAATGCTTCTTGATACAGCTTAGCGTGTGCCTCTTCTGCCTTCATGGCAAAAGTCATTGACCTGAGCGCAGCCTTATTGCCTTCCTCTTCAGCAATTTTTACAAAGTCGGGATACATACTTTGGTATTCATGGGTCTCGCCTTTTACTGCATCCGCAAGGTTATCCACTGTAGAGCTAATCTTACCTGCGACTTCAAAATGCTTAAGGGCGTGTATTGTTTCAGCATCTGAAGCTGCTTTAAAAAGTTTGGCTGCGTTTAATTTTCCTTCTGCCTCGGCTTTTTTAGAGTATGCCAGATACTTTCTGTTTGCCTGTGATTCCCCGGCAAAAGCTTCCATAAGGTTTTGAATAGTCTTTTCTTCTCCCATTAATTTTCCTCCTTATTTAAAATTATTACTAAATACTCTCCATACCATTTTATACTAATTCTTATGATTTATCAAACTTAAAACAGATAAATGACCATATAGGACTTTTCAAAAAATCCAATTCCGGTACCCAGGCTCAAGTCCTCAAAAAGTCCTGTAAATCCTCCACCGAATGATCTATGACAAGCCATTTAGCATGAAAAAACTGTGTCTTCCTGCACCGTTACCCTTTGCGGGATAAAATAAGAAATTATTAACTTTGAAGTCTTTCATTTCCGAATTACCAAAAAAGAGGTGCCACCGGTTGAGTAATGATAAGTATGAGGCTAGCTTTCTCTAGGCACCCTGGGACGTGTTTTTGTTATTGCTTGCCTTGACAGTGTCTGTACCAAATCGGATCCTTGTTGTTCGCAATAATACTTAAACCTGGCTTCTCCTATCGTAATTTCCTATATATCTCGGTAGACACTCCAAGTCAATAAAAAGGACAGTCACAAAAATATCCCTTTCTGCATAAATATCAATTTCATTTGATCAATTGACCTTTTCCTCAGTTCCAATTCCATGCCCGGACAAAAAAAGAGCCCTCTATCTGGGCTCTCACCTGCTATTTACCACTTGCCTCTGCTTAGATGACCTGCTATCTCAGTTTTGCTTCTTTGCTTAATAACCCAAGCCTCATCATGTGCTTGTTTAAACAAGGCTACGCAAGTAGGGTCGAGATTAATTTCTATACCTTCTTTTGCTAAATTCTTAATTTTCATGGCCAGTGTTATAATTTCCATGTGGATATCATTTGTTCGGTCTGAATCATAAACTTTTTTTGCATCTTCATCGGATAATGAGGAGTATGAGCAACTCCAGAACATGATTCCAGACATTTCATCAAAGTAGATTCGGTTCACTCAACAGCAGAATTGGCCCTTCCTTTAGCTCAGTGTATAATTCAGCGACCAGGTTACCCCAAAGCGGTTAATCACCACTGCATGTAATGCCTCCAAATACACCGATATGACGGAATATGTCGTCCGTCATGTACACCTTCTCTTAAAGTTTATCATTATGCTTTCTTTCTAAGCAAGCTACCGCCTCAATGTGTGCAGTCCATGGAAACATATCCACCGGCTGGACCTCTTCGACCCTGTACCCCTTATCAGCTAGGTAGCCAAGATCCCGGGCTAGCGTACCGGGATCACAGGAAATGTACACCACCCGCGGTGTCTTCATTGCGATTACTGCGTTAAGTGCAGCTACACCGCAGCCCCGGCGGGGCGGATCCAGCACGATCACCTCCGGGTGGAGTCCCTGCGCGGCCATGCCGGGCAACAGCTTTTCCACCTCACCGCAGCGAAACTCAGCGTTGGTAATGCCGTTTAACACCGCGTTGGCCCTGGCATCTTCGACAGCACCGGAAATTGATTCCAGCCCGTAGACCCTGTCTGCGTTTTCGGCCAGGAACAAAGCTATCGTACCGGTACCGCTATAGGCATCCACCACAGTTTCCCTACCGCTCAGCCCGGCATAATCTAGCGCGATCCTATATAGCAGCGACGCCTGGACGGGGTTCACCTGAAAAAATGAGCGGGCAGAGATGCGGAAGGTAAGATTTCCTAGTCGCTCGGTGATAAATTCTTTTCCGGCAAGCACTATGGCTGTTCCCCCAAATCCTGCTTTGGCCGGATTTTTATTGATCAACTTCTGAATCGAGGCAATTTCCGGACAGCTTTTTAATAATTTCATAACAAATGTTTTTTCTGCCGGCCATTTGTCAGCTCCGGGCACCAGGACAACCATACACTCCCCGGTAGCAAAGGCCTCCCTTAAAATTACCTGTCTCAGCCATCCCCGGCACCGGACACGTTCATCTCCCCCAGCCTGGCATTCATTAAGCAGCTTTTCAATTAGCCCGGCGATCTTTCTCAATTTTTCTGATACCAGGAGGCACCCAGCAGTGTTTTTATCCGCCTGGCGCCAGGGCAAGCTCTGCACCACCTCGCACCCGGCATCATAGCAAGCCAGCTGGTGCGTTCCTTTCTCATAAAACCCCAGGATAGCCTGGCCCTCCTTTTCCTCTACATGGTAGCTCACTTTATTGCGATAGTGCCAGGAGTTTTCCATACCAATGGTTGTTTTAACCACGGCAGTTGACAAATGGCCAATCCGAGCTAGACTGTCCTTGACCATAACGGTTTTCCGCCTGAGCTGCTCCTGATAATCCAGGTGCTGCAGCCTGCAGCCTCCACAACGAGAAAAAATCGCGCAGGCTGGCTTACATCTCCACTGAGAGCTTTCAGATATACTAATGAGGCGGCCCCGGGCGAAGTTTTTTTTCAGCTCAGTAATTTCGGCCAACACCTTGTCACCTGGGGCTGTAAACGGCACGAACACAGCTATGCCCCTATACCGCCCCACACCTTCTCCACTGTGATTGAGGCTGGTAATATCTATATCAACTTTTATCCCTTTTTGTAAAGGCAGATCTTTACCCAAATAAAAATACCTCCGTAAATAATCCGTATTAGCTAAGGAGCAAGGCCTTAACGACAGTATTCCTCTTTTTTACTCATAACAGTATCCCTTCCAGCGCATATTACAATTAAGCTGTAATAGTTGTCAATAACCTGGCATTGCTTGTTAAGAAGGGACCATTCAGACCTTGCAGTTTGCCTAAAAATTTTAGCTATGGTCAGAAATTAAATACTGATACACGAGAAGAAGGGATTATTTAATGCCGGTTTGCCCAATCTGCAACGGTTTTACTACTTTTTATGAAAATTGCCCGCTTTGTGGCCTGCCCCTGCAGGACGCCGGAGTAATTCAGGACTTTTACGACGACTACAGCGCATATTTAGAGCAGGATATTTATGAAGACGGGTACAGACACAATAATCATGCTGTTTGCGTCCACCTGTTTGTTTGCCCGCACTGTCATTTTGACACCAATGTCAGCTTCCGGCGCCTCAATCAGGACTGAAAGGAATCTAAGATCCTGTTTTTCTGGTGACAATTATTATTGAATTAAAGGAATGCTTGCAATAAAAGCGAATAATTACAGGAAAGCAGGATTTGCCAACTAGAATGCAGCACACCGGAAATAGGAGGTAATCGTGATGAGTGTCAAACTGGGAATTATTGGCGGTACCGGAGTTTATAATCCAGAAATCCTGACAGACCCGCAGGAACAAACGGTTTCCACCCCGTATGGAGAGGTGCGGCTAATCGTGGGCAACTTCTGCGACAGGTCTGTGGCTTTCATGAACCGCCATGGAGCCGGGCACTCGGTCCCGCCGCACCTGGTAAATTATCGCGCTAATATTGCAGCCTTAAAAAAGCTGGGGGTCAAAACGGTACTAGCCACTGCGGCGGTGGGATCGCTTAATCCATCTATGGAGCCCGGGCACCTTGTTTTCACAGACCAGTTTCTAGACTTTACCAAAACACGCCAAACCTCATTTTTTGATGGCGGCCCGGCCGGGGTTGTACATATTGATATGACCAACCCTTATTGTCCCGAGTTAAGAGATACCCTATACAGGACGGCCCGTGAACTGGGGTTAATGTGCCACCCGGTCGGAATATATATCTGCACTGAGGGGCCACGCTTTGAAACAGCCGCTGAAATTAAAATGTACCGCCGTTTTGGTGGTGATTTGGTCGGAATGACCGGCGTGCCTGAGGTGGTATTAGCCAGAGAGGCTGAAATGTGCTACGCCACTGTGGCGATGGTCACCAACTATGCAGCAGGCATTTCCCCTACTAATTTGACGCACCAGGAAGTCTTGGACACTATGGCGAGCAACAGTGAACACATCAGGAAATTGTTAATGCAGACTGTCGCCTCGCTTGATCCGGAGCGCAACTGCTCCTGCCAACACGCGCTGAATCCTTTAGTGCCGGCCTAAGATTATTTTAACAAGGAGAAGATTACTTTGGAGACCATGCGCTGGCTGGAAGAAGGGTATCTGGAACTGCTGGACCAGTCCAAGCTCCCCCTTGAGGTAACCTACTTAAAATGCAAAGATTATTTGGATGTGGCCGACGCCATTAGGCGACTGGCTGTGCGCGGGGCGCCGGCCATCGGCGCCGCGGCTGCCTACGGGCTGGTGCTGGGGGCAAGCAAGTTACAGGCACTTTCAAAAGAGGTTTTAATCTCCGGCGTGGAAGCTACAGCCAAAGAACTGATGGCCACCAGGCCCACTGCGGTAAACCTGCGCTGGGCCATGGACCGGTTGCTGAATAGACTCCGCTTAGCTGAAACTGATAATGTGAGCGAACTTAAGTCGGCTTTACTGGCAGAGGCCAAACTCATTTACCAGAAGGATCTGGACAATAACCGCAAGATAGGGGAATACGGGCAGGCTCTTATACCTGCCGGGGCGCGCATCTTGACTCACTGCAACGCCGGGGCATTGGCCACAGCCGGTTTCGGAACCGCGCTGGGGGTAATCCGGGCAGCGCACGAGGCCGGCAAAAATGTGAGCGTATATGCGGATGAAACCAGGCCGCTCTTGCAGGGGGCCAGGCTTACGACCTGGGAAATGCTCCACGATAATATCCCGGTGACACTGATCACAGACAATATGGCGGGCTACTCGATGGCATGCGGTAGAGTCGACCTGATCATCGTTGGCGCCGACCGGATCACAGCTAACGGCGACACGGCCAACAAGATCGGAACTTACAGCCTGGCAATATTGGCTCAGGCACATCACCTCCCCTTTTATGTGGCAGCCCCGGTGTCGACAGTTGATTTAAGCCTGGCCTCGGGTGCTGAAATACCGATTGAGGAGCGGGAAAGCACTGAGGTAACCCACTTTAACGGTCACCTGGTAGCGCCGGCAGGGGTCAAAGTCTGGAATCCTGCTTTCGATGTCACCCCCAATAGGCTGATTACCGCCATCATTACCGAACTGGGCGTAATTGGACAGCCCTACTCAAAAAATCTTCAAGCAGTCATGAGCTAACAGGATTTAGCAATATCGAACACCTTAATAACAAAATAAATTATTATTTATTTATTGGTTTTGATGATTACTAATTATTGGTTATATGGCATTGCTTCATATATTGTTGTCCCCAAAACATTTTACAATTAGGAGGCAGACACCATGCCTGACCATATCGTGAGAAACCTGAGCCTCGCCCCGGGCGGCAGGCTGAAAATAGACTGGGTGCGTGCATATATGCCCGTGCTAAACGCAATCAGGGCAGAATTCGAGCGGGACCGCCCCTTTGAGGGCCTCCGGGTAGCGCTGTCCATCCACCTGGAGGCCAAGACTGCCTACCTGGCCGAGGTAATCCGGGCTGGAGGGGCGCAGGTGGCAGTCACCGGCTCCAACCCTCTCTCCACACAGGATGACGTGGCTGCAGCCCTAGCCTCAACCGGTATTAATGTTTACGCTTGGCATAACGCCAGTGATCAAGAATATCAGGAGCACCTGCTACACGTACTCGATACCCGGCCTCAGGTGGTAATCGACGATGGTGGTGATTTAGTCCACCTGCTGCACACTGAGCGCAGAGACCAGGCCGCTGAGGTAATCGGCGGCTGCGAGGAGACCACAACCGGGGTCAGGCGGCTGGAAGCCCTGGACCGGGAAAAAAGGCTCCTATTCCCGATGCTGGCGGTGAACAACGCCTTTTGTAAATTTCTTTTTGATAACCGATACGGTACCGGGGAGTCTGTTTGGTCTGGGATCATGCGCACCACCAACCTGGTGATAGCCGGTAAGAATGTGGTTGTAATGGGTTACGGCTGGTGCGGCAAGGGTATCGCCATGCGTGCAAAAGGCCTTGGCGCCCGGGTCATCGTATGTGAGGTAGACCCGATCCGAGCCATCGAAGCATGTATGGACGGCTATCAGGTCATGAGCAGTGCACAGGCCGCCGCCGCCGGGGATATTTTCATAACCGCTACCGGCTGCAGGGACGTCCTGCGCCGGTCCCACTTCAACAGCATGAAAAACGGCGCCATTCTGGCCAATGCCGGTCACTTTGACGTTGAAATCAACAAGCCGGAACTGGCGGCGCTGGCAGTAGAGCGCCGGACAGCCCGCCAAAACGTTGAGCAATTCACCATGTCCGACGGCCGCAGCGTTTACCTCCTGGCCGAGGGCCGCCTGGTCAACCTGGCTGCCGGCGACGGCCACCCGGCGGAAATCATGGACATGTCCTTTGCCATACAGGCTCTTTCAGCCAGGTATATCAAAGAAAACGCAGGGACTTTGCAGAAAAAGCTATATCAGGTGCCGAAAGATATAGACTGCCGGGTAGCCTTATTGAAACTGTCATCGATGGGCGTTGAAATCGATCACCTGACTGAAGAACAGGAAACCTATATGTGTGAGTGGCGGGAATAAAAAACTCACGAACAAATACTATTGGGGGACAAAATATGGCTAGTATATTAATTCAGGGCGCCACTATCCTGACTATGGCGGGACCTGATCATGAAATAAAGGATGGCGAACTCGCGATCGAGGGCGACCGGATTATCTCAGTTGGTCCCCGTGGCTCACACCCGGCGAATTACCGGATTGACCGGGTGATCAACGGCTCCGGTATGGCGGTCCTGCCCGGCCTGGTCAACTGCCATACCCACGCTGCCATGACCCTGATGCGCAGCTATGCCGACGACATGCCGCTGATGAAATGGCTTTCCGAAAAAATATGGCCGGTAGAAGACAAGCTGGAACCGGAGGACATTTACTGGGGCACTATGCTGTGCTGCCTGGAAATGATCAAGTCCGGCACGACCACTTTTGCCGACATGTACTTCTTTATGGATCAAGCAGCCGCCGCTGTTGAAGAAAGTGGCCTTCGCGCCTGCTTGTCCCGAGGTATGATTGGCAGCGCCCCTAACGCCGGACAAGCCCTGGAAGAAAGCATCCGGCTAATTAAAGAGTGGCACGGCAGGGCTGGCGGCAGGATCAAGGTGATGCTGGGGCCTCACGCCCCGTACACCTGCCCCCCCGATTATCTCAGTCGCGTGGTGAAAGCGGCCGGTGAAAACCAGGTCGGGATCCATATCCATGTCGCTGAAACTTTAGATGAAATCGAACAAATCAAATCAAGTTATGGTCAAACACCGGTGGGCTACCTGCACCAGGCCGGGTTATTTGATCTTCCGGTACTGGCCGCCCATTGTGTTCACCTGGACGAGGCAGACATTGAAATATTTGCCAACAACAAGGTGGGAGTGGCCCACTGCCCGGAAAGCAATATGAAGCTAGCCAGTGGCATTGCCCCGGTAGTCCGCCTACTGGAGGCCGGAATTAATGTCGGCCTCGGCACTGACGGGGCAGCCAGCAATAATAACCTGGACCTGCTGGAGGAAATGAATTGTGCCGCACTGCTTCAGAAAGTCGCTACCGGCAATCCCACAGTAATGCCCGCCTTTACCGCGCTGGAACTGGCTACCGCCGGAGGCGCTAAAACACTTGGTCTGGACGATGAGATCGGGATTTTGGAGGCCGGCATGAAGGCTGATATGATTCTGGTTAACCTTGGGCGCCCGCATTTTTACCCCGCGCACAACCTGATTGCCAATCTAGTATATTCATCCTCATCTGCGGACGTGGATACGGTGATTGTAGATGGAAAGGTAATTATGGAGGGCAGGCGTGTTCTGACGATGGATGAAGAAAAGGTAATGTGGGAATCGCAAAAGAGAGCAGACCAGTTGTTTAGCAAGGTATAGTACAATATTCAACCGTCTGGGGTAAATTTGCCTGTATGGTCATTAAATACCACCTTGTCCAGGGAGCTACTAGTTGGCAATTAAAAGACCCTTAAATACAAATAGCCCAAACCAACGGTTAAACAATAACCAGCTATCTTTTCATCTAGCCGGACAGGTTTAAACCTACTGGTTTGGGCTGATTACGCAAAGAACAACCCTCTGGAATACTTGGTGGACTTTTTTGATTCAAAATATATAGCTCTGCCCCTCAGATTATATTAGAGGTAGAAAGTCTAGGGAATGACTTTGGTCAACGGGTATTCAATAATATCCTGCGCTCCAGCCTTCTTTAAAGCCGGTATCAGATCCCGCACTTGCCTTTCTTCCAAAATGACCTCAACCGCGACCCAGTCACTATGGACTAACTGAGAAACAGTCGGCTGCTTCATGGCCGGCAAAACATCCAAAATCGTATCGAGCCTGTCCCCCGGCACATTCATCTTCATCCCGACCTTGTTCCGGGCACGCAGGGCACCCTGGAGCAGCACGGCCATACTTTGTAATTTTTCCCGTTTCCAGGGGTCGTTCCAGGAGTTGCGGTTAGCGTGTAGTTTTGTGGTTGATTCAAGGATAGTAGCAATTATTTTCAGGTTGTTGGCTTTCAGTGAACTGCCAGTTTCTGTTATATCGGCGATGGCATCAACGAGATGGGGCACTTTGACCTCGGTGGCGCCATAAGAATACTCAATTAAAGCCTTGACATTGCTTTCTTTTAAATATTTTTCTGTTACCCGGACCAGTTCAGTGGCAATCCGCTTGCCGTTAAGATCGGACACAGTTTCTATGCCGCTGTTGTTAGCTACGGCGATGACAACGCGGATCGGGTTATGGGTGTTTTTGGCATACATCAGGTCGGCTACTTCAACAACATCAGCTTCGTTTTCCATAATCCAGTCCAGCCCGCTCAGACCGGCATCCAGCACCCCTTCATTTACATAGCGGGGAATCTCCTGAGCCCGCATCAGCACAATCTCAAGCTCCGGATCATTTACCGCAGGGAAGTAAGAGCGGCTGCGGACGCTAATGTCATAACCGGCCTGCTTAAAAAGTTTAAAGGTAGCCTCCTGGAGACTGCCTTTTGGTAAACCAAGACGTAGTTTCAATTTTAAATCCCTCCAGGTGTATACTTAACCTATAATACGGTAAAAGTATACAGTTGCGCGACCGGAGTGTCAATACCGGGCTCAATACTTAAGGGTTTTGCGGGATAAGCAGCGATTGGCCGGGAAAAATTAAATTAGGATTAGTTAAATTATTGATCCTTGCCAGTTCCTCTGCCGTCGTACGATAAAGCGCCGCAATCGAGGCCAGGGTTTCACCAGGCCTGACTACGTGAACCATAGCGCCGGCCGCCGCTATCCGCCACACCTGCAGGCCACCCCCGGCCGTTCCCAAACCAAGCAGACCCTCGCTGCTTACCGCCAGGTCGAAAATCACTTGGCTGCCGGTATAAAGCACCCAATCGGGGCTGGTTTGTTCTACGGGGGCGCGAAAGCCGAAGATATAGCCTCCCGGTGTGCCCGCCAGCAAGGTCTGTACGTTGTCCCCAATCAGCCTGCCTACTGTTAGCGCCGGCACACTGGTGCCCAAGTTGTCGGAAGTGAGAACCGTAGTGAGAGGTTCAGTTAACCCGGCTACCTCGATCACTCTCACCCGGCCGTCACTACCTCCCCAGCTTAACTCATCCCCCGGCGCCGGTCTCAAATCACCGGCTGCCAGTGCTTCAACCAGGGCCGGTAGATTTTCCAGTGCAGGTCCTTCCGCAATCCCCACCTCTGTGTAGTTCAGAAGGATCAGTCCAGAAGCTCCGCCGATAAGGTAAGCTACCGCTATCAGCGGCGTCTGCCCCTCACTTCGATTGAGGATTGCGAGGTATTGAGGGGGACCCGGCACAACCCTGATCGCTAAAAGCTGAAGTCCCTGCCCCGCCCCATTTTGCCCGGCTGGCTGGTAAAAATAAAGTGATTCCCGCAACTCAGCCGCTGCAATCAAAGACTCTACACCGTCTCCATTGAGGCGCGCCAGGGCCAGGTCCACAAACCGTGCGCCAGTCTCGGGAACAGTCTCCCATAATTGAACCAGAGATCCTGCACTTGCAGTATATACTACAACCCGATCAACAGTGCCCAGGAGGATTTTATCCCGGTTTCCTTCCCGCAGCCCGACTTCCAGGCTTAATATTTCAGTGCCGAGGTCAATTTCAGCAGCAAGGCTGTAGCCTGTTGCCGTCGGGTAAAATAAAAATGCCTTGCTGCCGGCAACAGCTACCAGATCAGGCCTGTCACTGATGACATTTCCCCATCCAATCCGGACAGGGCCACCCAAGTCACTCCTGTCTAGAAGCACTTCTGCCAGAACTAAAGGCATATATAATCATCCTTTATTTTTTTATAATATATATGCAGTTAAACTGCTTTATAGATCAATTCATCATCTTTTTGCTCAAGGCTTCCCTCAATTTTTTTTAAAATTACCTCACCATTTAGCACCTCAATCAGTAAATCGTTACCCCCATTAATTCCAAGCCTCTTCATAATACTACGCGGGATGGTGATCTTACCGTCTGGTGTCATAACCGATAATTTATTCATCAGATTCTCTCCTTGCAGCACTAAATTATCGCCGGCCAGTTAATTATAAAATAGCTCTAAAGTTATATCCAGGGGGTTTAATTGTCACCATTTGTCGCTTTTTGTCATAGTAAACACCATATTTCATCGTGCCTTCCAGGTCCTACAATTTTAAAGACATCCTGGCCATTATGTGCTTGAATATTTTCACCTGCAATATTTTAGCTTGATTAATTTTCAAGATCATGTAAGATACCAATAATGAAACTTTAATTTAAGGAGAAAGGCAAATGATATCAAAGAAAATAAAATATTCTCTCACCAATGCTTCATTTATCAGAAAAATGTTCGAAGAGGGCGAGCGGCTGAGAAAGCTGTATGGGGCGGAAAACGTCTTTGATTTCTCCCTGGGCAATCCCGATATTGAACCGCCAAAAGCTTTCAAAGAGGCGCTGGTTAAATTGGCGCTTGAACCTGTGCCCGGCATGCACCGCTACATGAGTAATGCCGGCTACCCTGAAACAAGGCGGGCTGTTGCCGAGGCGCTGGCCGGGCAGACCGGGCTACCCTTCAGCGAAAACCGAGTCGTGATGACCTGTGGCGCCAGCGGGGCTTTAAATGCGGTGCTAAAAACCATCCTCGATCCCGGTGACGAGGTAATCATTCTATCCCCTTACTTTGTGGAGTACAAGTTTTACATAGACAATCACGGTGGTGTTGTTAAAGAAGCACCCACTACTGATGAATTCAACCTGGATCTAAACGCGATTGACGCAGCTATAACAGCATCCACAAAAGCGATCATTATTAATACTCCCAACAATCCAACCGGTGTGGTTTATGATGCCGATTCCCTGGCCGGTTTGGGAAAACTGCTCCAAGCCCGGGAAGAAGAGCTGGGGCACGCTATCTTTGTCATCTCTGACGAGCCCTATGCCAATATTGTCTATGACGCCATCACCGTCCCCAGTGTTTTCAACCACATCAAAAACAGCATTGTGGTCACTTCCCATAGCAAAGATCTTGCCCTGCCGGGAGAGCGCATAGGTTATGCAGCCGTTTCCCCGAATATTGATCAGGTAGACCTGTTAATGGAGGGCCTCGTTTTTTGCAACCGGACTCTTGGATATGTCAACGCCCCGGCGCTGATGCAGCGCCTGGTGGCCGGACTGCAGCATGAAAGCGTTGATATCGCCGGTTATCAGGAAAAAAGGGATATTCTATATAATCACCTGACGGCTATAGGCTTTAAGATGATTAAGCCCCAGGGCGCTTTTTATCTCTTCCCTCAGTCTCCCCTGATAGATGACTTTGAGTTCATTAAAGTGGCGCAGAAATTCAATATCCTGGCTGTGCCCGGCAGTGGCTTCGGCAAGCCAGGTTATTTTCGCCTCTCTTATTGCATCGACAAACAAATCATCATAAACTCCCTGCCGGCCTTTGAGGCGCTGGGTAAAGAATTAGGCCTTAAGCCGTAATATTATCCCCTGTTGGTTATGAAGGGCGGTTGAATTATAGTGTGATAATATTTAAACGCCTTGATAACCACTGGAGCAGTAAATGCCTGACTTAAACCTGGAGATAATAAGTTTTGGCCGGTTCCCAGAGTAATAGCGCTTATGCCAAATAAGTGGGACGCGGCAAGCATTACCTGAGTTATGCTTACCGCGTCCATATTTACTATTATCCGAAATATTGTGTTGTCGAGAATAACCTCCTACCTGGTCCCCTCTGCTTTTGCTTCAGACCGTATTTCACCTCTGGCCATTGATGCAAATACACCGAAAATGCAGATAACGGCAAATATTAAGAAGGTGGCTTTTGTACCCGCCAGCAGCAGGAAGGCAGAATCTTTAGTTAACTGGATATTCCCAACATAATGGGCCAGCAGCAGGGTAACTATAGACATGCTAAAAGCCTGCCCGGTCAAGCGCATCGTGCCCAGTGTGGAGGAAGCCACCCCGTAAAATTTCTTTTCTGTGGAACTCATCACCGCATTTGTATTCGGTGACGAAAAAAGGGCAAACCCGGCGCCTAAAAGCGATAAATTGGCCATGACTGCCCATAGCCCACTGAAATAATCAATAAAATAAAATACCAAAAGACCAATTACCGTGAGCAACATTCCCGCTGAGGCAACAATACGGGGCTCAATGCGGTCGGATAGCTTGCCCGCCAGCGGAGACAACAAGGCCATTACCACCGGCTGAAATAATAAAATTAAACCGGCCTGCTGCGGGTCAAAGCCCCGCACTACCTGAAGATTAAGTGAAAGCATAAAACCCACCGCAAAGGTTGCGCTGTAATTGATCAGTGCCGCCAGGTTGGAGTAAATAAAAGCTTTGTTGTCACTGAATAATTTCAGGTTGAGCACCGGAGAGGGTGTCTTTAACTGCAGCATAATAAACATGACCAGCCCCAAAAGGCCGATCAGTAAAAGCCACTTGGCCCAGGCTACTGCTGCTAAAGATGATAAACCGTACATCAGCGCGATCAGCGCGAAGACATATATTAACGCACCGGCAATATCATAATTTTCCCCTTTGGCCTCCGCCCACTCACCTTTTAATTTGAAAAGCGCAAAATATATAATGGGCAGACCACAAAGGGCGGTAAAATAGAAAATTGAGCGCCAGCCCAGGTAATGGGCGAGCATACCACCTAAAACAGGGCCCAGCGAAAGGCCAGTATAGACTGCCGCTGCATTGAAGCCAAGCACCTTGCCTCTTTCATGAGGCGGGTAGACGGAAGTCAAAATAGCTACGGCCGTGCTGAAAATCATTGCCCCCCCAAAACCCTGCAGTCCCCGAAAAAAAATCAAGGCTTCCATGGAGCCGGCAACAGCGCTGAGAAAAGAAAAGATCGTGTGCAGGGTAACTCCAATGGTAAAAACCTTTTTACGCCCCCACAAATCAGCTGCACGGCCAAAGGGAACGAGAAACGCCGCGGAGGCCAATAGGTAAGATGTAACTACCCAGCTCAGCATTACAGTGGTGCTGCCAAATTGCTCACCGAGTGACGGTACCGCCAAGTTTACGGCGCTGCCCATAAATGGGGTGAGGAACGAAGCAAGCGTGGCCACCAGCAGGGCAGATTTTTTTTGCGACTCCTCAATCATAGTGACACCCGCTTAAGCAGGCCGGTTTTTGTTGTGTAGTCCGTGTGTTCTTTTAATATGGAAGTAGGTTTTTCAGATAATAGGCGCCTCTGCCGGATCAGGCCGGCGCCGGCCAGCTGAGGTACGCAAGCATGAACGGTAAACTTCACCAAAACTGCCCCCCCTTTACTGGTAATACCTTGATTATTGATGCTGGGTTAGATGCCTCCCGCTGCACCAATTTTTTTAGATAACTCTTCCCATAAACCAGGGTTCTTTTTGGCAATATTGCAGGGCTTGCCACGCTCATCAACATAAGCATGATTGGTGCTTCCTTCTGCAGCCACGGTGTTGTCTTCCTTCATGATCCTATAGCTAAAAGTTACCCGGGTACGGGTCAAGGAGGTGATACTGGTCTCCAAAATGACTTTTTCAACTGGCCGCATCGATAACCGGTAACGGCAAAAAGCATCGATAACTACCAGTTCAATGCCTCGGTTATGGAAAATATCCATATAAGAAAGACCCATCTGATCAAGTAAAGTGATCCGGCCGTCAGTAAACCAATCAAAATATTTAGCGTAATAAGTAACACCAGCAGCGTCACAATCACCCCACCGGACAGTGAACTCCAGCCTAACGGCATTAATGCCATTGTATTCCGATTCTGTTTTCATATGTCTCCCTTCCCCTGAATAATTTTTTATTTTATAGCAGCATTTCTATTTTCTACTAGGCTACCCGGTTCAAAGGTTTACTAAAACACTGCGATAAAGAACCAAATGATCATTATGACCTCAACTGCCAGCTTAAGCACCGTACCGCCCAAAAAACCAATCAGGGTGCCGATGCCGACTTGAAAAGCTTTGTTTAAATCGTTGTTGCGGTAAAACTCACCCACTACTGCCCCAATAAAAGGACCGATAATTAAGCCGAACGGTCCCAGTAACAGCGTCCCCAGCAACCCGCCCAGTATGCTGCCCCAGATGGCAGCCCTTGAGCCTCCGTAATGTTTTGCCCCCACTACTCCGGCCAGGTAATCAATTAAAAATACCAGTGCCACCGCGAGTCCCTGACCGATGAAAAAAAACCAGGTCAGATTTTCAAAATTAACTAATAATCCGTAAATGAGCATTCCCAGCCAGATTAAAGGAGCCCCGGGCAGCATCGGCAGAATGGTTCCGATAACTCCCACGGTAAAAAAAACAACAGCTACAATAATCCCAATAATAGCCATGACGAAATGTCCCTCCTACCATACTGCCCTATATTATACAACAAAATAAGCCACTTTAAGTGGCATATTTTGTTTCAGAAGCATATTTCCCGATCAATTTTTATGGGTGCGCTCAAGAATTAAATCACATCATTGACAATGTTTGCACTGCTTGCATCACGCTTGCGAATAATCCCTTCCACCCTTGTGGCAGCCTTTGTTATGCTATTTCGCTGTAACTTATCGGTCCGGTTGCGCATATGCCTAGTGGCCTTTGACATAGCCATCAGCGCCAGCGCAGCAGCCCCAATGCCAGCAATTGTACGGTATGATAACATTCTTTGTCCTCCCGTCATCAACAGTTTCTCTATATTTTTCGCCCTCTGGGCGCAAATTATACCAGATTGCAAACCACCTATCGAACACAAACAAGGTTTAGGCTACCAACATAGCCATACAAGTACGTGATGACCAAGAGAATTTCCTTGACAGCTGATCGTGACAAAAATAAAATAATAATTGATCCAAATTAATATGAAGAAAGAGAGCGGACAATAACATGTTAAGCAACGTCCAGCAGTCGCTAGCAGATTTTTACTCCGATTTGAATAAAATATCATTACCTGAGGACGCAATTAAATATTCTGAACCGCTCCAAAAGGTTTTAACATCAGAAAAGGAGCAAGCAATGCCCCTTATTAAACTATGTCCTCCCCGGGTTAATGCAACTGAATTTTTCCGCGTGCTGCAGCAAGTTGCCGGCATAATTCGAGAAAAACATCCTGAAATGGGTAATGAGCTGTCAATAATTGAGGCCGCTCTACCTATTGAAAAAGTTGAGCAAGAACTGTTTGCAGCACAGGCATTTGTACCGGACATCAACCTGTTAACTAGTCAGAAGCTTGATTTGCCGCCAGAAACTTTCGGCTTTTTGCTAAATCACACTATCAAGCCCTTTATAGTTCAGTATGCCCAAAAAGTCACGCAACTCCGTGACCTTGACCAATGGCTCCACGGTAATTGCCCGGTTTGCGGGAGCCGGCCAACTTTTTCACTGCTTGATAAAGAAGATGGCAAACGATATCTTTACTGTGGCTTATGTGAAGTGAAATGGCGATTCCAACGCTTGGGCTGCCCCTTCTGTCTTAATAGTGAATCGCAATTTTTCACAGCGGAGGGAATGGAAAAATACCGGGTTTATTTCTGTGATCACTGCCACGGCTACATTAAAACTCTTGATGAGAGAAAAGCAGGCGGCGAAGAAATAGATTTGTTCTGGGAAGATATTAAAACGGTACCACTGGATATTTTAGCTATAAAGGAAGGCTACTGTAAATAACCTGTGGAACAACCGGCAATAAACGCTTGAAGGGCAATTAAAAATAATATTAACCAGCAGGATTTTCAGATGTGTATGTCGTATTACATTTTAATGAAAGACATGGAAAGGAGGTAAAGAATAATGCCGCATATTGGCGCAACAGAGTTGATTTTAGTTTTAGCCCTGGCCCTGATTATTTTTGGCCCTGGCAAATTACCGGATCTGGGTAAAGCAGTTGGAAAAACCATTAAGGAATTCAGGCGTTCATCAAATGAAATCATGGAAGAAACTGTAACAAGCAACGGCGGAGCCGAACCAGAGGGTCAACAGGCAATCAAAGCATTAAAAAGCTAATTAGCAGCATCAATTTTAGCAGCACAATATCTAGCGGGGGATAAACAAGTGGCTAATAATACCGGTGAAATGCCTGTTATGGAGCACCTCGAAGAGTTGCGGCGGGTGTTAATTGTTTCAATTATAAGCACAACAATTATGGCTGTGGTCGCTTATTTTTTTTGTGACCGGATATTGGCTGTATTGCTGGAGCCTTTGACAAAATTGGACCAAAAGGTCTATTTTACCGGAATTACCGAAGCTGTCTTTGTTAAAATTAAATTATCTTTTTTTGCTGGTTTTATAGCTGCCCTGCCAGTCATTTTATGGCAAGTTTGGAGCTTTATTGTTCCAGCGCTCAAAAAAAACGAGAGGGTTTATTTTACCCTCTTTGTTTTTATATCTTTTATTTGTTTTTTTGGCGGTGTAATATTTGGATTTTTAGGGGTATTCCGCATGGGCGTAATGTTCCTGCTCCAGTTTGCCGGTCCTGAGCTGTTTCCTATGCTTACTATTGACAAGTATATATCCTTTACCATCTCTTTTCTTTTACCATTCGGGCTTGTATTTGAATTCCCCTTAATCAGCTTTATTCTTGCCAGGTTAGGATTACTCTCTTATAGTTTTTTAGCTAAAAACCGGCGGTACGCTATTTTGGTGATCGTGTTGATTTCAGCAATGATTACTCCAACCCCTGACATAATCACCTGCTTAATCGTTAGCGGCCCCATCTATTTGCTCTTTGAATTTAGCGCTTTAATAGTACGCGTCGTTGAGCGGCGTCTTGCCCGCAAGAAGCAGCGCGAAGAACTCGCAGGGCTTGTTTAGCAATAAAGGTACAAGTAGAGAAAAATTTAAATCTTATTCCCCTGAAAAGAGGTGAAATCAGAGTTTAGATATTATAGGGTATAGAGGGTTTTTATAAGTTTTTAGGTGGAGGAGGTTGAAATTGCGATGAAAAATCTTAGTCGCCGGGATTTCTTAAAGTATTTAGGTCTTGGTGCAACTGGGACTGCCCTATTTGAAGCAGCAAATACCCCTTCGGCTCTAGCCAGCACAGCAGTAGACAAATTGCCGACTTTTGCAGTAGAGCTTAAGACTAAAATGGCAAAAGAAACCGCTTCTGTTTGTGCTTTTTGCGGCTGTGGCTGTGGACTTATTGTTTATGCTGAAGGTGACCGGATTACTCATATCGAAGGTGACCCGGACAACCCTAATAACGAAGGGTCAATGTGTTGCAAGGGTATCTCTCTGGGTGACAGCAATACCATCGTTAATCAAAATCACAAGCGGGTACTTAACGACAAACGTGTAACAGAAGTGATGTACCGCGCACCGGGCAGCAGTCAATGGGAAATAAAAAGTTGGGACTGGGCCCTTTCTGAAATAGCCAAGAGAGTCAAAAAAACGCGTGACGAAAGTTTTGAAGAAAAAGATGCCCAGGGTGTCACGGTAAACCGCACCATGGCTATCGGACATTTGGGCAGCGCATCTTTGGACAACGAAGAAAACTATGTCTTGCATAAGATGTTGCGCGCACTGGGGGTCATCAACCTTGACCACCACGCCCGCCTCTGACACTCCACTACCGTGGCCGGTCTGGCCCAATCTTTTGGTAGGGGAACAATGACCAACAGCTTCACCGACTACAAGAACTCAGACGTGTTTTTAGTAATCGGATCCAACCCAGCTGAAAACCACCCCCAAGTAATGCGGTTTATCGGGATGGCCAGGGAAAAAAGAGGGGCCAAGGTAATAGTTGTTGACCCCAGGTTTACAAAAACTGCAAGCAAGTCGGATATCTACGCGCCGATCCGCCCGGGGACTGATATTGCTTTTCTTTATGGCATGATGAACTATGCGATTGAAAACAATCTTTATTTCCATGACTATGTAGTTAACTATACCAACGCCGCTTACTTAGTTGCTCCTGAATACACCTTTACAGACGGAGTCTTTGCCGGATTAACAGAAAAAGACGGCAAGTTCAGCTACGACACCAAGAGCTGGCAGTACCAGCTCGATGGAGAAAATGTTAAAAAAGACCTCACTTTGCAGGATCCTCTATGTGTATTCCAAATTCTAAAAAAACATGTTTCCCGCTATGATATTAAAACAGTAAGCAACATAACAGGAACTCCCGAGGATACTTACCGGAAAAGCTGTGAACTTTTCTGTTCAACAGGAAAACCAGATAAGGCCGGCAACCTGATCTACGCCATGGGCATCACCCAGCATAGTTATGGCGGTCAAAATGTACGGGCAACCGCTATGCTGCAATTGTTACTGGGCAACATCGGGATTCTTGGCGGCGGCGTTAACGCTCAGCGGGGCGAGTCAAACGTGCAGGGTTCAACAGACCAGGGCATGCTTTACGGCAATTACCCAGGCTATCTCAACTGTGCCAACGCAACTCTTAACCCCACGTTAAAGGACTACCTGGAAAAAGAAACTCCTAAGGCCAGCTACTGGACCAATAGGCCAAAGTTCTTCATCAGTATGTTAAAAGCCTGGTATGGTGACAAAGCCACCAAAGAAAACGACTTCTGTTATGACTACCTGCCCAAACATGACGGCAAAGACCACTCCCACATGGCCATGTTCCAAGCAATGTCAGAGGGTAAAATGAAAGGGTTCTTTGCCTGGGGGCAAAACCCGGCAGTAGGCGGTCCCACCGCGAAAACTGCCCGCGAGGCTTTGGCCAAGCTGGAATGGATGGTCAGTGTTGACTTGTTCCAGACTGAAACAGCGACTTTCTGGAAGCGCCCCGGCGTCAACCCGGCTGATATCAAAACCGAGGTATTCATGTTGCCGGCAGCTTTTTCGTATGAAAAAGAAGGTACTGTGGCCAATAGCTCAAGATGGATTCAATGGCGCTGGAAAGCTGTAGAACCACCCGGACAGGCAAAAAGCGATCTTTGGATCGGAGATGCTTTGATGAGGGCCATCCGCAAAGAATACCAGTCAGGCGGCAAGTTCCCTGAACCGATTCTAAACATGGTTTGGAACTATGAGCCTGACCAGCACGGTGAACCTGATATTATGCAGGTAGCCAAGGAAATGAACGGATACCTGGTGGCGGACGGTACCACCCTGGATTCGTTTGCCAAGCTCAAAGATGATGGCTCTACAGCCTGCGGAGTATGGATCTACACCGGATATATGTTCGTAGACCCGGTCCTGAAAGTGCCAGCTTCAATGAGACGCAACCGCGAGGACAAGACCGGTCTAGGCTTCTTCTCGAAATGGTCCTTTGCCTGGCCGCTGAACCGGCGCGTTGTTTACAACCGCTGCTCGGCAGACCCGGCGGGCAAGCCGTGGGACCCGACAAGAATGGTAGTATCCTGGGATGGCACCAATTGGGTTAACAACGATGTGCCTGACTTTGGCTTTAAAGACGCCACCACCGGCGAGCAAATTCCGCCGGAAATATCAGCGTCTAACCCGTTCATCATGAATGTTGAGGGTCAGGGACGGCTGTTTGCTCCAACCGGCATGAAAGACGGGCCGATGCCGGAGCACTACGAGCCGATTGAAAGCCCAGTCAACAATTTGATTAGCAAACAGCAGAATAATCCGGTAGCGGCAAAATATAAAGGCGAATTTGCCAAAATAGCGCAAACTGCCGGCACGGAGTTTCCATATATAGCCACGACACACCGTCTGGTGGAGCATTACCAGAGCGGCGCCGTGACTAGGAGTTGCCCCATGCTGGCCGAACTGATGCCGGAAATGTTCGCGACCATCTCCAGCAACCTGGCCAATAAAATTGGCGTTAAGCCTGGTGACATAGTTGCAGTCAGCTCTGCACGCGGTGAAATCCAGTGTAAGGTCAACGTTTTGCCGATTATTAAGACATTTAAAGTGCAGGGTAAAGAGCTTGAATTGATTGGGCTCCCCTGGCACTGGGGTTATCAGGGACTGGCAACGGGCAGTACGGCCAATGACTTGACGCCCTCTGTTGGAGACCCCAACACAATGATCCCGGAATATAAAGCGTTTCTATGCAATATAAAGAAAGCGTAGTCGATCAAACTAAGCACACTTATTTTATGTAGAAACCGGAGGTGTAATAATGTCCAAAGGTGTTTTGGTCGACGTCACCAAATGTATAGGATGCCGGAGTTGCATGGTATCCTGCAAATCCTGGAACGACTTGCCGGCCGATGTCGATAAAAGCAAATTTAGCAACAACTGGGACTCACCAGGAAAAACAAATGCAAATACCTGGACTGTAGTAAACTCCTTTATAATTGAAGAGAACAATCAAGTTAAGTGGCGTTTTGTAAAGAGACAATGCATGCACTGCGCTGAGCCTGCCTGTGAGTCGGCTTGCTTTACTCACTCTTTTGTCAAAACCAAAGAAGGTGCGGTAATTTATAAGCCAACTGAATTAAATCAGGATTATTGCGTTGGCTGCCGGTACTGCATGATCGCCTGTCCCTTTGGAGTCCCTTCTTTTCAATGGGATAAGCCGCTTCCTTTTGTACAAAAGTGTAAATTTTGTTATGACCGCATGAAGGAAGAAGGCCTGGAACCTGCCTGCGTCACAGCATGCCCGACGGGCACCCTGAAATATGGTGAAAGAGAAGAACTGCTGGCCGAAGCAAAACAAAGAATAAACAGCAATCCCAACTACATTAAGGCGGTTTACGGGGAAAAGGAATACGGAGGAACCTCCTGGATGTATATTTCCGACGTACCCTTTGAACAGCTTGGCTTAAAAACTGAAGCATTTGGGAAGCCTCTCACCACTAGATCTATTCCTTCACTTACGTGGGACGTGCTTAAATGGACCCCCTATATCTTTGTAGGCTGGGGTGCAATCCTAACCGCCTTACACATCTACACCAAGCGGCGCGCCGAGGTAGAGCATCATGGAGAAGATATGTATGAAGCCGTCAACACCAAGGAAGGCGACCAGGAAGAAGAATAATATGATTTAGGTGGAGGTGATTATTATGCAAAAAAAGTGGACCTTTAAACTTACCCCTTTTAGAAAAGTATTGCTTGCCCTAGTCGGAATTGCGGTGTTAGTAGCTCTATACCGTCTTTTAGTGGGTCTGGGACCCACAACCAATTTAAGTGATGAATGGCCCTGGGGATTATGGATCGGTTTTGACCTGCTTTGCGGCATCGCCCTAGCCGGCGGTGGCTTCAGTACAGCTCTCATCGTGCACGTTCTGCATAAAGACAAGTACCTGCCGATTGCGCGTGCTGCCCTTTTAACGTCATTGATTGGTTATATCATTTCAATGGTCAGCCTTCTGATGGATATTGGGCGTTGGACTAATTTTTGGCGGCCCTTTTTCTACTGGGGGTTCCACTCGGTACTATTTGAAGTATTCTGGTGCATTTCACTGTACACTACGGTTCAAGTACTGGAATTTGGTGACATATTCCTTGAAAGGGTAAAGATTCTTCCGCTCAAGAAGATCTTAAAGCCTGCGCTGATCCCTTTGACAATATTGGGAATTGTTCTGCCGTCCCTGCACCAGTCTTCACTAGGTTCTCTTTTTATCGTTACCGTTGACCGGTTATATCCACTTTGGTGGTCCATGCTGATCCCGTTCTTCTTTGTATGGTCCGCATTTTTCCTTGGACCAGCCATGGTGACCATAGAAGGTACGCTTGCGGCCAAAGCCTATAACCGGAAGCCTGAGCTGCCTGTATTTCAGAGCCTTACTAAAGTAACCATGTGGATGTTGATTGTGTACCTGATCGTTAAAATTTTTGACCTGAATTACCGCGGTGTTACCGATATGGCCTTTAATGGTTCCTTTGAAAGCAATATGTTCCTGATTGAAATGATTGCTTTTGTAATCGTACCGATTATCATGTACGCCATTCCAGCTATTCGAACTAAGCTCTGGGGAGTTGTCACAGCCTCAGTGCTGGTCGTAGTAGGCGTTGTTTTCAACCGGATGAATGTGGTATTTACCGGATATGCCAACAGCGTGCCGGGTGCCAGTTACTTCCCCAGCATCTTCGAATGGATGCTAACCATCGGCATGTGGAGTGGACTAATTCTAGCTTACTTGTTCGTTGTAGAGAACTTCCCCATCCTGGTCACAGAGGAAGCGGAAGATGAAGCAATCGCTGCCGGAGCAGGCATGGCTGCCGGAAAAAGCGTAGAAGCCTAGAATAACGATCTCTCATCACATGATCAAAAAAATAGAAAAATAAGGGGGATCGTTGCTCCCCCTTATTTTTCTATTACAATTTGGCAATATATAATAAACTCATAATCATAAACTCAATAATCCCGAACCATTATCCAAAGATTGTGGTTTTATGTTCCATCATCACGCCTTCAAAAAGCTAAAAGTGCGTTTTTAACGCACTTTATAACAGGTTACCTTCCTTGTGCTAAATTCAATTCCTAACAAATAAATGAGACTACAAATTAAGCTTTTTTCTGAACAATTTCAGTAGCTTTCTTTATTTCTTCTTTTACTTCTTCTGTAGCACTGGTTACCTCGTTAATGCTGGAAAGTGATGCTCTGCGGAATTCGTTAAAGGTTTTGCCTAAAGATTTGCCTACTTCCGGCAGCTTTCGCGGTCCAAAAATAACCAGGGCAACTACTAGAATTAATATTAACTCGGACATTCCCAAATTAGGAAACATGATTTTCCCTCCCTAAAAATCCTACAATTTCTCTTAGGTGCTCTTATAATGATACATCGCTATATTAGTATTTCGCTGTATTCAAGGAAATCTCCTGCTATGGTGATAATAAAAGCAGATCAACGGGAGGGTTCTGCAATAGCGGACTTTGGTTGGGCAAAATATCGTACTATGCCGGCATAAATAGCCCAGGCCACTTTACTCTGGTATTGCTGGTCAAGCATCAACTTTTCTTCCCGGGGATTAGTTATAAAGCCGATTTCGACAATGGTACTGGGCATTTTGGTCATTCGGTTGGCAAAATAATCAACTTGTTGGGTCTTGCGGCCTTGGTTAGCCAGAAACCGGTTACATTCATTTTGGATTGCCATGGCAAGCTTTTTGCTTTCTTCCGATCCTGGTTGACAAAAGGTCTGTGCACCGTCTTCACGCGGATTGGGGAAACTATTCACGTGAACACTTACGAAAACATCCGCTCTCCGGCTGTTTGCCAACTCGACCCTGCGGGTCAAGTCCTGAATTTTTGCCGAATAAGTATAATTAACTCCGGGATCACTGAGTTCCTGGTCAGTTTCCCTGGTTAACACCGCTTCAGCGCCGGCCTCTCTTAAAATCGATGCCAGTTTTTTGGAAACGTCCAGCACGATATCCTTCTCATGAACACCCATAGAACCTAATGCGCCTGGATCTAACCCCCCATGTCCAGGGTCAATGACGATCAACTTGTTGGCTACTGTCCAGGATAGAGCAGAAATAGCTGGTTCTTCATAACGGGAAGACACTCTCTGAAACCCGATTACAAGTAATGCAATCAGCAGTGACAAAGCCAAGATACATCCTTTTTTTACATAAACAATATGTAGAATTTTATGCAAAAGCCAGCCCCGCCCTTTCTTTTTTTAGAAAGTATGCCGGGCATAAATTAAATATGTGTGATAAACAGGATAGCCCCAGCTAAAAGCCAGGGCTTCCTTTTTTTAGGGAAGACACGGAATCGAACCGCGTAGCGGGCTTCAGACCGCGCTTTGTTCCCGACACTCCCCTACACCATTATTGTTACATTTAATGTTTGGTGTGTCAATATATTGTAATATTATTGTTCAACCCTCTGCTTTTAAGGAAAAAGCCTGTGCACCCGGTGGTTAACCATACAAACTACTTCGTAATTAATTGTGTTCAGTTTTTCAGCAATTTCATCAGCCGATATTTCCTCGCTGCCCTGGCTACCAATAAGAACAGCTTCATCCCCCATCTTAACACCGGGGATATGGCTAACATCCACCATAATTTGATCCATGCAAACTCTACCGATTACCGGAGCCCGGCAGCCATGCAATAAAACCTCTCCCCTTGAAGAAAGCCGCCGGGAGTATCCATCGGCGTAGCCAACGGATATAGTTGCAATTACTGACGGTTCGGAGGTGGTGTAGGTGCAGCCGTAGCTGACATTAAAACCGGACGGAACCTCTTTTATATACGCAACTTTTGCCTTCAGACTCATCGCCGGTCGTAGCCTAACCTGGCCTTGTTCAAAATTTTCAGCAGGATAAAGCCCGTAGATGATAATCCCAGCCCGGACCAAGTCCAGGTGTGTTTCCGGAAACTTTAATAAAGCCGGACTGTTGGCTGCATGCTTTAAGGGCACCTCCAAGCCTTCCCGCTGCAGCGCCGCAGTAATATCCAGAAAGCGCTCCAACTGGGTCCTGGTATACTCCTGCTCAATGGTATCAGCAGCGGCAAAATGAGTAAAAATCCCTTCAATTTCAATATGGGGGATGCGGGCTAGTTTCAGGATTGCTTGGACCGTAGCGGGGCCGGATACCCAGCCGATTCGTCCCATACCCGTGTCGACCTTAACATGAACCCTGGCCCGGGCACCTTCACGACCGGCAGCCTTGGCCAGGGCTAAAGCCATATCATAGGTATATACGGTCTGTGAAAGCCGGTAACGCACCACTTCTTCTGACTGCTCTGGAGGGCTGTAGCCCAGAATTAGTACCGGCGCCTCTATTCCTGCCTCACGCAAGGCCACACCCTCTGCTACCCTGGCCACACCAAGCCAGTCAGTACCGTTAGCCAAAGCAACCCGGCTCACCTCAACCGCACCATGGCCGTAGCCGTTGGCTTTAACCACCGCCAGCACTTTTGCTAAAGGTGCGGTCACCCGGCGGATTTCCCGGACATTATGGGCAATTGCACCCAAATTTATTTCAGCCCAAACTGGATAGACAGGCATCACCAATGTCACCCTCGCCCCGTGTAATCAATATCAATCATCTCTAGCCTAACAAACCGTCAAGAACTGCACATTTAAGGTTTAACGAATCTCCAACCGCCCTGCAAGTAACCTCACCTTGATAAGTATTGACTCCACGGGCTAAAGCCGGGTTGTTCTTGACTGCTTGATAAAAGCCGCATTGGGCTAACTGCAGTACATAGGGCATGGTAGCGTTGGTGAGAGCGTAGGTCGAAGTCTTTGGCACAGCACCAGGCATATTAGCCACTGCGTAGTGAATAACTCCGTATTTTTCGTAAACCGGATCACTGTGCGTAGTAACTCTGTCGATGGTTTCAATTGAGCCTCCCTGGTCGATGGACACGTCTACAATGACAGACCCCGGCTTCATCTCTTTTACCATTTCCTCTGTAACAAGCTTGGGCGCTTTAGCCCCTGCTACCAGCACAGCGCCAATTAAAAGGTCGGCATACCGCACAGACTGCCAAATATTATATTGGTTTGAGGCTAAGGTGGTAATTCTGCCATCATACAAATCATCGAGATAGCGGAGGCGGTCGGCGTTCTGGTCGATCACGGTAATTTGCGCTCCCATCCCAGCCGCTATCTTGACCGCGCTAGTGCCCACGGTGCCTGCACCGATTATTACCACATCAGCCGCAGGCACACCAGGCACACCGCCAAGCAGGATGCCCTTACCCCTACCAGGTTTTTCTAAAAAGCGCGCGCCCACCTGGACCGCCATTTTACCGGCAACCTCACTCATGGGGGTCAGCAGTGGCAGCGTACCGTTATTCAGCTGAATTGTCTCATAAGCTATCCCAGTTACTTTGTTTTTGAGCAAAACGGCAGTCAATTCGGGCTCACGCGCCAAATGAAGGTAAGTAAAAAGGATCTGACCTTCCCGCAGCAGGTGGTACTCGCCGGGAACTGGTTCCTTAACTTTTAAAATCATTTCACTGCGTGCAAATAATTCGGCTGGCGTTTCGACAATTTCCGCACCAGCAGACACGTACAGCTCGTCAGCAATACTGCTGCCCAGCCCGGCCCCTCTTTCGACCAGCACCTGGTTGCCAGCGCCTTTTACCAACGCCTTCACTCCGGCCGGGGTAACAGCAACGCGGTCCTCATTTAATTTTATTTCCCTCGGGACTCCAATAATCATCTAGATTCCTTCTTTTATTAATTTACCTGGATTTTCACTTTAGCATATTATATTCCAGCAGCCAAGGATTTTTTAAAGTAGCATTAACAAAATTGACAATATTTATTGATTAATTTCCATTATATTCATTGCTGCCGCCGGGAGATTGGCAATGATATCTCCGGCTGTCATCCCCATCATGCCTTTCTCCCGGGCGCTTAAGTCGCCGGCCAGGCCATGAATATAGGCGCCGGCAGAGGCTGCCCGGGCCGGATCCAATCCCTGAGCAATTAGTGACGCGATTACCCCGGTCAGCACATCACCACAGCCACCGGAGGCCATACCGGGATTGCCGGTAGGGTTGATGTAAATTGCACCGTTCGGGGCCGCCACAACCGTTCTGGCACCTTTAAGCAAAGCTACCACACTCCAGTTCACTGCCGCTTTTCCGGCTACCGCGATACGGTCCTCTTGGATTTCCTTGGTGGTTATATTCATTAAGCGGGCCATCTCACCCGGGTGAGGGGTAATCACTACCGGAGCCTGTACTTTTCTCATTATTTCCACTTCACCAGCCAAGGCATTTAAACCGTCGGCATCCAAGACGCAAGGAACCCGCACCGATGGTAAAAGTTCGCGCACCATAGCTACCACCTCAGGCTCCGTGGATATACCCGGGCCGAGAGCCAGCACACTAGCTCCTTCCAATAAATTAAGGATGCTTTCACGCGCACTCAGGCTCAGGCTGCCCTTCTCGTTATCCGGCAACGGAACAGTCATAACCTCACTAAGCTTAACCTCCATGATATTGTGGAGAGACTCCGGTACTGCTACTGTAATCAACCCTGCCCCGGCCCGAAGCGCGGCCTCTCCGGCCAAGTAGGCCGCCCCGGTCATCCCACGTGATCCTGCTACTACCAGTACCCGCCCGAATGTCCCTTTGTGAGCCGCCGACGGGCGCAGCGGCAGCCACTCCCGAACCAATTCAGCTGTAATTAAATAGCGCTGTGGTGCTTCTTTTTCAATAAGCCCCGGCGGAATCGAAATATCCGCCACATGCAGCTCTCCTGCATAATTCGCACCCGGCTCAAGGATTAAGCCTAATTTAGGGAGGGCAAAGGTAACCGTGTGGGCTGCTCGAATGCACGATCCGAATACCTTGCCTGTATCAGCCTCTAAGCCTGATGGAATATCTACGGCCACAATGGGCTTGACACTGCCGTTGAGCACTTCCACAATCCGCCCGACCTTTTCACCCATTTTTCCATGAAAACCAGTGCCGTAGATAGCATCGACAATTAGATCTGTGTTCATTAACACCAGGCGGACAATATTGATGCCGTCGCCGTGATGCAGCGAATAGATTTTTTGGTTCATCTTGCGCCAGATTTCCAAGTTTACCGCAGCGTCACCGGTAATTTCCTCTTCATCCGCCAACGCCAGTACCTTAACCTCCGCACCCATATTAAACAGGTGGCGGGCGATTACAAAGCCGTCTCCACCGTTGTTTCCTTTACCGACAAACACTGTTATTACTTTGCCCCGAACGTTGCCAAGCACCTGTCTGATTACCTCAACTACTTGGCGTCCAGCGTTTTCCATTAGGATCAGGCCAGGCACCCCATACTCCTCAATAGCCGCTTGGTCCAGTTTTTTCATTTCACCAGCAGTAACTACCCGCAAAATTTCACGCCTCCTCTCTTACAGCAACAGCAAAGGCCAGCGCCCTGCTCCGATCATGGGACAGGCTTAGCAGTATTTTAGCAATTCCTTTTTCAGCCGCCAAAGCGGCGGTGGCGCCATGCAACATCACCATAGGGCCATCCCCGCCCACTCTGCTAATCTCAACATCAGTCCAGCGCGCTCCGGCAAGACCGGTGCCCATTGCTTTTAAAACAGCTTCTTTAGCTGCAAATCTCGCCGCATAGCAGGCAAAGCGGTCCTGCCTGGCCTCGCAAAAACTGCGCTCGGTTGCTGTGAATACCTTCATTAAAAACCGTTCACCATTGCGTTCCGCCGCTTTTTTTATCCTTGCGATTTCAATTATATCTGTACCTATTCCGGCCAAATCCATGGTCAACAAGAACCTTTGATCATTTTCCGGCAAAATCTCACTCCTGCAACATTTCGTTTTCATATTTTAATTCCCGACAGTTTAAAAAAACAGCGTGGTTATTGCTCAAGAAAATAGTGATAATTAACTGTCCAATTTGGACATATAAATAATTCTTGATTACATCATAGCACTTTTTTAATTATGTCCTTTAGTTCAGTCAGACTTAAAATATTGATTAACTCCATTTTTTGATGAGCACTAGCAACTTGCATCTCGTGACCTATTACTATACTAGTTTCCAATAAAATGTTAAGGAGCATATCTATTATTATTTTAATCGATCTCTAGCTAAAAACCTAAAATTTTCCTCAGTTTTTTTGCCTGAGCCCGGCTGACCGGAACTTCGCTTCCTTCCTTGTCTTCAACGATCAGATTGTAAGTTCCATTAAAAAAAGGCACAATCTCCTTAACTTTATGCAGGTTCACCAAATAACAGCGGTGGGTTCGGAAAAAGACCTGCTGGTCAAGCCTGGCTTCCAGTTCCTTCAATGTAAAGCGGGTGAAAAGTTTATCTTTATCTGTTTTAATGTAAACATAATCCTGTTCAGTAAAAGCGTAAAATATATCCGATTCAGTTACCAAAACAATTTTACCCTGTTTACCAGCCGGGATGCGGTCTATTTTGATGTTGTCAGGGCTCCGCCGCTGTGACAACTTTGGCATGTTCTCACGGACTTGCCGGACCGGGCAGTCCGATGTTGCCGCCACTTCGGCTAATACAGCCGCATCCTGCACCAGCTTTGCCACCTTATCTACCGCCCTTTTTAAGCGCACCGACTCAACCGGTTTTAACAAATAGTCTACAGCGTTCACTTCGAAAGCATAAACAGCATACTCCTGGTGATCGGAAACAACTATAATATGTGGTTGTATTTGCAGGTCCTGAAGCTTTATGTACAGTTCTTCGCCGCTCATTCCGGGCATGGCCAGGTCCACGAAAACAACCTGGTAGTCTAATGCCTTGATCAGCTCTAGAGCCTCATGGGCGTTTGTGGCTTCACCGATTACTTCAATATTGATGAGATTGCTCAGAGCTAATCGCAATTCCTGCCTGGCTGGATAATCGTTATCGACGATCAACGCCTTGAGCTTCACCGGTGAACCCCCCTTCTAAATAACGGCCTGCCTAAGCTTTTAATCACAAAAGTTTATATAACACAACAATCAACTGATTGAAGCCGGTCGATTCAAGATCCGTGCTTTGGGTGGCTGTAAGGTCTTATTGCGGTAAAAATGATCCGTCTGCGGTGGGTTAAAGTCATTCCCAGAAATTAATTCAAAATTTCGGTGTTTTTGCCTAAACATTTATATATTCTACATCATGCTGTCAATTCCTTTACAATATCAAAACTAATCCCGCGTTAGCGGGATTAGTTGGTACATTTTTGATTAATATTCATATTTTGACTAGTTATTAAACTATTCTCTGCCGTAAATAATATCCAAATACCTAAGTTTTTGATTAGTTGAATATTATCAATTATGTTGAAAACAATGCTGACAAGCTTAATAAGGATGAAAGAGTTTCATGAAATGTACAACCAATATAAAACACTGCTGTATTACATGATCCTTTTTCCAAAGAATACTTTGCCCCTAAATAGTATCGTTAAAATAGATGTTTTCTGACACTACTTGTTTCTTAAATAGACGAAAACTGGAACTTTCACCACCAACTCCAGCAGTTTATCCTGCCGGGTATTATCATTCACATACCAGGAGAGCAACTACCTTGTCTTCACTTGAGCAAAACCAGCACTTCATCTAAAATGCGGTGCGCCAAGGCCAGCTTATCCATTTTGGGTAAGGAAACAATCCGTCCATCAGGAAAAATAAGCTTGGCAATATTCGTGTCAGTGCCGAAACCGGCGCCGGGCAACGTGACATCATTGGCCACTAGCATCTCCAGGTTCTTTGCCGCTACCTTCTTCTGGGCATTTCTCTCCAAATCCTCGGTTTCGGCAGCGAAGCCAATCAGCAACTGTTGCTTCTTGATTCTCCCCAGTTCTGCCAAAATATCGGGGTTTTTTTCCAGTTCGATAGTCATGGTTTCCCCGTGTTTTTTTATTTTTTGTGCTGCCGTATTCCTGGGCCGGTAGTCAGCCACGGCCGCAGACATAATCACCACATCGACTGCTGAAAAGTTATCCAATACTGCTGCATGCATCTCAGCTGCCGTTTGCACCGGAACCACCTCCACACCAGCAGGTGGTCTTAGCTCTACCGGCCCGCTGATCAAAACTACACGGGCTCCCCGCCTGGCTGCAGCATCAGCAACAGCATAGCCCATTTTACCTGAACTTCTATTGGTCAGGTAGCGCACAGGATCCACCGGTTCTACGGTGGGTCCGGCGGTAACCATCACCGATCGCCCCTGCAGATCACCTTCGTTAGCAAAAATCGCTTCAATTTTATCCATAATCAGCTCAAGCTCGGCCAACCGGCCTCGTCCTTCGGTGCCACAGGCCAGCCGCCCCAGACCAGGCTCAACAAAATGATAGCCCTGGTCACCCAAAATAGCCAGATTGCGCTGGACAATACGGTTGTTATACATATTTACATTCATGGCAGGGCATATGATCACCGGACAACTTGCTGCCATCACCACGGTGGATATTAAGTCGTCAGCTATGCCGCCAGCTATTTTCCCAATAATATTTGCCGTAGCAGGAGCCAAGATTATCAGATCAGAGCCTGAGGCCAGGTCTATATGCTGTACGGAACCGCCCGCCGGCCGCTCAAA
Organism: Pelotomaculum sp. PtaB.Bin104; assembly: GCA_002067205.1. GTDB lineage: Bacteria > Bacillota > Desulfotomaculia > Desulfotomaculales > Pelotomaculaceae > MVQL01. The sequence goes on from MVQL01000209.1 coordinate 115,900, forward strand.
CAAGTCGGTGTATACCTGCCGGCCGGAAAGGGTCTGAAATGTAAGCGGCGTCACAAATTCCCGGGCAGACTTCGTCATCATCACCCGTACCGCTGCCCCGGTTGCAGTCAGGCTGCTCACCAGTTGGGCCACCTTAAATACAGCAATCCCGCCGGTTACCCCAACCGTTATGTTTTTTCCAGCCAGCATGTCCTTCCTCCTTGAACTACTTGATGCTAGCACTGTTCCGCTTCCAAGTAACCTTGTTTGCTGCTATTTCTTTTAAAGAAGTAGTTACCGGTTTATCACTGGCACCGTTGCCATCAGCGCTCCCTCTCTCGGTGAGAATTCTGGCCCGCTTTGCTGCCACCACCACCAGAGTATAACGGCTGTCTACTTTTTCCATCAGCTCATCGAGAGTTGTTCGACTCATAACTTCCCCTCACTTAATCCTACTGTCCAAATTGGGCAAAAAAAGCTTTAAAATGCCACGGGCGTGACTTTTCAGCGGTGATAATAGCACGGACTTTTTCCACGGCCTTCGCTAAATTATCGTTGATTACCACATAGTCGTAACGGCCGGCAAGCTTTAACTCATCAGCCGTATAGCTTAAGCGCTTTTCAATTTCCGCCAGGGAATCAGTGCCCCTTACGATCAGGCGCTCTTTCAGCTCAGACATAGATGGTGGAGACACAAAAATCAGCACCGCCTCAGGAAATTTTTCTTTTACCTGAAGGGCGCCCTGGATGTCTATTTCGAGAATAACATCGCTGCCCTGCTCCAGCGTCTCCAGCACAAATTGCCTGGAGGTACCGTAATAATTACCATAAACTTCTGCCCATTCTAGAAACTGCCCTTCACGGATCATTTGACTAAAAATTTCTTTTGTTAAAAAAAAATAATGCTCTCCTTCTACCTCTCCAATTCTAGGTGACCTGGTCGTTGTAGAAATGGACAGGCGTAAAGCGGGATCTCCGTCGAGAAGAGCTTTACATATTGTTCCTTTTCCAGTTCCTGAAGGCCCGGAAACAACAAACAATATGCCTTTATGCAACGCAGCTGACTGGTCCATCTTAATCAGCTACATCCTCAGCTTGAGCCGGGGATTCCTTTGATACCAGGCGATGGGCTACAGTTTCCGGCTGCACGGCGGAAAGTATCACATGATCACTGTCAGCGATAATCACCGCTCTGGTACGGCGCCCGTAAGTAGCGTCTATCAACATACCGCGGTCCCGGGCCTCAGTTATAATCCGTTTAATTGGTGCAGATTCCGGACTGACAATAGAGATTATCCGGTTAGCCGAAACAATATTCCCGAAGCCAATATTGATTAACTTGATTTCCAATTCGCTTCCCCCTTATTATGTCTCCCGCAGGGTACCATGCAACAGCAGGCTATTCTATATTTTGAACCTGTTCTCTAATTTTCTCCAACTCACTTTTCACTTCCACAGACAGCCGGCTGAGCTCCAGGTCGTTTGCCTTGGAGGCGATAGTATTGACCTCCCGGTTCATTTCTTGAATTAAAAAATCCAGCTTTCTCCCGACTGGCGTACCAATTCCGAAGCAAGCATAAGCCTGACTTAAGTGACTGTCCAAGCGAACAGTCTCTTCGGTTATATTGGAGCGTTCAGCAAAAAGCGCTGCCTCTGCGGCAAAACGTGCGATGTCCAGAGTGCCGTCTTGAATAAACTCATTCAAACGAGCTTCCAGCCTAGCCCGATAGTCCTCAACCACAATAGGTGCCCGCTCCCTGATTTTACAATTGATTTGGGATACCTGACCCACCCTTTGCCATAGGTCACTGGCCAAACGCTCTCCTTCAGCATCCCGCATCTGAATTAAATGCTTTATGGCAGCTTCTACCGCTTCCTGCACGGTAGGCCACCATTCTTCTAAGTTCTCAGCAGTTTCTTCCAGCGAAAGTACTCCCGGCAGGGCGACCAGGTGCTTTAGTTTAATCTTGCCTTCAACGCCAATGTCTTCCTGCAGTTCTTTCATTGCCTTATAATACGCCGCAGCCAGTGCTTTGTCAACTTTTACGGCTGTAGATTTTTCGCCATAATTCTCCACGCCTAAAAAGCCGTCTACCCGCCCGCGGGCCACCTGAGACTGAATCAATCGCTTGATTTGATCCTCCATGGGCATTAGTGAGCGGGGCATGCGTAACACCACTTCGCAAAAGCGATGGTTTACCGCCTTTAGCTCAACAGTAAATTTCTTACCGCGCGCACTAGACTCCCCCCGGCCGTAGCCGGTCATGCTTCTTAACAATTCTCCACCACCCGGTCTTTAATTGTTTAAGTTTATAATATATTATTAGCCAATGTAATTAAATTATTTTAGCAATAGGGATTGAGGGTTTTATTCGCTCTTGTCCGAGGAAAATCCTTCATTTTTTAAAAAGAAAAGTGCAGTTAATGCAGCTCTTGCCGCATCAACTGCACTTGAAAAAGCAAACTATTAATGGATCTTCTCCATTAGGCTGGTAATGCGGTTCATTCCTTCCTTGATATTATCCATTGATACAGCATAGGACAGGCGCAAGCACTCATCATTGCCAAAAGCAACTCCCGGCACTAACGCCACCTGGGTCTCATCCAGGAGAATGGATGCTAAGTCAGTGGAATTGTTAATCACTTTTCCTTTATACGATTTGCCGAAGTAAGACTTTACATTGGGGAACAAGTAAAAGGCGCCGTCCGGCCGGGCACAGGTAACACCGGGTATGGCTAGTAACCGCTCCAGCATATAGTCCCTGCGCTTTTCATATTCCGCAACCATTTGATTAATTGGCTCCTGATCACCCATCAACGCAGCCACGCTGGCCGCCTGGGCAATTGAGGTTGGATTTGAGGTAGAGTGGCTTTGCAGATCAGCCATCGCGTTGGCCACAGAAATCGGCGCCGCAGTATAGCCAATCCGCCAGCCTGTCATGGCGTAAGCTTTTGAAACTGCATTAATCACCACCGTAAGCTCCTTAAGATCAGGAGAAATTGAGGCGATGCTGACATGGCGGAGACCGCCGTAGATTAATTTTTCATATACTTCATCGGAAATAACTGTAATATTATGCTTAACAATAACCTCCCCCAGCGCCCTCAGCTCCGTTTCGGAATACACTGCGCCGGTCGGGTTATTCGGAGTATTCAGGATTAACAAGCGGGTACGCTGGTTAATCGCCGACTCCAGCTCGGCCGGAGTAAGCTTAAACCCGTTAATCTCCCTGGTTTCCACTATTCTCGCCTCGGCCCCGGCGAGCTTGATTTGCTCCAAATAACTGACCCAGTAGGGAGCGGGTAAAATGACCTCATCTCCGGTATGAACAAGGACCTGGATGGCGTTGTAAAGGGAGTGCTTAGCGCCGGCGGAAACAACGATCTGGGTTGGCTGATAGTCAAGGCCCTGGTCTATCATAAATTTATGACAGATCGCTTTTTTTAAATCGATAGTGCCCGCAACAGGCGTATATTTGGTCAAACCACCTCTTATAGCGGCAACAGCAGCATCTTTAATGTGTTCCGGGGTATCAAAATCCGGTTCCCCCGCACCAAAGCCGACCACACTGATACCTTTAGCCTTCATCTCTTTAGCCTTGGCGTCTATAGCCATGGTTGGGGACGGGCTGATCAAAAGCGCTCTACCGGATAATCTCATTTTAATTATTCCTCCTTGAATAAAAACACAACACAAGAACTTCCTTACTTAATCTCTCTGGCAGCATAAGTTGACAGGTGAAAAAACTTGTAACATTTCCTTATCACACTCAGAAACTTTATCTTATACATTCTATCATCATACTTAGAAGTTGCAACAAAATCAGAATATGTATACATTATTATTCATTATCAATAAGAACACTGTGTAAGTAGCTACTTCATCTTCATTAAACTATGACAAATAACTTCATTATAGTTAAATTTTAGGTTGTATAACAAGTCCAAGCAGATTACTTCGTGCAAGAGAGACCGCCGAGAACTTATCAGACCTCCGGCAACAGCCGTTTGGTTGGTGTTTCTACAGGCTGTTGAAAACGAACGCTTATAAACCGATTCGCCTCAGGCTTATCGAGCAAATACTTAAAAATAAGGGGCAGGCTTCCAATCAATCGCCCTGCCGATTTAACAATAATCCAATTTAAACCCTATATAATTAATAATCCTTTTAAAGGCTGAACCGGGAAATAATAAATCACTCATTTTTTTTCTAAACTTCGTATTCTCCTGTAAAAACCTCTTCGGCCGGGCCGGTCATGTAGACATGGTTGTCCGCCTCCCACTCAATCAGCAGGTCGCCGGCCTGCAAATGCACGGTTACTCGTCTGTTGGTTAGGGCGTTCAGCACACAGGCAACAGCAGTTGCGCAGGCACCGGTGCCGCAGGCCATAGTCTCGCCGGCCCCCCTCTCCCAAACCCTCATTTTTACCTCATTGTGATTGATTACCTGAATAAACTCAACGTTAGTCCGGCGGGGAAACAAACTGTGCCGCTCAATAGCCGGCCCGGCTACAGGCAGGGGGGCTTGATCCACATCCGGTACGAAAATGATGCAGTGAGGGTTGCCCATGGAGACCGCGGTGACCTGATAGGTAATCCCAGCCGCCTCCAGCGGCTCACCGATTACCCGGCCGGGAGGCCCGTCCATCGGTATTTCCCGACGCTCCAGGTGCGGCTCCCCCATATCCACCCGGACTAGTTGGACACAGCCGTCCTTGATAATCAACTCGGGCTGCATGAGCCCGGCCAATGTCTGCACTCTGATCCGGCTTTCTTTGACCAGACCGTGCTCAAAGAGATACTTGGCCGCACAGCGGATAACATTCCCGCACATTTCCGCCTCACTGCCGTCAAGGTTAAAAATGCGCATGTTCACGTCGGCTGTTTCCGAGGGGAGCAGCAATACCAGGCCATCGGCGCCGATGCCGAAATGCCGGTCACAAGCCTTCACTGCCAGTTTGGATAAATCTATTCCTTTAAGCTTATCCTCAAAGCAATTGACCAAAATAAAATCGTTGCCAAGTCCCTGCACCTTGGTAAAATGCAAAATAAAAGCCTCCCATCTGCATAATATATTGCAGTTTATATCATTTATTTGATGTACCTGCCGACTTAAGCACCGACAAGAGCACTCAATGTTTTTCATCCTGCCATTAGTATCGCTTTAGCGGAATCTTCGTGAAACTCATCATACCAGCGGATAAATACGGCGGATTGATTACTGGCTTCAGACTGCTGACAACTTTAAGCTTATAGCGCAAAGGTTTTTACTTACCAACTGCGGTGTCCAAAGTTATAAATATAAAAATTTCTGCTGGTGAGCCCTACCTGCATAGAGGTCTTTATTATAAATAATATCATCGTCAATTGGTGCTGCAGCAACAGTATATATCAAATTATTACTATATTCATATTCTATCGTATTTACACTCTCAAGAACATAAATTTTTTACCAACTTTGTTGCACAATCGGAACAGCGTACGTAGACCGGCCGGCGCTGCTGTGATCGCTATAATACAAGCCCAGTGCAGCCTGCTTAGGAAAGCGGTACCAAAGCCCGGTTGCAGCCAGGACACGTAGTTTAGTGCAAGCTGCAGGGCAGCTAAACCAAACACCGCCCCTATCAGATAGGGTTGTAAAGTAAATCCTGTTTCCAGAACACCATGTTTCGCTATGCGGTAATTAAAAATAAGGGCAAGCTGGCTAAACACAAACGTATTGAAGCACATAGCCCTAGCTAGCGCTTCATTTCCCATGGACAGCCCGATCCAAAAGGCCAAAAGGGTGCCTATACCGGTTACCAGCCCCCCGGTGACAATGTGTCCCCAAGCCGGCCCGTCAACTAAAAGATTATCTCGTTGGCGGTGGGTCTGGCGCACCACACAAGGCCCCATAACCAGCGCCACCGCCGGCAGAGCACCGGCAATCAAACCAGACCAAAGAATTTGCACTGGTGTCAGCGGCACCGGTAGGCCCACCAAAACGGCGATGAGCACAGACACAACCGATCCAACGCTGCCAACAAGTAAGTATTGGGCTGCTTTTTCAACGCTAGCAAACCACTCCTTTTCTTCCTTCAGAGCCGTGACAATCCCACCAAGCTGATCATCAGCCAGAATAATGCCTGCAGCTTCCCTGGTCACTCCAGCGCCGGTAACATCTATAGCGATGCCGACATCAGCAGATTGGACCGCAAGCGCGTCGCTTGCCCCGCTGCCGGCCACAGCCACCACCTGGCCCGATTTTTTCAAAGCCTCAATTACCCGCAGCTTTTGTTCCAGCGTAACCCTTGCATATACTGATGTCTTACTTGCAATTTCCAAAAGCTGTTCTTCTGTCATCTGCTCTAATTCAGGTCCAGTGAGCACCCTGCCATCTTGGTCAAAAACATTCAACTGGCCGGCTAGAGCCTCAGCAGTCAGCGGGTGGTCCCCAGTAAGCAGCACCACTTTAATCCCTGCCCGGCGACAACTATGCACGACTTTGTGTGCGTCCGGCCGGAGTGGGTCGGCCATTCCGGCCAGGCCGATAAATACTAGACGCTTTTCTATATTCTTTTCAGAGAAGTCCCTGTCACCCGCTGGTAACTCGCGCCAAGCAAAGGCCAGTACATGCTGAGAAGAAGCCGCCATTGAAGCGGTTTGCATAAGCTTTTCCTGCCGCTCCCGGTCAGAAAGTGGAATAACCAGACCATTTTTATAAGTGTGTGTACATAGACCCAAAATCACCTCCGGCGCGCCCTTCATATAAACTTCCATAGATCCACCCGATCGCCGGTAAATTACAGACATTCGCTTGCGTGCAGGGCTAAAGGGCAGCTCTGCTACCCGCAGCTCTTTTTCTTCTATTTTTTCCCGCCAGCAGCCTGCCTTGGCGGCCATGACCAGAAGCGCCCCCTCGGCTGGCTCTCCCATGATTGACCAATCTTTGACCATACCCCTGCTGGTCAGCCCCCGGAAAATGCCGGTGACAGTGATCCCGCCCCGCTGCAAAGAGGCATTATTGCACAAGGCTGATGCTTTCATTAATAAATTGAAATGTGCTTTATATATGTCCACTGGACCGCTAAAGTTACCCTTGGGGTCATAGCCTTCTCCGAAAACTTCAAGTGTTTGACCACCTAAAGCAACCTGCCGAACGGTCATCTTGCTTTGTGTGAGCGTTCCAGACTTAGCTGTACAAAGCACCGTTACATTACTCAGTGCTCCCATTGCGAAGATTCTACGCCAATAAACCTTGTGGCCGATCAGCCGACGTATACCGGCAGCCTGGGCTGCGGTGGCAACGGCAGGCAAATTCCAGGGGCCAGCTGCTGCCGCCAAACAAATTGCCGTTAGAAACATTTGGTCAATCTCCCCGCCCCTGTTTATGCCCAGAGCTGCGATCAGCAGGCACAAGAGCAGGTACGGAACCATCACGTGCTTGTCCAGTTGTTCCAGTCGGCGCTGGAATGGAGTCTTAATTCGATCTTCAGACCGCATAAATGAGGACAGCAGGCCGGCCTCAGTGGCCATACCGGTTTTGACTACCAGGCCACGCCCGTACCCCCCGGTGACCGCGGTACCAAAGTATGCCATATTGAATATAGCACCAAGGGGCAGATTAACGTCTGCAAGTGCTTCAGCCGTTTTCTCCACCGGACTTGAAACTCCAGTCACCGCCACTTCATTTATTGTTAGCCGCTTAGTCTGGAGTAAACGCAGGTCCGCCGGAACCAGGTCCCCCCTGTTAAGCAAAACAAGATCACCAGGAACCAATTCAGAAGCTGTGAGTTGAAATTCCCTGCCATCCCGTATTACTCTGGCCATAGGCCCGGTCAACTTTTTAATAATTTTCCTGGAGTGCTCAATGCGGGATTCCTGAATAATGCCGAATGCCGCTCTGGCCGTGACCATCAGCAGGACCGCCACCGCCTGCGCATATGTCCCGGTCAGCCCCAAAAAAACGGCGACAGAAATAAGGACTAGAACTAGATATTTGCTTAACTGATTGACAAAAGCTCGCCACAGCGACATCCTGGACTCTCTGAACAATTCATTAGGGCCAAATTTGACCTGTCTTGACCTGACCTCAGCCACTGACAGACCAAGCTCGCCGTCGGTTTGCAAATGCTCAATTATCTCCGGTTGAGTTAAGGCATACAAACGTTCGGTCATAATGCTCACCTCCAACCAAAATTTTCCTATTTGCCTAAATATATGACCGAAGGATGATAAAAATTCCTTGCCTTGTGCGGCACGTGGACACCGGGGGTTTAAAGATAAAATCCTCCAGTCTGTTGAAAAAAATGGTTGCACTGCCCGCATAATTTTGACCAGCCCGCATCAGTCAAGCCCAGCTATTCCTAAATAATGAACATGCAAATTTTTTCATCAATCCACTAAAAATGAGCACTTAAAGATACTGTATTGTTTTCTTTATTTTTTTTTTATTGTAGAATTAGGATATTGTGTAGGATAGTCTGAGTGGATTATAGTCATATATTGAAATGCGGAGGACTGCAACATGCCTTTTGACGGCCTGGTTCTGGCAGCAATAACCAAAGAGCTGGAGGAAAAGCTTGCCGGCGGTCGAATTGATCGCATTCACCAGCCCGCCAAAGATGATATTGTCCTGGTGGTGCACCGGCCAGGGTTCCGGGGCCGCTTGCTCCTGTCAGCCCACGCCCAGAGCGCGCGTGTCCACCTGACCCATGCCACCCGGGAAAACCCCGCCACTGCACCTATTTTCTGTATGGTTTTGCGCAAGCACCTGGAGGGTGGTCGGATTATCAGTGTTCGGCAGCCCGGGCTGGAAAGGATGCTAGTCATCCAGGTTGAATCGCGTGATGAACTGGGGCGCCATTCACCAAAGCACCTCATCTCTGAAATCATGGGCAAGCACAGCAATATTATCCTTGTTGAGCCAGCCTCCAACGTGATTGTCGACGGCATCAAGCGTTATTCACATGCCGTAAGCAGGCACCGGGAAGTACTGCCGGGACAGATCTACATACCCCCACCGTCTCAAAAAAAATACAACCCGCTTCTCCTGGATGAAGAAGAGTTCCGCCGGCTATGCTTTGAGGCTCCGCTGGATACCAGCCTCCTGGAACTGCTGCAAGGACGCTTTGAAGGGCTAAGCAAAGTAACCTGCCGGGAAATTATTTATCGCGCCAACCTGGCACCGGATGTCTTGCTGGATCACTGTGGAGAATACGAACTCCGGTCCCTGTGGGAGCTATTTCATAAAATAATAGCGCTAACCCGGGACGGTCGTTTTGAGCCCTGCCTGACCTGCAGCAATAAAGGTAAGGCTCTGGATTTTGCCGCCATTAAGTTAACACACACGGGGCTGGCTACAAAGCATGGGGAAATGACCGATTTGGTGGACCAATTTTATTGGGAGCGGGAGCAGGAAGTAATAATTACCAAAGGGCAAAATCAAGTCTTAACGGTGTTAAAAAAAGAGATGTCCCGATTAGGCAAAAAGCTGGATTTGTACCTAAACAGCCTGAAAGCTACTGCTGAGGCTGAAAAATTAAAACTGTACGGTGAATTGCTTACCGCCAACCTGTACCGGCTGGAGCACGGGCAAACGGAGGCCTGCCTGGAAAACTACTATGATTTAGGAGAACAGACCCTCACCATCCCGCTGGACCGGCACCGCTCACCATCGGAAAATGCTCAGCTCTATTTTAAAAAGTACATCAAGGCCAAAAACACACGTTCCGCCCTAGAGCCGCGGATCACCGCCGCCCGCGACGAAATTCTCTATCTAGAAGGGGTTAAAACCGCCCTTGAGCAGGCGGCCAGTATCTCCGAGCTTGGAGAAATAAAGCAGGAGCTGACCGAGCAGGGCTATCTCAAGAGTCCACCTCCCGTACCGGGGGGCAAAAAAAAGAAAAAAGAACGGCTGACTCCAAAGCCTCTCTCTTTTCTTTCTTCTGATGGAATGCAAATATTTGTCGGTAAAAACAACAAACAAAACGATTATCTGACCTTAAAGCTCGCCCAGGATAACGATCTCTGGCTGCACACCAAGGACATCCACGGCGCCCATGTGATCGTCAGGACGGAAGGCAAAGAAATCTCCACCACCACTCTAGCCGAGGCGGCCAGGCTGGCCGCATTTTTCAGTAAAGGGCGCAACTCAACGAGCGTCCCGGTAGATTACACACTGAAAAAGCATGTCAGTAAGCCCAATGGCGCCCGGCCTGGTATGGTTATTTACCGGCAGCAAAAAACAATAATGGCTGTGCCTGATGAAGAGTTGGTGGAAAGGCTTGGTGAGCGTGCCAGAGAACAATGTGGATTCAAGAGCTAATGACGCTAGTTATGTTGTTATATTCTTCTATGCTGGTCCTTCGAACGGTGGATTCGATTACCTCCGTCTACACCACGAAGCGCTCTAAAAGGTTTAACCAACTCAAATATTTCTACTGCCTGGCTTTACCACCGGCAGCCCCTGCCGGCAGAGGGGGCAATCTTCATGGGCATAGGATATCACCTCCGTGGTCAGGAGTGCTTCAGTGCGCACACCAAGGTCTATTTTACCGTTGCTGCGGTCTGCAAGCACGCCGGCGCCTACAACCTCACCGCCGAGCTCCCGGATAAGGTCGATAACCTCGAACACCGAGCCGCCGGTGGTAATCACATCCTCCACCACCAGCACCCTTTCCCCGGGCATAATGGAAAACCCCCTCCTGAGTTTCATGTTCCCATCTTCCCGCTCTGTAAAAATACCCCGCACACCCAGCGCCCGTGCCACTTCATAGGACACAATAATGCCGCCTATCGCCGGTCCAACGACTACCGAAACATTCTGCCCCGCAAACCTCCGGGCCAGTTCACCGCAAAGAACCTCAGTATGTTCAGGGTGCTGCAACACCAGCGCACACTGAAAATAGCGGTCGCTGTGACGGCCGGAAGTCAGCTTGAAATGACCGGTGAGCATAGCCTGGGTATTTTGAAAAATAGATATCACTTCATCTTTAGTAAGCAATTATGTAACCCCCTTAAATGCTTTGATATGATTATGTGGTGTACAGTTTCCCTCTTTTGACTAACTGCTGTCGTCTAACCCTAATCTTTTCAGGATCTGCAGTACCGCAGGCGGTATAGGTTAGCTAGCTATCCGGGCAATCCTATTTCTTTGAGAATCGCCCTGGCCGCCTCTACCGGATCCTGAGCGGCGGTAACGGGCCTTCCGACTACCAGATAGCTGGCCCCCAGATTGACAGCCTCGTATGGGGTCATCGTCCGCTTTTGGTCGTTTGCGGCCGCCCCCGCCGGGCGTACTCCCGGGGTGATAATCACAAAATCCTTTCCGCAAGCCTTTCTAATCGCGCTGATTTCTTTGGGTGACGCCACCACGCCGTCCAGGCCAGCTTCCTGGGCCAGCCTCGCCCAAGCCACGACCCGATCTTCTATCGAACCGTGAAATCCCAGTTCCTGGCTAAAGATCACCTCGTCAATACTGGTCAGGACGGTTACCGCGATCACCTGCGGTGGCTTGATCCCGGACTTGCCTGCCTCGTCCCTGGCAGCATTGGCCGCTTCCTGCATCATTGCCCTGCCCCCGGCCGCGTGCACATTAAATATCGCGGCACCTAGCCTGGTGAGCGCCCGGGCTGCACCGGCAACCGTATTCGGGATGTCGTGCAGCTTTAAGTCCACAAAAACAGAGGCTTTTTTTTCGATCAACCGGCGCACAGCCTCTGGCCCGGCGCTATTAAAAAGCTGCATGCCCACCTTCAGCGCCCCAGTGTAGGGTGCCAGGGCACCGGCCAGAGCCTCCGCCTCATCCACAGTATCCACATCAAGGGCAACAATCAAAGGGTTTTTTATTAGAGACATTAGTACACCTCTCAATCGTTAGAAGTAATGTTAACTAAATTCAGATATCAGCCTAACTGCCAAGTAAAAACGGATTAGCTTAATAATTGTATAATATTATATCTAAATTTTGGTTACGTTCAAAGTTAATCTATAAAATTACGGTGTTCTAAAAAAAATACTGTAATGTATTGACACCTTCTTTTATTTTCTATAGACTATAGGAGACTTAAATGACCTTGAAATCGGTCCCGAGAGGCCGGTAAGGAATCATAGCTGTGGTTTACCCTGGCCAACTATGCCTGCTTACCGGTGGTGAGCAGGTTTTTTAATTGGTGGAGGTTATTGAATGATTAAAGAAAAAGCACAGATACTGGACCAAGAAGGAATCAGGCGCTCACTGACACGGATCGCCCATGAGATCATTGAGCGCAACAAAGGCACTGATAACCTGGCTTTAATCGGCATCCGGCGCCGTGGGGTGCCCCTGGCTGAGCGACTTGCCGCAAGGATCAGGGAAATAGAAGGCCGGTCAGTGTCGGTGGGCATCCTTGATATCACTCTCTACCGTGATGACCTGACCACCATGGCCCACCAGCCCCTCGTCCGATCCACCGAGATCCATTTCCCGGTATCAGGGAAAAAATTAGTCCTGGTGGATGATGTCATCTATACCGGCCGCACCATAAGGGCTGCACTGGATGCGATCATTGACCTGGGCCGTCCCAAAGTGATCCAATTAGCGACGCTGATCGACCGGGGGCACCGGGAGCTGCCGATCCGGGCGGACTATATCGGCAAGAATGTGCCTACCTCCCACAAAGAATCAATTCTAGTGCTGTTGCAGGAAATAGATCAAAAGGACAGTGTAGTAATATATGAGCCAGAAAGCATTCGAGAAGAGACTGACGAAAAAGCAAAGCCATACGGTAAACAGAAGCCATCCGGTGTTGCAACACCGAATAACTGAAAAACCGGTTCCAACCTTAATTAATACGGTCTTTGTGAGACCGGAAAGGGAAGGACCCAGAGCAAACCCTTTCAGGCCTCAGCCGGTAATATAAACCAGGCGGGGTCTTATTTTTAAATTTAGGGGGATAAGAGATGGGCCTTAGTGGAAAAGACCTGGTCGGGCTGCAACACCTCCCGGCTGAAGAAATAAAATTGATCTTAGAGAGCGCCCAGCCGATGAAGGAGATAATACAGCGACAGATCAAGAAGGTGCCCACCCTGCGTGGCCGCTCTGTGGTCACTGTTTTCTATGAGGCCAGCACCCGGACCAGGGCCTCCTTCGACCTGGCCGCCAAATACCTGAGCGCCGATACAATCGGCATTACAGCGGCAACGAGCAGTGTCAGCAAGGGTGAAAGCCTGCGGGACACCGCCCACACCATCGCCGCCATGGGAGCAAATATAGTGGTGCTGCGCCACCCAATGGCGGGCGCAGCAGAGCTTTTGGCCCGCACTGTGGGAGCATCAGTAATTAACGCCGGGGACGGCGCCCATGAGCACCCGACCCAGGCCCTGCTTGACCTGTTTACAGTTAATGAAAAAAAGGGCCGCATTAAAGGGTTGAAGATCGCCATCATCGGAGACATATTACATAGCCGGGTCGCCCGCTCGAACATCTGGGGTTTCAATCGGATGGGAGCAGAAGTGCGATTGGCCGGGCCAGCCACCCTGATGCCCACGGGTGTGGAGCAAATGGGTGCCCGGGTGTACAGTAGAATCGAAGATGCCCTGGATGGAGCCGATGTGGTCTACATATTGAGGATTCAGAGGGAAAGGCAGCAGCAGGGGCTTTTTCCTGGTTTGCGCGAATACAGCCGCCTGTTCGGGATCAATGCGGCAAGGATGAAGTTGGCAGCGCCAGATGCACTGGTAATGCACCCGGGCCCGATGAACCGGGGCGTGGAAATTGCCCCGGAGATAGCGGACAGCGCACAGTCAGTGATTACTGAGCAGGTTACTAACGGGGTGGCGGTGCGGATGGCCATATTGTACCTGCTCACCGGAGGAGGCAGCCAGCATGAAACTAATTATTAAGAATGGAACCTTGATTGACCCGGCCACCGGTAAAGTAAGCGAGAAGGACCTGCTTATTACAGACGGCAGGATCACCAAAACAGGTGTAAACTTAAGCACCGGCGGCGCCGAGGTGCTGGATGCGTCCGGCAAGCTGGTCACCCCTGGGCTGATTGATATGCACGTACACCTTCGTGAACCCGGCTTTGAGGCTAAGGAGACAATTTCCAGCGGGTCCTGCGCCGCCGCGCGGGGCGGCTTTACCTCAATTGCCTGCATGCCCAACACCAATCCGGCGGCCGACTGTGCAGCCATTGTCTCCTACATCCGGGGCAAGGCCCGGGAAGCGGGAAAAGTAAACGTCTACCCCATTGGCGCGGTTACCTGCGGCAGCAAGGGAGATGAGCTTGCTGAAATGGGAGATATGCAGGAGGCGGGCGCAGTGGCTTTTTCCGATGACGGCCAGCCGGTGATGAGCGCCGGGGTGATGCGCCGGGCCATGCAGTACGCTGGAATGCTGAACATGACAATTATCTCCCACTGTGAGGACAAGACCCTGGCCGGCGGCGGGTCCATGCACGAAGGCTTCAGGTCCACAGTGCTGGGCCTGCCGGGAATCCCCGCATGTGCGGAAGAAGTAATGGTAGCACGCGATATCCTACTGGCGGAGGAAACCTGCTGCCGGGTGCACATTGCCCACGTCAGCACCGCCGGCTCCGTTCGGCTGGTGCGAGAGGCCAGGGCCAGAGGGGTCCAGGTCACCGCCGAGGCCACTCCGCACCACTTCACTCTTACGGATAAGGCGGTGACAGGCTATGACACATCTACTAAGGTCAATCCCCCCCTGCGCACTGAGGCTGATGTAGACGCGGTAAAGCAAGGGCTTGCGGACGGGACAATCAGCGTGATCGCCACGGACCACGCCCCGCATACCATTGAAGAGAAGGATGTAGAATATGGCCTCTCCCCCTTTGGCATGATTGGGCTGGAAACCGCAGTGGGTCTGGTCTGGACCGAGTTGGTGGCCACCGGCATCCTGACCCCGCTAGAGGCGGTAGCCAAGCTATCTTTTAACCCAGCCAAGATCCTGGGCCTGCCTAAGGGCACGCTAGCGGTTGGGGCAGATGCGGACATCACCATTATTGACCCGGCGGCAGATTGGACTGTTGATCCGGAGCAGTTTGCCAGCAAAGGTCGGAACACCCCCTTTGGCGGGCGCTCTCTACAGGGCCTGCCCTATGCAACTATAGTGGGTGGCCGGATTGTGATGCGGGAGGCTGTCGTATTATAAGCAAGGCAGAATAGGTTTTTATGCTAAATCTATGCTGATTCTTTAATTAGAGCTTAATGAAATATGAAGAAATGAAGGTTAAAAGATAACAAATTAACTTTTCACGATGAAATCAACAGCTTTACCAATGACGCTAAAGCAACCCCGCTTTATCAATGATGCTAAAGCAACCCCGCTTTATCAATGATGCTAAAGTAACTACAGATTTACCCTCGGTATTGATTAATACTGGGCCTGAGACCTGAACAATTTTGGATGACCTGATTACAGGTAATGTGTTTGTCGGCAATCTTTCTTTATACAGCTTCACAAATTAGGCGGAGGTGTGCTATGCAGGCAATATTGGCTTTAGAAGACGGCACTGTCTTTACCGGCGAAGCTTTCGGTGCGACTGGTGAGAGTTGGGGCGAAGTGGTCTTCAATACCGGGATGACCGGTTATCAGGAGGTGCTCACAGATCCCTCATACTGCGGGCAAATTGTGACCATGACCTACCCCCTTATAGGCAACTACGGTATTATGAAAGAGGACTTTGAGTCGAAAAAATCATATGTACGTGGCTTTGTAGTACGTGAGGAGTGTAAAGGCCCCAGCAACTGGCGGCTCAATGAAACTATCGACAGCTTTTTAAAAAAAGAGAATGTGATCGGCTTATCCGGTATCGATACGCGGGCTTTGACCAGGCGGCTGCGCAGCTGCGGGACTATGCGCGGGGTGATCAGTACAGGCGGAAACGCTCAGAAGCTGGTGGCAAAGGCTAAGGCCTGCCCTCAGCTGTCCGGGCAGGAACTGGTGCCGGCAGTAGCCACCACTGAGGTTTTCACCCTGCCGGGCAGCGGGCGCCGAGTGGTATTGATGGACTTTGGAGCCAAACTGAACATATCCCGCTGCCTGCAGGAGCATGGCTGTGAGGTGGTAGTGGTCCCGCCTACCACGACGGCTAATGACATTCTGAACCTGAAACCGGCCGGGGTGATGCTATCCAACGGCCCGGGAGATCCCACCGACGTGCCTTACGCTATCGCCACAGTGCAAGCGCTGGTGGGCCGGATACCTATTTTCGGCATCTGCCTGGGCCACCAGATTCTGGGCCTGGCGCTTGGTGCAAAGACCTACAAGCTGAAATTCGGCCACCGGGGAGCTAACCACCCGGTGAAGGACCTGGCCACCGGACGGGTTTATGTATCTTCACATAACCATGGCTTCTCCGTAGATGAGGAATCGCTGCAGGACCTGGACATCATGGTCACCCACCGCAACTTAAACGACGGCACAGTGGAGGGACTGAAGCACAAATTCCTGCCGGCCTTTTCAGTACAGTACCACCCTGAAGCTTCACCGGGTCCGACAGACTCAGAATACATTTTTGATCAGTTCATGGCGTTGATGGACAGGGAGGGGAAATAACATGCCGGTAAAGGAAGGAATAAAGAAAGTACTGGTAATCGGCTCCGGCCCGATCATTATCGGACAGGCGGCAGAGTTTGACTATGCCGGAACCCAGGCCTGCCGCTCCCTGCGGGAGGAAGGCATTGAGGTGGTCCTGATCAACTCCAATCCGGCCACGATCATGACAGACCGCAATATGGCCGACCGAATTTATATCGAGCCACTGACCCCGGAATACGTAGCCAGGGTAATCCAGCAGGAAAAACCAGACGGGCTACTCCCTTCCCTGGGCGGCCAGGTGGGCCTAAACCTGGCCTTACAGCTAGCCGAGTCCGGTGTACTGGCCCGGGAAGGTGTAAAACTATTGGGCACCCCCCTGGAGTCAATCAAGCGCGCCGAGGACCGGGAATTATTTAAGGACATGATGCAGGAAATCGGTGAGCCTATTCCGGAAAGCACGATTGTGTCCACCGTAGAAGAGGCCGAAACCTTTGCCCTGGAAATTGGGTTGCCCCTGATCGTGCGCCCGGCCTATACCTTGGGCGGTACCGGCGGCGGCATTGCTTATACAATGGATGAACTGCATGATATTACGAGCAAGGGTTTAAAATACAGCATTATCAGCCAGGCATTGATCGAGCGCTGCGTGGTCGGTTGGAAAGAGCTGGAGTACGAGGTGATGCGGGACAGCGCCGACAACTGTATTACTATCTGCAATATGGAAAACATCGACCCAATGGGTATCCATACCGGTGACAGCATCGTGGTGGCCCCCTCCCAGACTTTGAGCGATAAAGAGTACCAGCTGCTCAGGACAGCCTCCCTGAAAATCATCCGGGCACTGGGCATTGAAGGCGGATGTAACGTCCAGTTTGCCCTGGATCCGGCCAGCTTTCAATATTACGTAATTGAGGTCAACCCGCGGGTTTCCCGCTCCTCCGCCCTGGCCTCCAAGGCCACCGGCTACCCGATCGCCAAGGTGGCAGCAAAAATCGCTTTAGGCCTGACCCTGGACGAGATTCAGAACGCGGTTACCGGCAAGACCTACGCCTGTTTTGAACCGGCGCTGGACTATGTAGTGGTGAAGTACCCGCGCTGGCCCTTCGATAAATTTGCGCTGGCCGACCGGGAGCTGGGCACCCAAATGAAGGCCACCGGTGAGGTTATGGCTATCAACCGTACTTTGGAGGGCGCCCTCCTAAAAGCCATTCGCTCTTTGGAAATCGGGATGGACTACCTGGACCTGCCTGGGGCAAAGGTTCTAGGACAGGAAGAGCTGGAGGCCAAACTGGCCTGCGCGGAAGATGAGCGCCTGTACTTGGTCGCCGAAGCCTTGCGCCGCGGCCTGACCGTTGAGCGGGTGCATGAAATTACCGGGATCGACGCCTTCTTCCTGTATAAAATCCAGGATATCCTTCAGTTAGAGAATGAGATTCGCAGCACTTCACCGGCAGGCAGCCCCTCTCCGGACCTGCTTAAGAGAGCAAAAATATTCGGGTTTTCCGATGTCCACATGGCCAAGCTGACCGGGCTCAGCCAACCGGAGATCAGGGCCAGGCGCAAGGAAAGCGGGATATTGCCCACCTTCAAGATGGTGGACACCTGCGCATCAGAATTCGAGGCGGCGACACCTTACTATTACTCTTCCTACGACCAGGAGGATGAGGCCCAGATCTCCAGCCGGCGCAAGGTGGTGGTGCTGGGCTCCGGGCCAATCCGAATCGGCCAGGGCATCGAATTTGACTATTGCTCGGTCCACTCGGTCTGGGCGCTTAAGGAAGAGGGCTATGAAACAATCATTGTCAACAATAACCCGGAAACAGTCAGCACCGACTTTGACACCGCTGACAAGCTTTACTTTGAGCCGTTGGTCACAGAAAACATATTGAACATATTGGACTTGGAAAAGCCCGAAGGTGTAATTGTCCAATTTGGCGGCCAAACAGCGATCAATCTGGCCGGCCCCCTGGAGCAGGCCGGGATTAAAATCCTGGGCACCACCGTGGATGATATTGACCGGGCGGAAGACCGCGAGCGTTTTGATCGCCTGTTAATCGACCTGGGTATACCTAAACCACCCGGCCGGACTGCCTTTTCTGTGGAGGAGGCACTGGTTATCGCCTCGGAAATCGGGTATCCGGTGCTCGTGCGGCCCTCTTATGTGCTGGGCGGCCGTGCGATGGAAATCGTATATAATAACGATGAACTGAACAACTATATGGCAACTGCAGTAAAAATAACACCCGAGCATCCGGTGCTGGTAGATAAGTACCTGATCGGCAAAGAGCTGGAGGTCGATGCTATTTGTGACGGCACGGACGTCCTCATCCCGGGCATCATGGAGCATATTGAGCGCGCCGGGGTACACTCCGGCGACAGCACTGCTGTTTACCCACCCCAGACGCTGAGCCGGCAGGTGCAGGAACTGGTGGTGGACTACACTACCAAGTTGACCCTGGCCTTAAACGTCAAAGGGGTCATTAATATCCAGTATGTGCTGCACGAAGACGGCATCTATGTCCTGGAAGTCAACCCCCGCTCCAGCCGGACCGTGCCTTACTTAAGCAAAATCACAGGGATTCCAATGATAAACCTGGCCACCAAGGTTATTATGGGTAAAACTCTTAAGGAGCTGGGCTACCATGGCGGACTTTATCCCGAAAGCACCGTGGTAGGGGTCAAGGCGCCGGTTTTTTCCTTCGCCAAGTTGCGGCAGGTGGACATTTCTCTGGGGCCGGAAATGAAGTCCACCGGGGAAGTGATGGGCGCACACCGTGACTTCAAGGTTGCCCTGTTCAAGGCGATGGTGTCGGCGGGCAGCATGTTCCCGAAAGAAGGCTCAGTCCTGGTAACTATCGCCGACCGTAATAAAGATGAGGCAATCCCGGTTATTAGAAGCCTGATAGACCTGGGCTACCATGTTTTCGCCACCGCAGGCACCGCGGTGGCAATCAGGGCGGCCGGTCTTCCGGTGGAGCAGGTGCGCAAGGTCCACGAGGGTTCACCGCATATCGTCGATCTGATCCATACAAATAAAATTAACCTGGTGATCAACACACTGACCAGAGGGAAGGCACCGGAGCGAGACGGCTTCCAGATCAGGCGGGCGGCAGTTGAGTACGGTATCCCCTGCCTGACCTCGCTGGACACCACTAAGGCCATCCTGGATGTGCTCGCTGAAGAAAAATATAAAAAAGACCTAAGACTCGTGCCGCTGCAGGAGTATGAGTTAGTTGAGGGTGCACCGGTGTCTTGAAGCCGGCTACCGGCGTTTGGATAAAGCCCACTGTGATTTATTAGAGCGTGTTGAACTCGGAGTCGGCTAAAGGATTGATAGCCTGACCCGGTTAACACTTACTTATTGGAGGTCATAAATTGACGCTGCTAGTTGACGCCAAAGTTACCAAACAAGAAAGGATTGCACCCAGCCACTATCGGCTGAGCCTGCTGGTGCCGGAAATAGCTGCCGAGGCCAGGCCCGGGCAGTTTTTACAGGTGCGTTGCGGCAGTACCCTGGACCCCTTTTTGCGCCGTCCGATCAGTATCCATGCTGTGGACAGGAAAAAAGGTGTGGTAGCAATCCTTTATCGCGTGGCCGGCCGGGGCACGGCCTTACTGGCCGAAAAAATTCGGGGTAATCAGGTGAGCTTGTTGGGGCCGCTGGGCAAAGGTTTCTCCATGCCGGAAAACCAGGCCCGGGTGAGCGTAGTGTCCGGCGGCATCGGCGTCGCTCCCCTTTATTTTCTTTTGGCAGAGCTTGCTGAGTCCAGTATAAGCGCCGACGTCTTCCTGGGGGCGGCGACAGCGGATCAATTGTTCTTGGCCAAGGAAATAACAGGACTCGGTCACCGGGTTTACACTGCCACCGATGACGGCTCGACCGGATACCACGGCCTGGTGACCGAGCTGTTTGTGGAGATTATGACACATACCGATCCCCCCAAGCCACATCTGAAAGGACAGGAAGGACTATTAAACGATCCCTTTGAAAGCATAATTGATAACAATAGATATGCCATGATTTACGGGTGCGGCCCAGGCGGAATGCTGCGGCGGCTGACTGAAATTGTTAGAGCTGCCGGCATTCCCGGTGAGATCTCCCTGGAAGAGCGGATGGGCTGCGGCGTGGGGGCTTGCCTTTCCTGCGTGTGCAAAACCAGCACCAGTGAAGAAAGCATCCAATACAGTCGAGTCTGTACAGAAGGGCCGGTTTTCCCGGCCGTGGAGGTGGTATGGTCATGAGCATTGGGAATTTTCCCAAGGCCGCGGGCAAGCCTAACCTAGCGGTAAACATTGGCGGCTTGCGAATGAAAAATCCGGTCACTGTGGCCTCAGGCACCTTTGGCTTCGGGCCGGAATACGCCCCCTACCTGGATTTAAACGGCCTGGGCGCTATCGTGGTTAAAGGGATCACCTTGCTGCCGCGCGCTGGCAACACCACACCCAGGCTGGTGGAAACACCGGCCGGCGTCTTAAACTCCATTGGACTGCAAAACCCCGGCGTTGAGCGGTTCATTGCCGAGGCACTGCCCTTCCTGGCAGACTTTGACCTGCCGGTGATTGTGAATATGGCCGGCGATACGGCGCAGGACTACGCCCGGCTGGCGGAAAAGCTCAGCCGCACCCCCGGTGTGTCTGCCCTGGAGGTAAATATCTCGTGCCCCAACGTGAAAAAGGGCGGTCTGCAGTTTGGCAGTGACCCGGCGTCAGCCGCTGAAGTCACCCGGCTGGTGAAAGAGAGTACGCAGCTACCGGTGATTATTAAGCTTTCCCCTAACGTCACCAGCATCGTGGCAGTGGCCGAAAAGGTGGCCGAATCAGGTGCAGACGCACTCTCCCTGATCAACACCCTGCTCGGAATGGCCATCGACATCAGGACCAGGCGCCCGGTTTTAGGCAATATCCTGGGTGGGCTCTCCGGACCAGCCGTGAAACCGGTAGCCCTCCGGGCCGTCTGGCAGGTGCGCCAGGCCGTAAAGCTGCCGATCATCGGCATGGGCGGCATCACCTCCGCCACAGATGCGATCGAGTTCCTCCTGGCCGGGGCCACAGCGGTAGCAGTTGGCTCCGCTAACTTTGTCAACCCGCGGGCCACAATGGAGGTACTGGAAGGAATTGAAAGGTACATGCTCGAAAACTGTTTCCATGATATCAGTGAAATTTCTGGCCTTGCCCATACCCAGAATACAATTTAATGAACCCACTATGCATAATCCCATGGTAAATATTAAACGCCGCTTACTGATGGCGCTATCGTTTCATGAAACCACGGCAATTATATAATTTCTGGCGCTGCTTTTTATATCTTGGTAGATAGACAATAGTTGATCTAACATTAAAGTCAACAAATAGCTTCTCAAGAGTTAACTCTATTCAATTTTATCTGTTATATTAAATGCTATATACAATCATAACTTTAAGTCAATTTGCAGTCAATCAACGAATTATTGAAATATTAAGGTAATTAAATATTATAATTAGACGGACAGGTTTTATTTCCAGGAGAAAACTGTTTACGTTAACCGGTGAACCACGTCACCGTCATTTAAGCATTGTAACTGTCGAAAATTGCCAATGCAAGGAGGATTGCAAGTGCAGGCTTTATATCAAGTTAATCGCTTTATAACCGTAGATACGTTAGGTGAAGACGAACTGCTCTCTAAAAGCATATATTCAAGCACTGATGTCGAGGCGGTTGGCCAACTAATAGCCAATCAGGACAGTCTTCGGATTAATAAGGCGCAGTGGGATATTTACCGTTCTCCGGGCAGTGTTTTGAACGGTGGCAAAGAGTTACCCGGGCTAATCGGTGTCGAAGCTTACTTAAATTCCGGGAAGGAATTAAAACGTGTGATAGGCGAGGAATCGGATGGTCTACCCAGGGAATTGCTGGCTGAGTGTGTCAAAGGGATTATACAGGCAGAAACATTTATTTTTGAAAAAAGGGGCTTTTTGTCCCCCCAGGCTTATGAAGAACACTGGGACAAAATTTATTTGAATATATGCCGGTATTACAGCCACTTGGAACTTGGCCTGCGCAGGTGGTTTGAACATATTGGCTACAGTGAGCGAACACAGAATCTTTATAACAGGAGTAAAAGTTGCACTGTTTGCCGCCAAGACGACGGAGAATTATCGGCATCCGGAAGCTTTATCGATTCCTTCCATGAACTTTTTGTGCAGATTACCGTAAACACTAAGGGGATTGTCACTGACGCCTCAGGAAATTACCTGCGTGCTCCGGACCCGGTTTGTTATGAAAGCAGTGAGCATATGGAAAAAATTATTGGAAAAAACATTACAAGAACAAACAAGAAGGAAATAATTGAATTAGCCGGTGGTCCGCATGGTTGTGATCACCTGGTAGATCTTGTTTATGATCTAAGCAGGGCAGTAGGGCATGTCTTTGATTAGAACTAAATCCAAAGCTCGAACTACACACCAATGGAACATAAGGAGAAATGCTGAATGAAGTCCGTATATCAAATCAATCACTTTACTACTGTAGAAACGCTTGGGGATGATGAACTACTGGCTAAAAGCATTCTTTTAAGCACTTTTTTCGAAGCAGCCGGCCGGCTGATAGTCGATCAGAGCAGTTTTAAGATTAAAAAGGCACGATGGGATATTTACCGTTCTCCGGGCAGCAGTTTGAACGGCGGCAGTGAAATACCCGGGCTAACTGGAATCGAGGCTTATTTGAATTCTGGCGGGGCCTTAAGCCGTATAAATTGGACAGGAAGCAGGCGGACTGCTTAGAGAACTGCTGACTGAGTGTATCAAAGGGATTATCCAGGCGGAGGCATTCATTTTTCGTAAAAGAGGATACCCGTCCCTCCAGGTTTACGGGGAGTACTGGGACAGGGATTATTTGAACGCCTGCCGGTACTTTAGTAACCTGGAGCGACGGTTAAGCAGGTGGTATGATGAGCCTGATTATGGCGATCGTGTGCTGACTCTGTTTAGCCGCAACAAAAGTTGCACCCTTTGCCGTCAAAATGATGGAAATTTAACAGCATCCGGGAACTTTATCGATACCTTCCATGAAGTCTTCATAGAGCTCATAATGAATAACAAGGGATTTGTTACTGCCTCTTCAGGGAATTTAAGCCGTGCTACTGGCCAGGTTTGCGCTGAAAGCATTGAGCTTATTGTTAAAATTGATCTAAATATTACCAAGTTAAGTAAAAAGGAAATAGGAGAATTAGTTGGTGGCCCACAGGGTTGTGATCACCTGGTTGATCTTGTTAATGAGCTTAGCAGAGCAGTGGCGACTGTCATTGGCGGGAAGTATAATCTCAAGCTCTAGAATTCGATATTAACAAGTAATGCTTTACTTTACATACTTTGGAACAACTGATGGAACCTCTTACTCCATTTAATCTAATTACTGGCCACCATCTCTTAAATAATTGACACAAACATATCCACAGTAGTTAACTCACAACTATCTTCCTCGATATTTTTAGTTGACAAGCTATACAAAATAAGGCTGGCAGACGGCAAGCCCGCTGATCCGTTTCAGCCTTGCTGCAAGCTGCTCCCGGTAAGTTACCGGATGGCGCAGATAGGCTTCCAGCTCTTGCAAAGCTTCAGGGAAATACGTTTAAAAAGCAGGGTGATCAGTCACATGAATTCCTTGAAATATATCTTCAATGAACCCGTACTCTTTGGGATTGAGAAGGGCGAAGCGGAAAACTTTCTTCGATCCCTAGGTTTTGACCGGGCTGAAGATTACCCATCTTGGCGGCTTCATGAGTTTTATATAAAGCCGATGGTGCCAGAGCGACCCATTTCAGATGTATTCGCCATAGCAACCGCTTATAAAGACTAGATGTTCAGAGTAGCATCAGTTATTTGTTTATGCGCGCTATCGCTATTCAGAAATTCTGCGATACACAAGGTAAGAGTAGACAACTGGGACGATTACCGCCAGGGCGAGTGCTGCCGCCAGTACCAGCGCGCCAGCCGAGCCCCCCAGCAGCGCCCCGGCTAGCCCTAGAATACCGGCCGCAACCCAAATCCGGCCGCCCAAACGGTGTGTTTTCTGCCACACTTCCTCACTAGCCAGTGTCCATGGTGTTTTGATACCCACAAAATAGTTGTGGCGAAGCTGCCCCATACGGCTGCCGATGATCAAGATCAACAGGGACACTCCTGCAGGTATAACTTTGCCTACTGGCACCTGGAAACCTAAAACGCTTAAAACAACAACCAGGTGGATACAGATCATAAAAATTACTGTTGCCGCTTTAATAGCCCGGTAAGCCCCGGCAAAATTTTCGTAATTTTCACGGCGAGGGTCAATTAAAGGGACAAACAGCATCAACAAATAAATGCCGGCGGTCATCAGGGGAATGCCGAAGGCCCCCCAAAAGCGTGAGGAATAGCCGTCAACCTCACCTCTGAAGTTCCAGTGGCTGGCTACCCGCTCGGGCAATTGCGGGTAAATAACCGCCCCCAGCACCAGCGCTGCTACAATCAACAGCCATAATGGCCATTCCTGTAACAAAGTATTAATTAAGCTTGGTGAGTGTTTATTACCTTTATTCAAAAACATTACCCCTTCTCTTATAGTAAGCAAAATCGTGATATAACTTAAACACCGATTTAGCTTTATTAATGCCGGGTCCCTCGGCTGTAGTTAATAGCTGATAATTCTAGGTTAATGCTATCTCCATTGATCCTCTTTAATATGCTTATCATAATGTTTTATGTCTTCAACCTCCACTGGTTTTTTTTACTAGCCGAATCATTTTTCCAATCAACAACTCATCTATCAATTATTCTAGATAAAAAAACCTACCGTCAGTATTTCACAAATACAGTAGTAGGTTCTCCAGATTTTTGTCAAATTCCAAGTATGTTAATTAGCACAGTTTGCGTATTTTTTTAAAGTAATTCGGTTGGTTGCAAAGGATGGCCTTGTAAAATCTGTTCCACCTCTTCAAATCCGGCTGGAAACGCATAATTGTACCTGGCCGGCAGAGCAAAAATGTATTTGTTATTACGGCCAAGTTCACTTGGCGGTATAGGTGCTGCACCAACACTGATTTCAGCCTTCTGCAGCAAATTCCATTGGTCAGGGGTAAAGATCATAATCGGGATATCCTGCCGTGGTTCTTTAGCGGTCCATTGAGGATGTCTAATTTTAATGATCTGGCCGATTTCAACAATTTTGCCGCTTTGTGCGCCGGCCACAGCAGTGCCTTCCCATTTGTCTATTACAATTGAATAATTTTCCCAGCTCTTCGGCAAGGCAAAGGTGAAGCCATATTGACTGTTTTTATATATGGTTGAATTTGTGCCCACGTAAGCGCCAAGCGTCACGGAGTCAATGAGCCAACTGTCATGGGCCTTTTTTACGATAAGGGTGATTGGCCGCCTGGCAGCAACCCCTCCACCGGCCTGCTCCGCACTGCTTATTTCAATTATTTCTCCAGTTACCTCATATGTACCCACGTCTATTTTTTGATTAGTTTTAATATCGATCCGTTCCGGCCACGGGCTGGAAACCATCCGCCCCGGAGCATTTTGCGGGTCTCCCTGCCATTTTGCCAGAAGACCCGGGGTGACCAGGCTGCCGTAATTTTCCTGCATACTCTTACCCACAATATCCTGAGGAGCTAAAAGCGAGACCATTTTAAGCTTGCTGCCGAAATTCTGCACCAGACTCGCCACAGCTTGCCTGTCGCCCTCATCATTTTGCTGAACTGCCCCGTTCAAAGGAGTTATGTTTTCTTCACTCCTGCAGCCCGATATTGTAACACTCAGCAATAAAAAAAGTGCGACCAAAATTAGCTTTTTCATTCTCTCACTTCCTTTGACAAATTATTTCCCTATGGACTTTTTTCAATGTCTCTCTTACAATTATCACTTTTGGTTTACCGGTTAATTCCATATGTAGCTTATCTTTCTTGATAGTTACGTTCACGCACCGTGTTCTATCTGAAATAGAAACGTTGTTTCAAAACAGGCTCTTAATATATTTAATACGTGGGGTTCTAACCGAAATACGGAATATCATCTTAGGAACGCTTATTTTGTCTTGGCTTTTTTGTAGACGGTGACCATGCCCTTAGAAAACCGGTAAATTTACTAATTGGATTCTCCTGGTCCTTTAACCCATTCGAAAATTTCAGACTTCATATTATCCATTGGAGCAAAAACCCTGCAGTAAGGAAAAGGTATTTTTAAATGTCATGTCCAATTCAGATATAGTAATGTTCCTCTGTTGACGTAATATAGTATAACTAAAAAAATAAAAGGTGGTTAAATGTGTTTAATTTTTGTAAAGATACTTTTTTTAAAAATATCTACCTCTTTCTGATTATCGTTTTTCTACTGACCGCACTCTCCGGCTGTGGAAAAAAGGTTGACCAGGAGGCAGTACATCCAGTTGGTGAGAATATGCCACCGGCCGCGAAATACAGTTGTCCCCTGGACGGGGCTCCGATTAATGAAATACCTGTCCGTCCTATCGCTGTCACCATTGATAATTTTAGTTCAGCCCGTCCCCAGTCCGGACTGGACCAAGCAGATCTGGTCTATGAGGTTCCTGTAGAGGGAGGTATAACCAGGTATCTCGCCATCTTTTTTCACGGGGAGGCGAAAACTATTGGCCCGGTGCGCTCTGCCCGGCCTTACCTTATCGATCTGGCCCGGGAATGGGATGCGGTTTATATTCATGTCGGCCAAAGCCCCCAGGCCCAGGCTTACTTTGCTCAGAACAAAATTGCGCATATCAACGAAATGCTACACTCTTCTGGA
This sequence comes from Pelotomaculum sp. PtaB.Bin104, assembly GCA_002067205.1. Taxonomy (GTDB): domain Bacteria; phylum Bacillota; class Desulfotomaculia; order Desulfotomaculales; family Pelotomaculaceae; genus MVQL01. The sequence goes on from MVQL01000209.1 coordinate 143,171, forward strand.
TTTTGGCGGGATAAATCCAGAAAGGCACCTTATAATCTTTACACCGGCACTGATTCCCTTTGGCAGGAAATTAACAAACTGGGATTGAACAAAAAGGTTAGTCCTGAAGGGTACTCCTTCAGAAAGGAAAGTGAAGGTTTTGCCGGCAAAACGGCGAAAAAGTTGATCATTTCCTACCCATACGGCCGCGTAGGTTACCAATATGATGCAAATACCGGTACCTATCTGCGTTTTTTAAACAACAGTCCTTACAAAGATGCGATTTCCGGTATACAGCTATCAGTTGCTAACGTCTTAATCCAGCAGGTTTCCATACGGCCTTTTGACAGTGAGGGCCGCCTGGAGGTGGGGCTAATAGGTAAAGGCAGGGCCTTGTTGTTCTCCGATGGCCAGGTGCAGGAGGGAACCTGGCAAAAGGATTCCACCACCCACCGCACCCGGTTCTATGATCAAACAGGCGTTGAGATGCAAATGAAAACAGGCAAGACCTGGATTCAACTGATTTCCGGACAGCTCCAGGTCAGTTATCAATAAAACTCTGACAGCAAAGCTTAATAAAAGTTGCATCTACCGGTAAGTTACAAATTATTGCATCAACCAAAGACCATATGACTTTCAAGTGGTGGCCGCCAATGTGATATTGTTTTCATCTGCATGTCGCTTAACAAAAATTTTAACCTGCGCCGCGAGGAGCGCTATTTGGCCATTGCCTGGGACAGCATGGCGGTACCGGTGGTTGTGCTGACTAAATCTGACCTTTGTGATGATGTGACCAGCAGGGTTTTGGAAGCCCAAAACGTGGCCTTCGGAATAGATATCATTGTGACCACCAGCATATCCGCAGGTGGCTACGAGGGTATCAAGTCGTATATTACCAAGGGCAAAACCTTTGAATAGCCGGCAGCGCGAGAAAGAAAAAATAAGAGAGATGTTTGGCGGCACTGGGGCCATGAAAGAGGCGCGGGACTTTATAAAACGAAAAAAATAACTTAAAAAAACCTTTTATTTCCTCCAAATTATCTAGAATAATAGAATGCTGAAGCTATGAAAACAAATTTTTAATTCTACCTTAACCTAGCTTCTTGCTAACTTAGCATATAGTTACGCAGTACACTTGTCAATAATATAATTAAATGAAATATTTGCAAATAATTAAGGGCTAATTTTTGTATTTTTTTGCTTCGATAATAAAAGAAGCGACATAGCCTTCAATGTGCATGTCAGGTACCCATTTTCCTACAATCTCATTGCTGTTATCCTTCGGCTGCAATCTAATATCTTGAAAACCAGCATCTTTCAGCATCGCCCGGATGCCTTCAACGTATTCGGCTCCACCGATTCAGCAAGATATCAGGTTCAGGTCCTTTTTCATATCCTGAGGTAATTGTTTTGTGGCCACAATATCTGTTATAGACAGCCTGCCACCAGGCTTAAGCACCCTGAAAGCATCTTTAAATACCTGCACTTTATCCATAGACAAATTGATCACACAGTTTGATATAATCACATCTACAGAAGAATCAGCCACCGGTAAGTGCTCAATCTCACCCAATCTGAATTCAATATTTTTATAACCACTTTTTTCAGCATTTTTTCTTGCTAATTTAATCATCTCAGGGGTCATATCCACTCCAATTACATGCCCGGTTTCACCCACCAGTGCTCTGGCCAGGAAACAGTCAATACCGCCTCCGCTGCCGAGATCTAGGACAACTTCTCCTTCTTTAAGACCGGCAATGGCAATCGGATTCCCGCATCCCAAACCCATATTCGCTTCGGCTGGTACATTTTTCAAATCATTTTCTGTATAGCCGATGTTAATAGATACTTCATCTGCATCTAACGAAAATACTTCACAGCTATTGCCGCTCCCACAACAGCCACCTGATCCGTTTTGCAGCGCAACATCAGCATAGTTTTTGCGAATAAAGTCCCTAATATCTTCTTTGTCGTCAGACATAATCACCCTCCTCTCATGCCGTCATTAGTTACCGGAACTGTATCTAGCAATAAATTTTATATTCCACAAGCAAGCAACCAGTATTACTTGTCAGACCTCAATGAAATATAATTCCTTATTTCTTTTAATAGATGTTTGGTGTATTAAAGTTACCCATATAACATTTACTTTCAATGGTTAATGCCTCCTAATAAAGGAGGCATTATTCTGCTGCTAAAACTTAACTGCTATATTTCTCTATGAGCCTACAATCATTCACTCGATAATTTATTATTATACCAGTTCACTCACTGCATCCGAGATCATTTCATTGGAAATGCCGCCGTGGAACCTGGGCTGGCCGTTAATCACAATCAAGGGGAGATTTACCCTGTCCATGATCGCTGCAATTTCAGGATAATTCTTCATTTCATTACTTTGTACATCCACGTAGGAGTAATGGATGCCCGCACCAAAATTTTGGATAAGATTATCCTTGAGGCCTTCGCCTTCTTCTTGCATTGTCTTTGCCGGGCCGCAACATGCGTCCGCTGGGGATGGACCTCAGCAGCTGGCAGGCACTGGCGCATTAGTACCGAATACGGTTACACTGACTTCTTTCATTTCTTCATCAACCTCCGTTTTTAATGTATTTGTTCTTACTTGCTGTTGTTTTTTATGTCTTCAACATTAAAAGATGGTACACCACCGGCACACTCAGCACTTTTAAAAAAGACCGACGGCTGCCGGAGCTGGATACCGGCCTGGCTACAACAGCTGGTTCCTGTGGAATATTTATTACTGCCGGGCTTTGTGACAGGTAGCAACCCGACTAAATTTTTTAAATCTACCGTGTAAGGCTCAGTTTGCCTGAGGTGGTCAGAAACTATGCTGTCAAGATATTTATTGTCTTCAACTGGGGCGAGGGTATAATATACCCACTGCGCACTCTTGCGGTCTTTTACCAATCCTGCCCGCCGCAGCACTCCCAGATGCCGCGAGGCCTTAGCTTGAGTGATATCCAGTGTTTCCATAATATCACACACACATAGCTCCCCTTCAAAAAGCAGGTTAATGATTCGCAGGCGGGTTTCATCAGACAGTGCCTTTAATATATCAACTATATTTATCATAGACCTTACCTATAACTAAATATTTTTATAATCGATTACACAAATATAATATACACCATGATTAGGAAAATGTAAATATACAAATCTAATTGATATATAATACCAACGCTCGGCCATTATTTTTACGTTAAATTTTCTGGGTTCAGCCCGTCTAGCTCCGGCAGGACGAACCTCCCGTCTTCCCGGACGAGGACGTCGTCGAAATAGATTTTGCCGCCGCCGTATTCAGGCGTCTGAATGTAGACCAGGTCCCAGTGGATGGCCGATTTGTTCCCGTTGAAGCACCGCTCGTAGGCGCTCCCCGGGGTGAAGTGGATCGAGCCGGCGATTTTTTCATCAAATAGGGTATCCTTCATCGGCCTTGTGATGTAGGGGTTGACTCCCAGGGAGAATTCACCGATGTAGCGCGCTCCCTCGTCTATGTCAAGCACCTGATTGAGTTTTTTAGAGTCGTTTGCCATGGCTTTCACGATTTTGCCGTCCTTGAACTCAAAACGGATATTCTCGTAGGTAAACCCCTGGTACTGTGCCGGTGCGTTGTAGGTGATCATGCCGTTCACTGAATCCCTAACCGGGGCGGTGTAGACCTCACCATCAGGGATATTTCGCCTGCCGGTGCACTTGACTGCTGGCAACGATTTGATCGAAAAGGTCAGGTCGGTCCCCTCGCCCACAATCCTCACCCGATCGCTCTTTTCCATCAGGGACACCAGGGGGTTCATGGCTGCATCCATTTTGGAGTAGTCCAGATTGCAGACCAGGAAGTAATAGTCCTCAAAAGCCTCAGTGCTGGTGTTGGCTAGCTGGGCCATGGCGGGCGACGGGTAGCGCAATACAACCCACTTGGTTTTGGGCACCCGCAGGTTGCCGTGTACTTCGTTCCAGAGGTACTTGTTGTACAGCTCTAGTTTTTCCGCCGGGACATCAGACAACTCCGCGGAGTTGGTTCCGGAGCGGACACCAATATAGGCATCCATCTCAAGCATCCGGGCTCTCTCGTATTTCGCCCGACTTTTCATCTGTTTTTCTGTTGCCCCCAGCAGCAGGTCCCTTTCCACCGAGGCGTCCTTAATAGTAACAAAGGGCATCCCGCCGGTACGGTATACCTCCCGCACCAACTCCTTCACCAGCGGGAGCTCCAGTCCTACCGCCTCGATCAGGACTTTCTCATTGGATTTCACAGCACAGGAATAATTGACAAGGTTTTTCGCCAGGATTCTGACTCGTTCATCAACCATTAAGCAACCCTCCACATCATTGAACACCATTAATTTATTTGTTACCAATAATAAATCGTGTAGTTTACTGTTGAGCACGTTTTTGAAATTTAATCGTAACTTTTGCATAGGAACCTTAAGTTATATATTTTGTTTTATGTTCCTGGTGATAATTCTAACCTAACTTTAAAGTAAATTGCAAATTTAGCCTGAACTGCGATCCAGGGTATTTCCTCATTATGCCTTTGACACGAAGTTAGACTTACGCTATACTCACGTGTACCCCGGTTAATGGAATGGAATGCATTTGAGAGAGGTGAAATTCATGTATAAATGGCAATTACCGGAGAGATTAAAATTAAAGAAGAAAACAAATATAGATTTATCGTTATATGTATTGCTGTTTCTGATTTTCCTCAGTCTGAACCTTTGGGCAGTCGAATTGTTTGAAAATCTGAACAGCCCGGCGCAAAAAGAGCTGCCGGTGTCTCCTTTATTATCTGAATTGGGGCCAGAGGAGCAGCCGGAGCAAGAAGTAAGGCCAGCAGGGGCAGGAGAAGGCGTGTCGGTATCCCGAGGCGACGACGTAGGAGTGACCAGCCGCAGCGACGTTGTCCTGCTTGCACAGGTGATCGAGGCAGAGGCTTCCGGTGAGTCCTACAGCGGAAAGGTGGCGGTTGGTGCTGTTGTTGTGAACCGGACCAAGAGCCCGGATTTTCCCAAAACCATTCCGGGGGTAATTTATGAGCGAGATGCTTTTGAATCAGTAAGCAACGGACACTACTTGCAACCTGTGACTAACGAGGCCTTGCAGGCAGCTACTGAGGCGGTTAGCGGCGCTGATCCGGCCGGGGGTGCTCTCTATTTCTGGAACCCCACCAAGTCTTCCAGTGAGTGGGTCTACACCAGGCAGATTACCGGCCGGATAGGTAATCATGTCTTTGCCCGTTAATAAGTGAGGAGGCTACGGCCCCCTCACTTTTGCATTCCTTTTAACCACTTTTGACTAATCGCGAAGAAAATCGATGATCATGTCCCAGACCTTAGGGTCAAAGTACCAGCTAGCATGACCATGTTCAACCAATTCGAAGCGGGCGTTTGGGATCTGGCCGGCCATCGCCCGTGGTACTTCCGGGGGGTTGCTGCCGTCATAGCGCCCGTTGAAAACAAGCGTTGACGCTGCCTTGATCTGCGGCAGACGGTCATAAGCATCGTGCTTTAATACCGCCTCTACCTGTTGGTTGTAGCCTTGTTTTAGTGCCGGGTTAGCTTGCATTGCGGCACTGGCAGTAATAGACTGCTGCTCTAATTTGGCCACCATTTCCGGGTGGGCTGCTGCCCAAGCTTCATCCTGCCTGGTATCAGATAACCGCAGCTTCTCCAGCGTAGACATTTCCTCTAGCTTATCAATCACCACCGGCGCCCCATTCTCCCCGCCGGCGTGGGTCACCCCAAGCACAAGCTTATCGACAGCAGAGGGATGGCGAAGCACCAGCTCCTGAGCGACCATACCACCCATTGAGGCGCCGAACACATGGTACTTATCCCAGCCTAAAGCTGCTGCCAGCCCGGCGGCATCATCAGCCATATCGGCAATGGTGAAGGGTTCATCCGTGCTGTCCGATTCCCCTAACCCGCGCGGGTCGAAAGCGAGTATTGTAAAATGTTGAGGCAGCGGTGTATAAAAAATGCTGGCCGGATTCTTTAAATCAGCTCCAATGCCATGGATGAAGAGAACCCGCGGCCCTGCACCATGCAGCTCATAGTGTAAATTTATATTATTAACCTTGACATACCCCATATCTAATCACTCCTTCAAAAATATATTAATAAGAATTCGGGGATCCGGCATAGCCGTATGATCCTGGCGGGTGGCTTTATAAATCGCCAAGCCGTTAAGGGATGTCCAAAATACCAGAGCCAACTCCTTCGGGTCAGCATCGATGATGGTGCCTTCTTTTTGCCCGGCGGCGATAATCTTGGCCATCTCTTGATAAGGGAGGTCACGCTTTTCCTCAATCAATTTCCTGGCGCCCTCCGGTATGGCCGTTGAATTTGTGGCCTGAGCAATCAAGCGGCATGTTTGCGTAAAGTCATCGCTGTTTTCGATAGTGTAAAGCATCTGCTTGATGGCCATAATGATTTTTTCATGCGGTGGCACCGGCATCTCCATGAGCATGAGAATGGCAGCGTTCATTTTATCCAGGGCCTCCTTAATCAACTCCACATAAATATCTTCCTTGGAATTGTAGTAATGATAGATTAAGCCCTGCGCCATCCCGACGCCATCTGCTATATCCTTGATCTTGGTGGCAAAGAGGCCTTTGGTTGCGAATTGATGCAGCGCCTCCGCCTGAATCTGCTCTTTGCGGTCTTCCCGCATTTTTTTATTTTGCTGTTGGTTTCTTGCCATGCGTGATCCACCTCCTACCCTTTTTATATATTGATTGAGATGTCATTCAATATGATACAGGTTTAAACCTATTTTGTCAACAAATTTTGGTTGCTTTTCCTATCGATCAATAAAAATTGGTTTCCGGCATATGCCCGCCTGGATATTATCTGTTTTCAGCAATAAAGTTTTTGTACTCCGCCAGCAACGCTAGCCTGTACTCGTTTTCGGCGCATACCGGTATATAATTTTTCAGCCCCACATTTTCCAGCAGTTTTTCAGCAGCTTCATCACCTGCCAAGTCCAGGCCCATGACATCCAAAAAAGCCTGCCCTAACCCGGCCAGCTCCACCAGCTCACCACCAATATTGAGCATATTGAAACTGCCTGCATCACAACCACAATATTTGATCATCTATCTTCCACTCCTATGTACCGGTCAGAATTGCCGCTGTTCCAGGCATTAATAAAATGGCAAACCATCCCCGGGGAACCCCCTGCAGACATGAGTTTCATAAACAAACACTCCGGCCCTGATCGCCGGGTCTTCGTCCATGATCTTTTTTCAAACTCTAAAGTTGCCGGCAAGCTCATCAGGCTTAAGGCAAGTCATAGCCTCGCTCATCACACATACTCCCTTTGCCCCTGCCTGAGTAACCACTTTCACCTTAGCGCTGGTTATACCGCCAATAGCAAATACCGGGATCTCAACAGAGTTGCACACTTTCTTTAAAAAGGAGAGCCCTCTTGGCGGAACTCCTTTTTTGCACTCTGTAGGGAAAATGTGTCCTGCTATTAAATAAGTGGCACCTAAGGCCTGTGCTTCCCTTGCTTCACTCACGGAATGAACAGAAGCACTGACCTGTGAAAAATGCTTGATTTCTTGCTTGTATTTTCTTAAATCAGGCATTGATAAATGAATATATGGACATTTCATTTCGGCGGCTGCCTCAAGGTTTTGATTGATGATCAGCGTTACCTGATTCTTAACGCAGATTTCATATATCCTTTTAGCCATGCTACTGTACTCTGGAATACTTAGATCTTTTTCTCTTAACATTATAGCATGAGGTTTGCCCTTGGCAATTTGCTCGATCCGGTCGAAAAAATCATCCCTGCAAAGCTTTCGATTCGTTACACAAATTAGCATAAACCTCTCCTAGACCCTGATATAGTCAGTATAAACCGGCTGCAGGCCTCTGTTAAGAATCATTTGATGCACTTCCTCAACACTACGCGGGTCAGAAATTTCAAATTGCTCATCGCCCTTTTCCCCTGCCATGTGGCCGCCAACCCCAACCCTCACGCCGGCAGAAATTTTTGTTGCCGCCAAACCAATTACATGGTCGCGGAAAACGGCTCTTTCCCGTGTTGAAATGGTAATTCCAGCATAGGGCATGAACAAACGGTAAGATAAAATTACTTGTAATAGCTGCCTTTCCCGGACATCCTGCGGATTAATAACCGCCTGGTTAATAAAAGGTCTCAACCGTGGTATCGAAAAAGAGATTTCAGCATGAGGATATTTTTTTTGGATAAAAAATGCATGCAACCCTGTAGCATAGGCGTCTTTTCGATAATCATCCAGACCAAGCAGGCAGCCAAAGGCAACCCCCCGCATACCTCCCAATAGAGCACGCTCCTGGGCATGGAACCTGTAGGGATAAACTCGCTTGGGACCACTTAAGTGAACCTGCTCGTATTTATTGGTATTGTAGGTTTCCTGGTAAATAGAAACAAAATCAGCCCCGCATTGATGTAAATAAGCATATTCGTCTGAATTTAGCGGGTAGATCTCAATGCCGATAGTAGAAAAGTATTGTGCAGCTAGTTTAACCGCCCTTCCAATATACTCTACACCAGACTTCAAGCGTGATTCCCCGGTTAACAATAAAATCTCTTTCAGACCGGTAGCAGCAATCGCTTTAAGCTCTACCTTCACTTCCTCAAGAGTAAGATTGCCCCGGCGGATTTTGTTTTTGCAGTTAAAGCCACAGTAGGTACAATAATTTTCGCAATAGTTGGCGATATACAATGGAGTAAACATGCTGACAGAATTGCCAAAATGCTTTCTCGTCTCCGACCGCGCTTTTTTTGCCATATCTTCTAAGTAAGGCAGCGCTGCCGGAGACAATAGCGCTGCATAACCTTCAAGGGAAAGCTTCTCTTGAGCCAGGGCATTTTCTACATTTTTGCCGTTAAATTGCCGGTAGTTGTATTCTGCCATGTAGCGTAATACTTTGTTCATCAGATCCGAGTCAATGGCTTCCATGCCATCCATATATTCCATAGGGTCAAACCTATTCGATGCCATCTTTAATCCTCCAAAAATCCGGTCAAGGGGCTGGAGGCCTCCGCTTGATGATCAATCACCCTGCCTAGTCCAGCCAGGTAGGCCGCCCGCCCGGCCTCAATGGCTTGCTTGAACGCTCTCGCCATCAGGGACACATCGCTTGCTGTAGCTATTGCAGTATTGCACATAATGGCAGCAACACCCATTTCCATTGCCTCGCAGGCTTGTGAAGGCCTGCCGATTCCGGCATCGACAATGATCGGCAAAGCGATTTCATCAATGAGGATTTGGATGAAAGCTTTTGTGCACAGGCCTTTATTGCTGCCAATCGGCGCCGCCAGGGGCATGACCGCCGCTGCGCCGGCATTGACCAAAGACCTGGCCACATTTAAGTCCGGATACATATAGGGCATAACAAAAAACCCTTCTTTGGCCAACATTTCTGTCGCTTTAATTGTCTCATAATTATCCGGCAGCAGGTACTTGGAGTCATGAATTACTTCTAGTTTCACAAAATCCCCGCAGCCAATCTCCCGTGCAAGCCGGGCAATCCTAACCGCTTCCTGGGCATTTCTGGCACCTGAAGTATTTGGCAATAAGGTCAGGCCCTTTGGAATATGGTCCAGTATATTTTCTTCACCACCCAGGTTGGCCCGGCGCAAGGCCAAGGTAACAATTTCCGCCCCGCCATTTTCAACAACAGCTTTAATGAGCTTCAGCGAAAATTTACCTGAACCTAAGATCAGTCTTGATTGAAACTCATGTCCTGCAATGATTAAATGATCGTCCATCCTGTCAGCTCCTCTCAAGCCTCTTCTATTCCCAGCAACAACCGCAGCACCATGTTTGCCTGATGTCCGGCACAAATCTGTACTCTGGGCGCCATCAGCCCTTTCCCGGCCCTGGCCTCGTTTGCAAAATCTCCACACAGATATAAATTCTTTATCGGCCTTACTGTTTTAATCAGATTAGCGCTTTCATAACCGGCCATACCGGAGGCCGCCACAATTTTTATTCCGGGCAGCTGTTCTAATGCTGCATTTACCAGCAAAGATTTCGCCTCCGGCCGGTCAAAGGCTTCGCAAATAATATCATAGCCGTCAAAGAGATTCTGAACGTTATCTGCCGTAACCCTCGTCTGTTGAGTTAATATTTTGATGAAGGGATTAACCTCTTCCAGCTGTTTTTTTAGAGCATCTGTTTTCGGCAGCCCTAAATGACTGATGTAATAGCTTTGCCGGTTCAAATTACTTGGCTCAACAATATCGAAATCCACCAGCAGCAGCTGTCCCACACCGATCCTGGCCAGCATAACTGCTATATTGGAGCCCAGACCGCCTAACCCGGCAACGGCTACCTTGCCTTTTTTTAATTTTTCATGTACCTTCGGGGTATGCCTGGCCATCATCATGCTCTCCAACTCTCCCCTTTTGGGCATGACCCCTTTGCGTATTATAGTCAATGTATCATTTTCTGTTATCTTGCAGTCCTCTGTAATTTGAAAGCCATTTACTATGACGATGTCAGTTGTGTTTCCTAATTTCTCCCTTACCTGAAAGGCGGTCTGGCAGGCTAATTCCAGCTTTTGCCCATTTACTGTTAACTTCATACCTCACCCCCCGCCCACAAAACTTACAATTTCCAGAGTATCTTCGTCTTTGAGCATAACTTGATCATAGGCTGACCGGGGAACGATTTCCCCATTACGCTCTACTGCAATTTTCGTAACGTCATACTTCTTGGCTGCTAAAAAATCCAGCAAACTTTGCTTTTTCTCTAATGCAATAATGGTTCCATTTAATTTCATCTTGTCACTTCCCTTCTAAACAAAAAAAAGCACAAAACGAGATCTACACCCTTTCGGTGGTGCACCCCATTTTATGCTTCTTATTTACTTCACTAATATTTTATAAAATTTTATTAAATTCGTCCAGTCCAAATAGACCCATTGGTCAGCGATATTGCTATAGTCTTAAATTTTTATAGAGAAAAATTTCGAAAGCTACAGCAATTAGCCAGCTTAAGAATGGATGTTACTGGAAATATTATACTGAAATGATATTAAATATAAGGATCTATATCCCTGCTTTATTATTACATGGATGGTGAGCTTTACAAGAGTTATCCTGTTGCTATCCTTATTCGCTAAATACAACTTCCCCTGTTTCCAAGTGGTACTTTGCACCGATGATTTTTACTTTCTTTTCATCCAATAATTCCTTGATGATATGGCTTTTTTCAATAGCAGCAATAGCAGCTTTTATGTTTTCATCAGCTGTTTTTTCATAAAGTGCCGTTGAGGTGGCACCTGTTGACTTAGCCTTCTCCATGGAAGGCTTTATTTTTTCGACTATGGCGCCGATACTCCCTGGTGTTTCTCCTCCATCAACAGTTGCTTTTACCGCCCCGCAGCCTTCGTGTCCAAGTACAGCAATTAAAGGTGCATGCAAATGCTCCGCTCCATATTCCACACTGCCTAAAACTACCGGGTCAATTACATTCCCAGCATCCCTGATCACAAAAATATCCCCTAAACCCTGGTCAAAGATCACTTCAGGCGGTACTCTTGAATCAGAGCAACTAACTATTACTGCGAAAGGGTGCTGGCCGTTTGTTGACAACCCTTTTAATCTTGTATCAGAAATATCATCATTTAATAATTTATTTTCCGTAAACCTTTTATTGCCATCTATTAGCAGCTGTTTTGCTTCAGTGCTGGAAGTAATTATTTCTGTTCTATTGTAAGTCCCAGCAGTATTTTGGGTCTCAGTTTTTGGGGCCGTTGAGCAGGCAACCATACAAACACTTGCAAAAATTATTAGCAAGGCCAGCCCTAAAATTTTTAAACCACCTTTTTTCATAGCATACATAACCCCCTTGATTATTTCCATTAATACAGCATCATTTTAAGTGCTGCCCGACTTGGTACAGTGGGTCTACAAGCCTCCTTCCTAATAATATCCTGTAATAATTTTCGTCAAGAGTGCAGAATTTTCCTTGCATAAAAATAAAAAAGTACCAGACTATCAGCTTCTTAGCGACTTGTAAAATTGTTGGTCAATTTAAACATAAAACGGCACTGCTACCAGTGCTTAGATTTATGATATTTGTAGTATAAATTCAAAAGCCTCCCCAAGGGGAGGCAGTCAATAGAGTGTATTTATTCACTAGCATTAGAAGTGTTATCTGAAATTTTACCAGACCCGCAAGGTCCATGCCCTCTGAGGCCACGACCATCCCGGTTTTGCTCAATCCTTTGCAGCATTTCGTCAGCCTGGGCCTGGGTTAATTTACCATCAGCAACAGCCTGCGCAATCTCAGCCTGTCTGGCTTCTTTCATTTTTTCCTTGAATTGCTCCATCGTCAGGCCCTGAGCATTAGCGATATCCTCAAACTTCTTGCCGGCATCTAACTCAGCCTTAAGCTCCTCAGCGGTCATCCCCAGTACACCGGCCATCTGCTCCAGGTTGAGTCCCGGTCCACGACCGTAAGGGCCACCCTTGCCGCCTAGAAAACCAAACCCGACGCAAAAACCATCTTTATTCATTGCAGAAAGCTTGTCTGCCTGTTCCTGGGTGATTGTGCCAGCCTCTACTGCCTCGTCGATTATTTCCTGCCGGGTTGTTTCCATAGCTGCCGTTAATGTGCTTTCATCTATCCCGAGGTTAACCGCCAGCTTAGCTACAAAGCTCTGACACAAAGCCTTCATGTCTGGAGGACCTGTTTGGTCTTCACTCGCAAAGGATATCCCGGCCACAGCCCCGGTCAAGATCATTGCTGCGATCAGGACAGCCCCTAAACGCCATTTTTTTGAACTCATTAAGCCCCACCTGCTTTCTTTTTTTGTTAATTTAGGTGCACCTCTTATGAATATAGTATCACCAGTTTGCTGAAAACAACCTGAAAACTGTCTGTGCTTTCCATGAAAATAATGAGACTTTATATGAACATCTTTAATCTTTACCGTAAAGCAGGTCCCCCGCCTGAGGTGGTGAATGAGATTATTAACTTAGTTAATTTGAAAAAGGTTTGAGAAATTGGCCGTAAGCTTGACCATGGAGCGTGGATTCATGAGGATTCTTCAATCCCCGGGCCGGAAATTTGCCGACGGCTTCCTTCGGATTCCGCCTCACGGCGGACACCCTTGCCTTAAGCTAACGACTACTGCTACCTTCGTCGTTCGGGACTTACACCCTATAGATAACACCCATGCCGGGCGCACTAAAATTATAACCACCGGCTCAGAGCCGGTGGTTATAAAATGCAACTTTGAAACTACAAGGTCGCTGATGGTTAAATAAATAAACCACAGCCGCAAACAAGCAGGATCAGAATCAAAAAGATGATAAACGATGAGCTGCCGCCAATCGGTCCACATCCAACGCCGCCGGTTCCGAATGCCATTAATATCACTCCTTTTGCTTTTTTATAGCTTATGAAAAAAGTGATAATTATGTGAAGCTAGAGAGCGCAACTGCATTAAAGAACCAATTTTGTAAATTTTATATTTCAAGTATTTGTTGATAGTAATCCACTTTTCTTTATAATAAACTCCCGTTAATTATTGGCCGAGTGTTTCTTTCATCAAAGGTTAATTAACAAATTATAGACAGCATCAGTGAATGGTTAAGTCAATCCCGACCGCAGTACCGCCCAGCTCCGAAAGGCATTTATTCATTATCTTGAAATAAGTGAAAAAGATTCGTTAATGTAGGCTACAGCATCACACTTCACGAACTTCTTTTAAAAACTTTAGGTAAATTCCCGCGGTAAATTTCTGAGCTTCTTTTAAAGTATTTGTAGCGGCAATATGCATGCTTTTTTCGTCACTTTGCAAGGCATATTGAATATTGCTATTTGCATTAACTGCCATTTTATGTCCAATAACCCAGATGCTATTGTCCATGCAATATTTATAAACTTCGTTAGGACAACTAGTTATAATATAATTAAATCTGTTAGCATCAACCCATTTTTCGTATACTGAGTGATTTGAATCAAGTGGAGTTCTGTTTGATGCATGATGCGGGACATTCAGATCTGATAAATAATGGATGGCCCTTCCAAGCTCTTGCCATGCAAATTTTTTATTTGAACTATAGTTATATACAGCAGCACCATAGTGAACACAAAATCTTTGATTTGCGGTGGGGCTTGTTTTTCCCCAATAATTCGTACCTTTGGCAGGATTGTAAAAGTGCCCTGCATTAATAAAAGGCATATCTGTTTCATCAACATCCGGCTTATCAGCATATTCCATGATTATGTCTGCTCCATTGTCTTCATACAGATGTTCAATTATTGCGTTGCCCTGATCATAACTAAGAATTAATATACCATTACTGGCAATAAACTGATGAGTATGGCTTGGACCCCCACTAGCCCAGGCCAAATTGATTCCGCCAGATTTTTTAAGTGCCCAGCACGCATGCATAGTTTGTCGAAAGAATACTGAATCAAAGGGCACTCCACTACCAATTAGCGTATTGCCACTAGCTATATCATTTATTATTGATTTATGCATTAAAAAGCCCCCTCCTTATGTAGATTATAAGTATCGAAGCTGATAAAATCCTCCCAACAGTGTGAGAAAAATTATTGAAAAACTACTAGTACATATTATTACAGGCCACATTTTTGGTGATTTTATGTTTTGCATTTTTTAAAGTTAATTACTTTAATTATTTATGTAAAGAATATTTTGATTTCCATCCAAGCTGTTTCTGGAGACAGAGATGAAAAGTACTAAATAAAAAAGAGAGTTCACGATGAACACTCTAGCAAAGTGGGAACAACCTAAATTTTGTCTTATATGCAGAATAACTGAGCTTGGTTAATAAGCCGCCGTCGTTATCTTTCTACGTTTCATTGATCATAACATATCAAGGTTATTATAAATGTTTAACACTCTATGATATATTTCCTGCAGCGGCAATCCCGACCTTTTTGCAATTTCCCTGCAGTCCTCATACTCCGGTGCAACTTTTTTGCTGTTTCCCAGAGTGGCCACCTTTACATGCACCGGGCCAAATTCCGTAGCTATCTCCACCCTGTCCCGGACCAGGCAATACCTGGTTAAAGTACGGCGACGAATGCCCAAAGTTGAGCTTTCCCTGAAAATAATTTCCACCAGCTTTTGTTCATCTTTCTGGTGCGACAGAGTGGTGATCATCACCGCCGGCCGGTTCTTCTTCATATAAATAGGCGTGTAGTACACGTCCAGGGCCCCGCCTTCGAGCAGCCGCTCCAGCAGGTATCCGCTGACTTCCGGACTCATATCATCAATATTTGTTTCGAGGGCCACGATTTCCTCGATTTCCTCCACCGGGTAATTACTTTCTTGATCAAGTGTACCTTGCAACACCCTGAGCGCATTCAACCGGCCCGTCTCTCTTTTGCCCAGGCCGTAACCAACTTTTTGCACAGTCATGGTTGGCATTTTACCAAAACCGGCGGATAGGCACTTGATCATGCCTATGCCAGTAGGGGTAACCAGCTCGGTCGGGATGTCTTCAGCGATAAGTGGAATAGGCATAGCGCTATCCGCCAGCATCTCCAGGACCGCCGGTACAGGTACAGGAAGGAGGCCGTGCCGGCACTCAATAAACCCGTGCCCTTCATGCAGCGGAGAGGCAAATACCATCGGTGCTCCCAGTAGCTCTAAACAAATGGCCGAGCCGATTATGTCCACTATTGAATCAACGGCGCCGACCTCATGGAAATGTACTTCTTTGACCTGCTTGTTATGTACCTTCGCCTCGGCTCTGGCAATTTCTCGGAAGACTCTAATGCTTAAGGACTTGACCTGATTGCTTAGACCACTGGCGTTGATCAGCTTTTCGATATCCTCTAAATTGCGTGAGACATGTTCATGGGAGTCACCCGCGTTAAACTGCTGCTGACGGTCACCGGTGACAACCATTACATCTATGCCACTTATACCGTGGCTGACCTTTTTTTGCACGGTGATCTCATAACCGGTAAGCTCTAACTTTTGCAACTCTCTTTTAAAAAGCTCAGCATCAATGCCGAGATCCAACAGC
The DNA here is from genome assembly GCA_002067205.1 of Pelotomaculum sp. PtaB.Bin104. Taxonomy (GTDB): domain Bacteria; phylum Bacillota; class Desulfotomaculia; order Desulfotomaculales; family Pelotomaculaceae; genus MVQL01. The sequence goes on from MVQL01000209.1 coordinate 159,188, forward strand.
GCACCCAGGGTCATGTCGCCACTAATACCAGAAAAACAATCAAAATATAAAATTTGCACCTGTCCACCCACCTGTTATAAGAATAAATTGCTTTGATAAAATTAAAAGGAAATACTTACACATCCTCAATTGGAACGATACATACAGCACCTGGAGAAGCCCGCCCACCAAAATCTTGAAGCCTACACCGCGGGTGCGATTTCAAGAACAGCAGAACCACGGTGTTTATCTAAGAACGACATAGTATAGCCATTTGGATAGTAACCTTATCAAATAGAACCCAAGAAACAACAATTGTCAACCGGCTGTGACTCACTCTAAAGAATCCAGTGGCACATAGTACTTAACATACCTGTTGCCCTGGCAATCGGTGAAAGCCCCATTTCTATCCCTGACTATCACCGTTGCTCTTTTATTAATATTGTATAATATCCCTTCCACTCTTTTGCCTATATATTTAAATGTAACCTGGTCACCGATGTTAAGGCCATACTTCGCCTGTGCTATTTCCCTTGGGGTGGGCAGCTCATGATAGCTTTCAGTATGACCGAATATTTTTTTTGCAATCATTTTGAACCGTCGCCCCCGGCAGTTGGAGCTTTCGAAGTGAATAAACTCAAGGGCATGGCAGAGCTCGTGCTCAAAAACCAGCAGAAATGCCTCAAGGGGGCATGTGGTGGTAATGCCGCAGACGGCTTTAGTTGTTTCTATCTCGTCGTATTTTATGAAAAAGTCAACACCCATCCGGATTTCGATGGTTTTTTCAGCGGCCATAATTCCTCCGGTGGCCCTCGTATAAAAGGTTTTAGCGGCGCTTTTGGTTAGACGCCTGGATAGGGAGAATTTCATCTGGCCTGGAAAAGCTTGCTTAATCCGGTGGTCAAAAAATATTTCATCATATAGCTCAAACATCAACTGCACATCGGCAGTCGAAATACTGGTGATCGCATCGCTGCTGATATACGGAGAGGCCATGATCAACCGGTCAAAGACATAGGTCCTTCTAGCCAGTATTTCTCCGGGACTACGGGTTATTTCAAATAAATTTGGCATTCTACCACCCAGCTTACATTACCCCTGTTTAATTACCGTTTCACAATGACAATTTGCGGCAGCGTACAGTGACCCTCGACCATCTTTATATCGATTTTATAAACCGGAAAGCGAACCGGGCAGCCTCCGCCGTGCGCTCAATTTCCTGCTCACCATGTGCCAGGGAAACAAAGGCAGCTTCAAATTGGGAGGGGGCTAGATATATCCCTTGTTCCAACATTGCTTTAAAGAACGCCGCGTAGCGGGCTGGGTCCGCTGAGCAAGCACTTGAATAATCAACCACCGGCTGCGGCGCGAAAAAGACACAAGACATTGAGCCGGCACGGTTCAGCTGTACCTCTACCCCAGCCTCCCCTGCTGCTTCCCAAAGCCACCCGGCCAGTTTCGCGGACCTTTCTTCCAGCCGCTGATAAACGCCCGGCTGCTGAAGCAGCTTTAGCGTCGCTATCCCCGCGGTCACAGCCAAGGGATTTCCAGAAAGGGTACCGGCTTGATAAACCGGCCCGGCCGGGGCAACCTGCTCCATAATCTGTTGTCTGCCACCGTAAGCGCCAACCGGCAGGCCACCTCCGATTATTTTACCGAAACAGGTCAGATCCGGGGTGACCCCATAGAGCTCCTGGGCCCCGCCGTAGGCCACCCGAAAGCCAGTCATAACCTCGTCAAAAATCAACAGACTTTCATACTCTTCTGTCAGCTGGCGCAGCCCCGCCAGAAAGCCCGCCGCAGGAAGCACAACGCCCATATTTCCCGCCACCGGTTCCACAATTACCGCTGCGATGTTTTCACCCTCCTGCCGGAAAATCTCCCGCAAGGAATCCAGGTCGTTATAGTTGGCGATAATTGTATCAGCGGCAGAACCGGCAGTTACCCCAGGGCTGGTCGGCACACCCAGGGTCAGCGCCCCGGAACCTGCCTTAATCAGCAAGAAGTCTGCATGCCCGTGGTAGCACCCGGCAAATTTGACAATTTTACTCCGGTGCGTATAGCCCCTGGCTAGCCGGAGAGCGCTCATGGTGGCCTCGGTGCCCGAATTAACCAAGCGCACCATATCTACCGAAGGTACTGCCGCCACGATCATGCCTGCCAGCTCGGTCTCCAGCTCCGTCGGCGCCCCAAAGCTGGTTCCCGTCTCCTCCAGACAGCGCTTTAGCGCGGCCAACACTTGGGGGTGGCGGTGCCCCATGAGCAACGGCCCCCAGGAGCACACATAGTCAATATACTCATTGCCGTCCGCGTCATAAATCAACGGGCCCTCCCCATGAGTTATAAAAAGTGGGTTCGCACCCACTGCCTGAAAAGCGCGCACCGGACTGTTAACCCCACCGGGAATGATTTTTTTAGCCTGTTCAAAAAGCTCGGCAGACCTGGAATAATCCCTGGGCATTCCGTGCCAGCCCCTTTCTAGATAATATCGTCAATTCGTAATTAAACAGTACTTCTGCTCGTTACTCTGTTGAACAAACAAATACATAGGAACAATTATGGATACGACTGCAAGCTCTTTCGTTCTTCCCTGCTTAGGCTATTATTGCCGGAAATTTTTATTCAAAGTAGCGCATGCTGCTTTTTTTCAGCTCAGCGGTGCTAAATAGCAGGCGGTATTCTGTTAGCCCGGTGGCCCGGGCAATCCGATCAGCCACCTCTGCACAGTACTCCCGGCTTTGCCCATGTATCATCGTAAAGAGATTATATGACCAGCCGGGTTGCCGCGGGCGCTGGTAGCAGTGGCTAACTTCCGGAAAGCTGGCCATAATCTTACCCTTAGTCATAACCTGCTCCGCCGGCACATCCCAGACTACCATCGCATTGGCTACAAAGCCCAGCTCCCGGTGGCGCACCACGGCTCCAAAACGCCTGATCCGGCCGTCTTTATACATAGCCAGAATTCTATCCAGAAGCTCTTCCTCAGACAGTCCCAATTGTTCCGCCATAGCCTGAAAAGGCCGGCTGGTCAGGGGTAAGCCCTGCTGGACCGCCCGCACGATTTGCTTGTCCTGATCAGACAGCATACCTTACCTCACTATTCCTTTTTTCATCATAAAACTTATCTGCTCATTCTATCGTTAGACGTAACCGTCTCACTGTAATTTTTAATGTTTCGAAAAATAGACTTCTAACAGCGCGTCGATTAACCAGGGCGATTATTCCGGTCAGTGTTTCATGATGAAAGAAATCATGGATAAATCATACCTTATTCCACGTAAAAATTTACTTTTATCTTAAACATTCTTTCTGCGGGCAGCTCCATTATTTCTTTTACATCGGTATTTTTCCGAATCGATCCTAATATTTCGTCCAGTTTATCTCTGGACTCAGCCAGTATTGTAAACCACATGTTATAGTAGTGCTCTCTTAAATAATTATGTGTCACACCGGGAAAAGAATTGATATAAGCGGCTACCTCCCCTACCCTTTCGGGCTCTACGTGGATTGCGCATAGGGTACCGCTGTAGCCCAGTTTCCGGTAATCAAAAACGCCTCCCAACCGGCGAAGTATACCGGCGTGGCGCAGCCGTTCCAGCCTGTCAATGACGTCAGCCTCTTCCAGGCCCAGCAACTCGCCTATCTTCCGGTAGGGCTCTTTGACCAGCGGGAAATCTGACTGAATCAAATTTAATAAATTCCGGTCAATTAGATCCAATTTACTAATTCCTTCAGTATTTATTTGAGTAATACACCCTGCCAAGGCTTATCCGGCGTACCTTGAGTAGATCATACTTGCGTACTTAAGTCTTGCCGGTACGAGCACCACGGCTCTTCAGCCAGGTAATTGCCAGAGTAGTAATAAGCCCGGGCCCTGCAACCGCCGCAGACCTTGTTATAATCACATTGCCCGCAGCCGCCCTGATATTCCTCCGCCCGCAGGTCATGAAAAATTGTCGCGTCACGCCAAATTTCATCAAAAGGATCCTTGCGGACATCACCGGCAGGGAGGTTCAAGTAGGCACAGGGCTGGACAATGCCGCGGGGACTGATAATGCAGTAGGAGATGCCGGCCAGGCAGCCCTTACTAAAGCGGGTTTTTACTCCCATTTGCGCGGCAATCCGCATAAATTGCGGCGCACAGGTAGGCTTTAGCTCAATACCGACTTCAGCCTGCTTGCGCATTAGTCGTCGCAGCAGCATCTCATAATGGGCTTCCCTTAAAGACTCTGCCTCTATATTCACAGCCCGGCCAGTCGGTACCAGAAAAAAAATGTGGTGCCCCACCGCGCCGCACTGCACCGCAAAATCCGTCAACCGCTCTACTTCGGGCAAGTTCCAGTCCATTACCGTGGTGTGGATCTGAAAGGGCAGACCGGCTTCGCGGCAAGCGCGCATGCCGTCCACCGCCCCCCGCCACGCCCCGGGGGCAGCCCGAAAATCATCGTGGCTAGACCGGTCTACACTATCCAGGCTGATCCCGACCACGGCCGCGCCTGACTCTTTCAGACGTCTGGCTACGGCCCCGGTGATCAGGGTGCCGTTGGTGCCCAGAACCGGCCTGAGCCCCTGCTCCTTCGCTCCTGCCACCAGGGTGTAAATATCGTTGCGCATCAGCGGCTCACCGCCGCTAAAGATCATAATTTTAAAACCAGCCCGGGCGATCTGACCGATTAGCCTCTGACCTTCCTCTGTGCTCAGCTCATCTGATAGCCTGCTCCCTGCATCGCGATAGCAGTGCCGGCAGTACATATTACAGTCATTGGTGGTGTTCCAGGAAATAATCAAGGCTCTACCCCTTCCTGTAACCATTTTGCTACATCTTTAGCGTGGTAAGTGATAATGATGTCCGAACCTGCCCGCTTAATGCCGGTCAGCAGTTCCAGAACCACTCTTTTCTCGTCTACCCAGCCCTGCTGCACCGCCGCCTTAACCATACTGTACTCGCCGCTTACATTGTAGGCCGCCAGCGGAATATGGAACTGTTCCTTCACGCGCCGGATCACATCCAAATAGGCCAGGGCCGGCTTGACCATCACAATGTCGGCTCCTTCCTCAATATCCTGCTGAACTTCCCGCAGTGCCTCATTGGCGTTGGCGGGGTCCATTTGATAGGATTTCCGATCGCCAAACTGCGGCGCCGACCCGGCCGCCTCGCGAAAGGGCCCGTAAAAGGCAGAGGCATATTTGGCGGAATACGCCATAATTAAAGTATTCTCATATCCTTCTGCCTCCAGAGCCGATCGGATCGCACCCACCCGGCCGTCCATCATATCCGAAGGGGCAACTATATCCGCCCCGACTGCGGCATGGGACAGGGCTATACTAGCCAAAAGCTCGAGGGTCACATCATTCATTACCTGACCGTCCCTGACTAAACCGCAATGGCCGTGGCTGGTGTACTCGCACAGGCAGATATCGGTCACAACCAATAGGTTTGGGTATTCTTTTTTTATTGCCCCAACCGCCCGCTGAACAATACCGTCATCCTTGTAAGCCTCTGAACCGTATTCATCTTTAATAGCCGGGATGCCAAAAAGAAGAATACCCGGTATCTTTAACCGGGCTACCTCCGCTAATTCCTCCAGCATCCGGTCGATCGAGTAATTGCATACACCGGGCATCGCTTCCACCGGCCGGGCGACGCCCTCTCCGTGCGTAACAAATAATGGATAAATCAAGTCATCAACCGACAGATCTGTCTCCCGGACCATCCGGCGGATGGCCTCGCTCGACCGCAGGCGCCTCATACGCTGCACCGGGAAAGCCATATCCCGCACCTCCGTTTTTTCTATATTCCGATCTCCTGATCTGTCAAATAGCAGGCCGGGTCAGCCTCCCAGAAGTCGCCGGTCACCGCCTCGGCACGGGCCCGGAAGTTGCCGTTGCATATCGCAAGCCACCGGCAAACTGCGCAGCGTCCCTTCAACAGGGGCTTGCGGTTTTTCAGGCCAGCCAGCACCGGCTGGGAATGATCGGTCCATATTTCCTTGAAATTTTTCTCCCTAACATTGCCGAAGGTGTAGTTTTGGGTAAACTGGTCCGGGTGTACGTCGCCCCGCCAGTCAACCGCACCGAACGCCATCCCGGTGCGGTTGCCCCCGTTCAGCTGAAGCAGCGCAAGGGCTTGCTCAGCCAGAGCCGGTTCAATTTCCTTCAGCCTTAAGTAAACGTAAACCCCGTCCGCATGGTTGTCCACCGTCAGTATCTCTTTATTGATTCCGCGGCGGCGGAAGTCCAGGGTGCGCTCGATAATCAGGTCCAGCGCAGCGCGAGTCTGCTCCCTGGTAATGTCCTCCTCCACCATTTTGCTCCCCCGGCCTGAATAAACAAGGTGATAAAAGCATACCCGCGGGATATCTTCCTCTTCAAGCAAATCAAATATTGCGTCTATTTCCTGATAATTATGTTTGTTGATCGTAAAGCGCAGCCCGACTCGCTGCCCCAGGCTGGTGCAGGTGCGGATGCCGCTTAAGGCTGCGCTGAAGGCACCCTGGCAGCCCCGGAAGCGGTCGTTGACAGCGCCGATCCCGTCTATACTGACCCCGATATAGCCGACCCCCAGGCTTTTAAGACTTTGCACAGTCTCACGGCTGAGCAGGGTTCCGTTGGTCGACAAAGTGGCCCGGATGCCTTTGCTGGACGCATAGGCAATCAGTTCAGCCAGGTCTTTTCTCAAGAGCGGTTCTCCGCCGGAAAACAACAGGACCGGCACCTTAAACTCAGCCAGTTGATCAATAAAGCGAAGCGCCTCCGGAGTGGTCAGCTCATCTTCGTATTTTTTCGCCTCCGCGCTGGCATAACAATGGATACACCGCAAGTTGCAAGACCGGGTGCAATTCCACACCACCACCGGCCCGTGCCCGGCAACCGCGCCATGCGTCTGGTTTTGCACGCCACTATTGTAGCGCAAGGAGTCGCCAAAGTAGCCGGCGCCGCCCAGCAGCCTGGTAATGCTGATCATTTCTCTCACACCTTTATCTAAGCTATATGTCGAGAAGGCTTTATCTCCGCTTTACTCTAATTTTTATAATGGATTGTGAGGTCAGTCTCTGCTGTTACGCTAACTCATATTGAGGATCGCTTCCACCAGCCCGTCGATAGTATATTCCTCAGCCACCACATCCACCCTAACCCCCAGCTCCTTGGCAGTAGCAGCTGTAACCGGCCCAATGCAGGCCACATCAACTTTTTTCAGCAACGCCCCCATGTTTTCGGCATTAAGCATAGTAACAAAATTGCGCACAGTGGAAGAACTGGTGAAGGTGATTAGATCTATTTTACCACGCTCGAGCAGCTTTTTGACGTCCGCACCATCACCACCAGACGGCATGGTGCGATAAGCTGCTACCTCAGTCACGGCCGCTCCCATTTCGCTTAGCGTTACCGGCAGCACCGGGCGGGACCCGGCTGCTCTGGGCAACAACACTCGTTCCCCGGGCTTTAATTTGCCGGACAGGCCTGCAGCAATCTCCTCGGCTCGGTATTCGCCAGGCACATATTCCACATTAAGGCCGTAATTCTCCAGGGCCTCCCTGGTTTTGGGACCAATGGCGCAGAGCTTGGCCCGGTATAGCTCACGAATATCGATACGGTGGTGGCGAAGTCGCTGAAAGAAAGCCGCCACACCATTGACGCTGGTAAATATAATCCATTCAAAACCGGCCAGCGTACTAAGCGCCCGGTCTAAAGGGCCAAAGTCCTCCGGCTCGCTAATTATTATCGCAGGGAATTCGAGGGCATCGCCACCGAGGACCTCAAGCTTCTCCGAAAGGGCGCTGGCCTGTTCCCGGGCGCGAGTCACCAGGATTTTTTTGCCAAAAAGCGGTTTATTATCAAACCACCTTAATTTATCCCGCAATTTGACCACGTCGCCCACGACGATCACCACCGGGCTTGCTAGAGCGGCCTGCGCGGCTTTTTCAACAATATCCATCAGAGTCCCGGTCAGGGTGCGCTGATTGGGATGTGTGCCCCACCGGACCAGCGCTACCGGCGTCTGCCCTGGACGCCCGTTTTTCAGAAGAACATCTATTATTTTTGGCAGGTTAGCCATACCCATCAAAAACACTAGCGTGCCCTTGCCCGCAGCGAGACTCTCCCAGACAATGCTGGAATTTTCTTTTAATGGATCCTCATTGCCGGTGATAATGGCCAGGTCGGAGGCCAGACCGCGGTGGGTCACAGGGATGCCCGCGTAGGCAGGCGCCGCGATGGCCGAGGGCACTCCAGGGACCACCTCAAAGCGAACACCTGCCTCGTACAGGGCCTCCGCTTCCTCGCCGCCGCGTCCGAACACAAAGGGGTCCCCCCCTTTAAGACGGGTTACTTTTTTGCCGGCCAGGGCTTTTTCCACCAGCAGGCGGTTAATATCTTCCTGCTTCATCGTGTGTTGGCCGGGAGTCTTGCCGGCATATATAATTTCCGCACCGGGACCGGCCATGGAAAGCAACCGGTGGCTAGCCAGCCGGTCATAGACGATCGTGTCGGCCTCTTTTATTCGCTCCAGCCCTTTGACCGTTATAAGCTTCGGATCACCGGGACCGGCCCCGACTATATAGACTATTCCCTCATTCATGAGCAAATCCCCTGCCGTACTTTCTCTAAAATTTCCCCCGCGCCCATTTCAATTAGTTTTTCCGCCAGCCTTACCCCAAGCGTGACGGCATCCTCAGCGGCCCCGGCCAGGGAGGCGCGCACCAACTGCCTGCCATCCAGGCCGGCCACCACCCCTTCCAGTGATAGACGCCCGCCCTCAGCCACACCCAGAGCGCCTACCGGTACCTGACAGCCACCTTCTAACCTCTCTAATAGCGCCCGCTCGGCGGTGACAGCAGCGCGCGTCTGCTTGTCTTCGATACCACTGATCAGCTCCCGCACTTCCTTATCGGCCGCACGTATCTCCACGCCCAGTGCGCCCTGTCCTACTGCCGGCAGGCATATTTCGGGGGAAATTAACTGGGTGATTTGCTCGTCCAGGCCCAGCCGGTGCAGGCCCGCGTAGGCGAGCACGGCAGCGTCCAGCCTCTCTTCCGTTAGCTTGTGCAGGCGTGTGTTGATATTACCGCGCAGGCTAACAATATTTAAGTCATACCGGTAATTGAGGAGTTGAGCGCAGCGCCTGAGGCTGCTGGTGCCGACCATAGCTCCCGTAGGTAAATCCTCCAACTTTAGGCCCTGGCGCGATACCAAAACGTCGCCCGGGTACTCCCGCTGGCATACAGCTCCAATCACCAAGCCCTCCGGCAGCTCTACCGGCAGGTCCTTCATGCTATGCACAGCCAGGTCGATATCACCGTTTTGCAAGGCTTGTTCCAACTCTTTAGTAAATAGGCCCTTGTTCCCGATCTTGGACAGTGCCACATCAAGATATTTATCTCCCAAGGTCCGGATTCCTTCGATTTTATAACTGTATTGGGGGCTCAGCTCACGCAGTTGTCCGGTTACCCACTCGGCCTGCCGTACCGCCAGGCTGCTTTCCCGGGTACCGATAGTGATTTCCTTTTTCATATATAAGCTCCCTGATATCAAATCAAAAACCAGGATTTTTTTCGAACATTATTTTTTTAATCCAGATTGACCTGTATCTTAACACCCCTATCTTTAGCCTGTTGTCTGTTTATCTGACCGTAGTGTTTTAGTCTGCTCCTTGTGATCCTGCCCCGGCACCTCCAGGCAAAAAAGATTCTGCATAATTCTGCTATAAAGATGTCCCTCCGTAGTCAGGGCGTAACTCTTCAATTGAGTAACAGGCGTATGCAGGATCTGGTTGACAATTGAGTTGGCCAGTGAGCTTATTACTTTCCGGTCATGCTCAGAAAGCTTTTCCAGGCGGTTTAAGGCCCGCTTTAGTTCCTGCTCTTTGATCTGATCGCCCCGCTGCTTCAAGGCGACTATAGTAGGAACAACATATTGGGTGCCCAGCCAGCTCATAAACCCGGTCAGCTCTTCTTCGATGATCCCCTCTGCCTTAAAAGCCGCCTGTTTGCGCCCGGCCAGGTTATGGTCAACCACCGTCTCCAGATCATCAATATCGTAAAGGATCACCCCAGCCAGGCTGCCCGCAGCCGCTTCAATGTCCCTGGGCACAGCCAGGTCGATTATCAGCATCTGTCGACCGCGCCTTTTTACCATGGCGCGCTCCAAATCCGTAAACTTAACCACAACATGAGGGGCGGCGGTACAGCTGATCACGATATCGGCTGTTTCCAGGTATTTAGGTAACTCATTGAATTTAACCGCCTTGCCCGCCATCTGATCAGCCATCGCCTTTGCCCGCTCAAAGGAGCGGTTGGAAACAATAATACCTGACACTCCATGCGCCACCAGGTATTGAGCAGACAGCCCGCTCATCTTGCCGGCACCGATCAACAGCACCTGGCGGTTGTTCAGGTCACCCAGATGACGCCTGGCCAGCTCAACTGCCGCATAGCTGAGCGATACGGCATTACGGTCTATGCCGGTCTCTGTGCGCACACGTTTACCGACCTCGATCGCCTGCTGAAACAATGTGTTTAATACGCGGTTTGTCGCCTCACATGCGCAGGCCGCCTGGTAGGCCGACCGCACTTGACCCAGCACTTCGGTCTCGCCCAGCAGCATCGAGTCCAGTCCAGACGTGACCCGGAACAGGTGGCGCACCGCATCACATAAGGTATGGCTATAGGTAAAATTTTTTATTTCAGAAATATCTACATTAGCCCAGCGGGATAAAAAGTCCCAGATGGCGCTCAGACCCTCATCCATTACCAGAGTGGCGGCGTAAACTTCGGTCCGGTTGCAGGTCGATAAAACCGCGCACCCTTTTATGGCAGGGTAAGATTTTATTTGCATAAGTGCCTCTTGCAAAGAGCACCCGGCAAAGGACAACCTCTCCCGCAGCTCAACCGGAGCTGTTCTGTGACTGAGTCCCACTACCACGATTAGCACTAATAATACGCCCCTTTAACAGGTCTAAACGGTCTTTTTTTAGTAGGTCCATCACTTCGTCGCAGACCAGGGTCTCCAACATTTCTTTTTTCACTTTACTGTCGGAAACCTTATTAATAATATCACTTCGCACACCGGCGATTAAGTCTAAAAATTCACCATACTGCGAACCGTAGGCCAGCTCCAGCTCCTCACGGATTTTTCTCGCCAATAGCGGGCTTCTGCCGCCTGTGGTCACCGCGATAGTCAAACGGCCCCGCTTAACAACAGCAGGAACATAAAAGTTGCACAGCGCTGGTTCATCTACAACATTTACCAGCAGGTTCCGGTCAAAGCAATCAGCTGCCACCTGCCGATTTACCGCCTCGCTATTGGTAGCGCTGATCACTAAAAACACGTCCACCAAATCCGACTTGCTGTACCAGCCCCGGCGATAGCCAATCAACTCGCCCTCCGCCATTTCCTTGAGGCCGGCAGTTAACTCTGGACTCACTACCCGCACACAGGCACCACAATCCAGCAGGGAGCGTATCTTTCGCTCCGCCACCTGACCGCCACCCACAACAAGACAGGTCTTTCCTGTTAATTCAAGTGCTATTGCATAGTGTCCCATTTGCTACCCCCCGGGTTTCGTATGCCAGGATCACACGACAGTAAAAGCAGGCTGCGTTAGTATTTTCTGGCGTCGATAAAGTCAGCAATCAGACACAAAGTTTTTTTCGCCGGCAGGTCAGGCAGACCGGTTAATTCCTGCTTAGCTTTTTCAATATATTTTCTCGCCACTTTAAATGAATAATCAATAGCACCGCAGTCTCGAATTAATTCTATGGCTTCTTGCACTTCTTCCTCGTCTTTATCCAATTGCCGGGCCAGTTGCATCAGCCTGTTCCGCTGCCCGCTCTTGGCAAAAGCGTAAATAAGCGGCAAGGTGATAATGCCCTGCCGGAGGTCGCTTCCGACAGGCTTTCCCAATTCCCTTTGGTCGGCCTCCAGGTCTAGGATGTCGTCAGTTATTTGAAAAGCCATCCCGATGCAGTTGCCGTATCGATACAGAGGTAAGTGAATATTTCCGCCCGCCCCGCAGGCTACCGCGCCCAGCTGCACGCTAGCTGATATCAAAAGCGCCGTCTTGCGCTTAACCCTAAAAAAATAGTCCTTTACGCCTTGGCCGCTGTCGAAGGAAGCTGATATCTGCTGAATCTCACCTTCGCACATTTTCAGGCTGACATTTGCTATCACATTGGATATTAACGGTATTGCTTCATATTTAGATATTAACTCCATCGCTTTGGCAAAAATGAACATACCTATATGAGCGGATATGCCGTTGCCCCACCTGGCTTTTACTGTGGGGGCACCTCTACGAATTTTCGAGTCATCCACTACATCGTCATGTATTAGCGTTGCCATATGAATTAATTCTAGGGCGACAGCCAGGGGGGTAATTTCCTTGATGTCAAAGTGACCAAACTTGGCTCCCAGAAGGCTGAGAGCCGGCCGCAGTCTTTTGCCGCCCGCGTTCAACAGACTGGTAGAGGTTTCCGGCAAAGGGTTGTGCGTCTCTAAGACCTGCTTAAGCTCTTGCTCAACTACCAGCAGATCTTCCCTTATACCATCGTATATGTCCAGCATTATATCCGCTTCACCTACTCCTAATTCAAACAAAAATGCCAAAATATCAGCATATTACGCTCTTTATTGCTTGCTTTGGACATCTATTACTATTCGCTGGCACATGTAAAATTCCTCCCCTGATACTTGATCGCAGGTTGAAAACTTGAAAGGAAGCCACGGAGCCGGCCTCTTTTAGAAATACCCACTGTCATTGCCCAAGTCCCATGTGTATGCTATAATAAAAAAACAGATATAAAGTCTATTAATGATATTTGTTCCCGATCGTAACAGATATTATTGACCAATATGGGGGTGGACGGTGCCTGGTGGTGCTCCTGGTCTTCAAAACCAGTCGTCGGGCAGTGCTCCTGTCCGTGGTGAGTTCGATTCTCACACACTCCCGCCAGACAAGGCTTTCGGGTTTTCATGATTAAAAAATTACTGTTGAATTGACGGTAAAAAACATGAAAACCAGTCGCCCTATTTAAACCACGTTGGTGGTACTGGTTTCGACCTTTTCTATTTGTTTGGTACGAAAAATGCTAAGCAACGGAAGGGGTTTTTTATTTATGGCAAAAACTGCAAAGGGACAAAGTAAAGTTACTAAAATATCCAAAACAGTTCATAAATCATGGGAAGATGCACTAATTGAGTTTTTATATTTGAAAAAGGCTCAAGGAAGAAGCGGCACAACGTCTGGGAATAAGAAGCTCCTTCGGCAAAGGGATCTGGACAAACAAAAGTAATCGTTCCCTGGCTTACAGCTGCGATCTGCTCCAAGTCGGTATTACCGGAAACTCTTGCGTAATACGTTTTATCCGGTTCGTCCGAAAACACCAGGGGAGCCAGGTTCTCAGTATATAACCAGGAAGCTATCGATCGAACTTTTGTCCGAAGCTCAGCCTGAGAGTTTCCCGTCACCGTTACATCCACAGCAATCTCTCTTGACCCAACATATACTCCAAAGTCATATACCCCAACCCTCCCCGGCACAAACAGCGAACGGTGAGCCAGGGGTGGCAGGATACTGTGATGAACGTTATTTTCGATAAGATAGTTTGTACTCGATATACCGTTGAAAGTAAAAGCCACTAATAACCCCCCCTTGCCCGTTGGCCCCGTTTCTGTTTGAGAACGTATTTAGTTACGTGTAAATGGTTAATACTACCAATAAGGGAGATGACCATTTATGCAGGACGTACAAGAAAAAACTATCAAGGAACTAGCAAAGGATTGCCATACTGTAGATGATGTACAAGAGATGCTCAAGAACTTTTTTAAAGACATGATTAATTTTGAAGACGCATTCTGGTGAGAGAGGGGTGTACGGAGCGGCCCCTTGACCCCCGCATTCTTTCCGTCTCTTGCAGTTTCGCCGACAGAGCCTATTTGCCACATTGTACCGATGTTTTGGGTGTGCGCTTTTCTTGACTTTTTTAACCTGATGCAAGAATGGTCCTGGATACGATACAGAGTACCGGAAATGAAAACCTAGCGCCCAGTGCTGTTAAAACATATATTATATACAATAAGACGAGATATGACCTAACACCGGAGGAATTTTCGGAATACCAGAGGATTGTTGGCAAGGCTACTCAAGTGGGGCTCTCTAAAATATCGCCAAGGGCGTCGGTTAAGGTACGGGAAAAGCAAATTTCTGATGTTCTTGAAAAAGCCGGTGAGACTGGCAGAAAAGAGATTTTACGGAGGCGTGGGGTGCGTTATCAGGTTAAATAAACATGTAAAACTGCCCTTCAGGATTGAATCTTATCTGCTTGATTGTAGGGCAGTTTATTTCTCCAATCACTCTTATTTTTAACAAGAAAATAATAAGAAAGTAGTTGGATAATCATAGATTTCAAAGAACGACGGCGCTGTTTAAAAATAAAGCACCCTCATTAACCATACGCCGGTAAAGGAAATTTTATTTTTTTTTGCATATGGGAATCTATATGATTATAATAAAAGGACAAGCTAATGTGCTGATTTTTAACCATCAATTTTCGGAGGAATATTAGTTTTTCGCAAAGCAAACCTTGCACCAAATTTTCATAGCTTCATATTTATGGATTAGAAGAATATTTTGCAGGAAAACACTCCTAATTTGTAGAATGATTTACAGGGGTGTTTAAGTGAAACAACGTATAATAAATGTTATCAAAGCTATTGAGCGTTTTTTGATTAAAATAAAATTAATAAGACTTTACCCTATTCTTATTATTGTACTTAGTTTATATTTATTTTCCCTATCAGCTAACCATGAATTAATTTATAAATCTCAAGAAGAAGATCCCTATAAATTACTGTTTTCTGTTTTACATGAAGTTGGCATTTCCTTATTTATACTGGGTAGCATAACCATATTGCTCGAATTAGGTGACTTTAGGGAATATTTTTTCAGAAGATTAAACGATTCTCTTATTAGAGATGAATACATATGTAATTTACATCCGGATAAACTTAAAGCCTTAGAGAACAGAATCCAGAAAGTCTTATATTTTAAGGATCAACCAAGTAATAAAGATAGTTTTTTTTATAATGTCCAGAACAATGTTAAACCTCTTATAGATGGTTGTTATTATGATGACTATGAAATTAGAATTGATTGTAAAATTGAGAATGATTTAATTAAGAAAAAAATAACTAAAAGATTTGAGATTATTAACCCAGTACGCGATATATTATATGAAACAGTTCCGATCAATGCATTAATGCGAAACATTGATGGTATCGATGATAAATACTTGTATCAATTAGAAATGTTGCTCATCAAAACAATTACTACAACAGAACAAGGGTCTAACTGTTTAGCAGAAAATATAACAGACGATATAAAAATAAATTATACCAGATCTATAGATGAAGCTATTAAAGAGTATAACTTAAAAGTTTATTGTGAACATAAAATTGAAGTTGAAGAAAGATGCATAGTTGAGCTTACTTATAATACCATTACACCCTTGACTGATCAACATTTTACTCACAGAGTTGGAAAGCCATGCAAACGGTATAGATGTATTTTTTATCTCAATCCAAACGAAAATTATGATTTGACAGGTTATGGATTTGGATTTATGGATAGAAACAATACAGCATTTAAAAATTCTTTCTCAAGTGGAATAGAAATTATATTTAAAGATTGGATTTTACCTGGCGATGGTGTAATTTTTACAATTTTAAAGAAATGATTATATTGTTTAACTTTGGTTATAATAAACATAAAAAAATAAAATCTAAGGAGGATGATTAACATGCCAAGACTTTCTGAAGATGAGTGGGGTTAAATTTCACTTGGCTAAAAATCAATTTCTCCTATGTAAGCGCACCTTTAATTAAATCTATATTGAGCCTTCGGGCTTCTTTTTTTTTTTAGTAAAGAAAAAAATGAAAACAAAAATTACTAGGATTCACACCAAGAAACATTTATTAGGTTTCCGGTGCTATTGAGCACATGCGAGGAACAAGCCTTCATACATGAAATAGAGAATGCCACTCTCGGCATGGTCGATTCGCTGTAACCGGCAAAGCTCATTAATATCCTCCAGGTAAGTTCGCTTTTTAAGATCGGTAATGATTTTGCCGCCTTAAATTCCTGTATTTATTCTGTCTCCCCGAAATTTCGCAGCCCGCCCATCAGCCGAGTATAGTGGCTTTCTGTAGCATTTACTAACCAGCCACCTCATTTCCCCAGGCTTCC